>JAQUAD010000007.1 GCA_028687425.1 Sideroxydans sp.
CATGGTGCTGGGGATCTTGGGGCCGTTGTTCATCATCTTTCATTCCACCTATCACGTATATATCCCATTCATTCATCAAACCGGATCGATCAACGCTGCTGTGGCGATGTACTGCATGCTGCTGGTGTCTGGTAGTGGTACGTTTGGCCGTTTCTTCTATACGAAAATTCACCATGGTCTCTATGGTCGTCAGGCGACCGTGAATGAGTTGCGTGCGGAAATGGAGCAGACGGGTGACATCAAGTCGATGTTCGGTTTTGCGCCAAATATCGAGCAGCAGCTTCAGGCATTCCATGACATGGCCGAGAAATATGCCAAGGAGACTGGCTACGGATTCATCAGTTTTGCCAAAATGGGGATCAGGTCGGCAATCCTGTCACACCGCCTGCCCATGGAGTTGCATCAGGTGATGCGTGCACAGGGGGCCGAGAAGCAATTCAGTGCCGAGCAAAGCAAGGGGCTGGAAAAGATGTATGAGGAGTATAAGGAAAAGATCACTGCCTACCTGCATGCCGTGCGCGATGCCGCACAGTTCCATACCTACGAGCGCCTGTTTTCCTGGTGGCATATTTTCCATATACCGCTGGTATTCATGATGGTGTTCAGTGCCATCTATCACGTCTACGCTGTTCACGCTTACTGATTGATTAGAAATATGTTTATTCGCGCACTCACACTTGTCTTCTTCTTGTTCGTCCTGCCCATGCAGGCGCACGCCAACAAACTTCTGATGCCGGGCGACGTCATCAAGGGTCATGCCAAAGAAGAAGAGAAGTGCGAGCTTTGCCATAAGAAGTTCGATAAGAAAGCGCAGAATAATCTGTGTATGGATTGCCATAAGGATGTTGGCAAGGATGTCGCCGAGAAGAAGGGGCATCATGGGCGCATCGATACGACGAAAGATTGCAAAGAGTGTCACGCTGAGCATAAAGGACGCGATTTCAAGGCAGCCGAATTCGATCAGAAAAAATTCGATCACAAGCTGACTGACTTTGAACTCAAGGGCGGGCATTTGGCTTCAAAGGTCAAGTGCGAGAGTTGTCATAAGGCGGGGAAGAAATTCCGTGAGGCACCACAACTTTGCTTCAGCTGCCACAAAAAGGATGACAAGCACAAAGGCGGTCTCGGTGAAGATTGCGGCAAGTGCCACGTAGAAAAGGACTGGAAAACCACTAACTTCGATCACAGCAAGACCAAGTTCAAGCTGGAAGGCAAGCACGTCGATGTGAAGTGCCTGAAGTGTCACATCGATCACAAGTACAAAAACACGCCGATGGCTTGTGTCGCCTGCCACAAGAAGGATGATGACAAGGCCCACAACGGCAAGTTGGGCAAGAAGTGCGAGTCATGCCATACGGCCAAGGACTGGAAACAGACCAAATTCAATCACGACAAGACGGAATTCCCGTTGCTGGGCAAGCACGTGGAAGTGAAGTGCGACAAGTGCCATATCAACAAGAAGTACAAAGGTACGCCGAAGAAATGTAATGAGTGTCACAAGAAGGATGACGACAAGGCGCACAAGGGCAAGTTCGGCCAGAAGTGTGAGACCTGCCACGTAGAGAAAGACTGGAAAGAAATCAAATTCGATCACAACAAACAGACCAAGTTCGATCTGCTCGGCAAGCACAAGAAGGCTAAGTGCACTGATTGCCATAAGGGCGACCTGTACAAAGACAAGTTGAAGATGACTTGCGTCTCATGCCATAAAAAAGACGACGACAAGGCGCACAAGGGCAACTTCGGTATCAAGTGTGAGACATGTCACGTTGCTGACGACTGGAAGGACATCAAATTCGACCACGACAAGCAGACGAAGTATCCGCTTCTGGGCAAGCACAAGAAGACCAAGTGCACGGATTGCCACAAGGGCGATCTGTACAAGGACAAGCTGCAGAAGGATTGCATCAGCTGTCACCAGAAGGACGATGACAAGTCGCACAAAGGCCAGGAAGGCAAGAAGTGCGAAACATGTCACATCGAAAACTCGTGGAAGGAAGTGGACAAGTTCAACCACAATCGTATGTCCACTTTCCCGTTGTTGGGGCGGCATGCACTGGTAGCTTGCAAGAAGTGCCACTCGGCTCCGACGTTCAAGGATGCAAAATCGGACTGCTGGTCATGCCATGAGAAGGATGATGCGGATGTCCATCGTCGCCGCTTGGGAACCGAATGTCAGGTTTGCCACTCTACGCGCTCGTGGGCGGCATGGGACTTCGATCACAATAAGACCAATTTCAAGCTGGATGGTCCGCACAAGAAGACAGCCAACAAGTGCTATGCTTGCCATTTCAAGCCGATGGCCAAGAAAGTCGTGACTTCCACTGCCTGTGGCAGCTGTCACGAGCGGGATGATGTGCACAACGGCAATTTTGGTGATCGCTGCGAGCGTTGCCACGAAGGCAACGACTGGAAAACTGTCAAGATGGGTGTGGTTGTGCCCAAGAAGAATTAGCGGGAAATGTCAAGTTTGCCCTTGGCAGCTGCTGAGGCATACTGAGCAAATAGTTAGTGAACTATCGAGGAGGCTGTCATGGAGAGAAAATCAGGTTTTATCGGTGCGTTGTTCGCCGTTTTATTGGCAGTGGCCAGCCTGCAGGCAGGTGCTGCCGAGCAGATCGGGCGTGATTTCAATCATATGGCGACGGGCTTCCCGCTTTCTGGCGGACACGCCGCAGCGGCATGCGAGAGTTGCCACGTAGGCGGTGTGTTCAAAGGTACACCGCGCGCCTGTGACGGGTGTCATGCCGTCGGCAAACGCGTAGTGGCCACACCCAAGAACGACAAGCACATCGTGACCGATGCACCTTGCGAGAGTTGTCACTTCAATACTGCGACCTGGCTGGGCGTGCGGTATAACCATGGCTCGGCCGTAGCAGGACAATGCATGAATTGTCATAACGGACGCCAGGCTGCAGGTAAGGCAGCGAGCCACAGCACGGGCAACAAGGCCACAAAATCCTGTGATAACTGCCACAGAACCTTTGCGTGGACTCCGGCAAGCTGGAACCATGCGGGCGCGGCGGGAGTTTGTTCGACTTGCCATGTCAATAGCCCGGATGTGAGTACGGCGAATCGTAAACCGGCAAGCCATACTCCGGCTGTCTTGAAAGGCCAACTCGAATGCGACTCTTGCCATAACTATATTGGCTGGTATCCAAACCGATACAATCACAATACAGCTGCAGCATGTTCAAGCTGCCACCTGAATGGGGTCAAGGCCGTTGGTCAACCGACAAGCCATAATTCGTTTACTAATTGGCCAACTGAGTGCAATCAGTGCCACACAACGACCACCACTTGGGCGGGGGCGCTGGGGGCCAAGCCAGTCGGCCATATTCCTAATGATTCAACCGCGTCGTGCAGTTCCTGTCATATCGGTAGCGGCGTGGCAAGTGGCGCAACATTGCATACTTATGTAACGACTTATGCTTGTTACATTTGCCATGGAAGTAACACCGCTTACTCAGGACAAGGGCAAAAAACTGCAAGATGGCCAAATTTCCATGAAAGCAGCAAGAATCCTTCGGCAACCGACTGTTCGGCAAGCGGCTGCCACAGGCCGCTCGGCAGCAAAGGTGCAACTTACACCAAATGGGATTGAGGTATGTAGCTTCAGAGCCGCACAAGCTTAAGCTTGTGCGGCTTTTGTTGCCAAAATGACAAATATAGCGTTTCAGGAGTAGAGCATGATTTCAAAGTTTCAAAACTATCTTGCTGCAATAGTGTTGTTGGCGGGGATGCATGTCGGTGGGGCCTTGGCGCAACCGTTGGACGATGTTTCGCTCGAATACCAGACCGACGGTATTGTCGCCACGGTCCGCATGACAGAGCCTGTGCGTTATCTGCGGCACTTCCCGGCCAATGGCGGACAGACGCTGGAAATTTTTTACGAGCGCGTACGCGGCGCAACGGTTGAAGAAAAGTGGGTGGATAACGAAACGCGGAATTCGCCGCCATCTGGTTTGATCCCTTCCTTTACGGTGACTACGCGTGACCAGGCGACCCATCCAAAACTGGTGGTGGAGTTCTCTCGGGAGGCACATTTCAGTGTATCTGCCGGCAAGGATCAACGTAGTTTCCTGATCACCATTAAGCCGGATCGCTCAAGTGCGGCGGTGGCATTGCCTTACCTTCCGGCCATTAGTGCTGCGCGAGCAACGCCCGGGGATGCAAACCTGACAGAAAACAACAAGCAGGCGTTTGAATTGATGGGGCAGGCGCGCGATGCCCTCGCTGCAAAAAAGAACGATGAAGCTGTGGGGGTGTTGAACAAGTTGTTGATGTTGCCGCCCAATGATTACAGTGAGGATGCGCAAGAATGGGTGGGTGTGGCGCGTGAGCGTGCCGGCCAATATGACAAAGCCAAGACGGAATATGACCTGTACCTGAACCTCTATCCCAAAGGTGAAGGCGTGCCGCGTGTGATGCAGCGCTTGGCCGGGTTGTCGGGGACGGCAAGCGGGCCGGGCATTGTCGAGGCAACTGAAAAGAAACGAGAGGCGCGCTGGACTACCTTCGGTAGCCTCTCCGGGCATTACTATTTCGGATCCAGCAAGATCGATTCGACGACCACGTTCAATAATGCCACTGACACGCAATCCTTGACCTTGACCGACCAGTCCATGTTTATCACGACAGAAGATGTTTCCGGTCGTTATACAAGCGATGAAGTGGATGGGCGTTTGGTGTTCCGCGGTAACAACACCCAGAATTTTCTCGCCAATCAGGCGGGGCAGAATCGAATCAGTTCGTTGTATGGCGAGATCAAGGGGCGCAAGCAGGATTACCTGTTGCGGCTGGGACGTCAGTCATCCAACGGCGCGGGTGTTTTGGGACGCTTCGATGGCCTCACCGGCTCATATGGTGATGCAGCGTATTACCGGGTGAATGGTGTGGTCGGTAAGCTGGCTGATTATAGCGACAGCACTTCGCCTACATTCTTTGGCGCGAGCGTGGACAGCGGTGCATTTACCGCATACGGCATCAATCAGACCGTGGATGGTGTGCTGGATCGCCGGGCGGTCGGTGGTGAATGGCGCTATTTCGTAGACAAGAATTCGGCTTTTGCCATGGTTGATTACGATATTAACTTCAAGGCACTGAATGCTGCCCAGCTAATGGGGACGCTGAATGCCTTCGACGCCTCCTGGAATTTCATGCTGGATCATCGCAAAACGCCTTCGCTGAGCATACGGAATGCCTTGTATGGTGCAACGACATCTTCAATCAGCGTCCTGCAACAGGCTTTGTCCGCAAGTGCAGTGCGCGATCTGGCGCTGGAGCGGACTGCTACCACCAACATGGGGCAGATCGGCATCACCAAGCCGTTGAATGAAAAATGGCAGGCGGGCGGGGATGTGCGTCTTACCAACACAACAGCAACTGCAGCGAGCGGCGTACTGAACAGTATTCAAGGCTACCTGGAGGCAAACCCAAGCCGCGGTACCGAGAAGAGCGTGACTGCCCAACTGATCGGCACGGGTTTATATAAAACCGGAGATATTTGGTCGTTCAGT
This sequence comes from Sideroxydans sp., assembly GCA_028687425.1. Lineage (GTDB taxonomy): Bacteria > Pseudomonadota > Gammaproteobacteria > Burkholderiales > Gallionellaceae > Sideroxyarcus. The sequence goes on from JAQUAD010000007.1 coordinate 5,520, forward strand.
GCGACGTTGAATACCAGTAGCCTGGTCAAGGGGAACTCGTTCTTTGTGTACAACCACACCGACATGAAGTACCGCCAGTATGGCTGGGGGCTGGACAGCTCTTTGCAACTGTACAAACAGACCGACCAGTTTAATGCGGTCACTACGCGTTTCTCGCCAACTGTTCGTGCTTCTTATCGCATGAAGGAGCAAATCACTTTGGATGCGGAACTCGGTTTTGAAAGCACCAAGAGTGAAGGGGCGAGTGTGACGACCAAGATCTCACGCATCTTTGGTTCCGCAGGTTTGCGCTGGGATTTCTAAAGCCTGCGAAGCATCGTTAATAAAGGCTGCCGGAGTTGATCCGGCAGCTTTTTTTATAGTGATCATAACGACACGAAGTGTTGTGCTCTGGTAAATTGCGGACTCGTCTCATCCGGGGGGGCATTATGAAAATCCATGAATATCAGGGTAAAGAAATCTTGCGCGAGTTCGGCGTACCTACGCCGCGCGGTACGGCGTGCTTTAATACAGATGAAGCGCTAGCAGCGGCAAAGCAGCTCGGCGGAAAAGTCTGGGTGGTGAAAGCGCAGATCCATGCGGGTGGCCGTGGCAAGGGCGGCGGCGTCAAAGTTGCAAAATCGCTGGATGAGGTGAGCCAGTATGCGCAGCAGATACTCGGTATGCAATTGGTGACGCACCAGACGGGACCGGAAGGTCAAAAGGTGCGGCGCCTGTTGATCGAGGAAGGGGCGGCTATCGTCAAGGAATTCTATGTCGGGATGGTGGTGGACCGCGTGGCACAGCGCGTGGCGTTGCTGGCTTCCAGCGAAGGCGGCATGGAGATCGAGGAGGTTGCCAAGCATTCGCCAGAAAAGATTCAAACTGTTCGTATCGATCCGGCTGCGGGATTGGATGTTGACGAGGCTGCCGCGGTTGCGCGGGCTATCGGTATTCCTGAGGTGGCGAATGCCGAGGCAGTCAAGGTACTGCAGGGCTTGTATCAGGCTTTCGTGGAGAAAGATGCGATGCTGGCTGAGATCAACCCCTTGATCGTTACTGCTGATAACCACGTTGTCGCACTGGATGCCAAATTCAATTTCGATTCCAATGCCTTGTACCGTCATCCAGAGGTTGTGGCGATGCGCGATCTGGATGAAGAAGATCCGGCAGAGATCGAAGCATCGAAATTCGACCTGTCATACATTTCATTGGACGGTGACATCGGTTGTCTGGTGAATGGTGCCGGACTGGCGATGGCGACCATGGATATCATCAAGCTTTATGGCGGGAGTCCGGCCAATTTTCTGGATGTCGGCGGTGGCGCTACTACGGAGAAAGTCACCGAGGCATTCAAGCTGATGCTGAAGAATCCTCATCTCAAGGCAATCCTGGTCAATATATTCGGCGGCATCATGAAGTGCGATGTGATTGCTGAAGGCGTGGTGGCTGCCGCGCGCCAAGTGCATCTGACCGTGCCTTTGGTGGTGCGTCTGGAGGGCACCAATGTCGATCTCGGCAAGAAAATACTGGCCGAATCCGGTTTGCCCATCATCTCAGGGAATGACATGGCAGATGCGGCGCAGAAAGTCGTGGCCGCAGCCAAGGAGGCAAAATGAGCATCCTCATCAATAAAGACACCAGAGTCATCACACAAGGCATGACCGGCAAGGTTGGTCAGTTCCACACCCAGCAATGCAAAGCCTACGCGAACGGTGCCAACTGTTTCGTTGCAGGTGTGAATCCCAAGAAGGCGGGCGAGGAATTCGAGGGTATACCGGTGTACGCCTCGGTGCGCGATGCCAAGCAAGCGACAGGCGCAACCGTGTCGGTGATCTATGTGCCGCCATCGGGTGCGGCGGCGGCCATCGATGAGGCAGTGGAGGCAGAACTCGATCTGGTGATCTGTATCACGGAAGGTATTCCGGTACATGACATGATCAAGACGCGTTACAAGATGCAAGGCAAGAAGACCTTGCTGATCGGGCCGAACTGCCCCGGCTTGATCACGCCGGACGAGATCAAGATCGGCATCATGCCGGGCCATATCCACAAGAAAGGGCGCATCGGCGTCGTATCCCGTTCGGGAACTTTGACGTATGAGGCGGTTGGGCAATTGACGGCTTTAGGCTATGGTCAATCGTCCTGCGTGGGTATCGGTGGCGACCCCATCAATGGCCTGAAGCATATCGATGTGTTGCGCATGTTCAATGAAGATCCCGACACAGACGCTGTGATCATGGTGGGCGAGATCGGGGGGAGCGACGAAGAGGAATGTGCGCGCTGGATCAAGGGCAACATGCAGAAGCCTGTAGTCGGTTTCATCGCGGGCATTACGGCCCCGCCGGGTAAGCGCATGGGTCATGCCGGCGCAATCATCTCGGGCGGCCAAGGTGGAGCGGAAGACAAGTTGGCAGTGATGGAAGAAAGTGGGATCTACATCACGCGTAATCCTGCCGAGATGGGCCGTACCATGCAAAAGGTGCTGAAGGGATGATATGTTGGAAATGATACAGTCCACCCAGTTCTGGGTGGATGTACTCAAGATTATCCTGATCGATTTGCTACTGTCTGGGGACAACGCGGTCGTGATCGCGTTGGCTTGCCGAAATCTGCCTGAAACCCAGCGCAGAAAAGGCATTCTGTACGGTGTTGGTGGCGCCATCGGTTTACGGGTCGTCTTGACCTTGTTCGCTGTCGGGCTGCTGACGCTCCCTTATCTGAAGCTGATTGGTGCCTTGCTGCTGATGTGGGTGGCCATCAAGCTGATCCTTCCCGAGGATGAGGGGCATGACGGCGAAGGGATAAAGGCTGAAGCGCACCTTTGGGGGGCAGTAAAGACCATCATCATCGCCGATTTTGTGATGAGTCTGGATAATGTGTTGGGCGTGGCGGCGGCGGCCAAAGGAAACGTATGGTTGCTGGTTTTCGGCTTGCTGGTGAGTATCCCGATGATCGTCTGGAGCAGTCAGTTGGTGCTGAAGTTGATTGATCGCTACCCGTTCATAATCTTTGCCGGAGGTGCTTTGCTTGGATATGTGGCGGGCGAGATGCTGATCGGCGAGCCTTTGTTCAGCGCTTTGATCGATGCAAAACACTATATGCATTGGCTGATACCGGTGATCTGCGCAATGTTGGTATTGATGGTGGGGCTGTGGCTAGGCAAGTCGCGCGCTGAAGTGGTGGTGCGCGACTTGGCGGAGGGCGTGGTTTCGGCCGGTGCAGATAGCCAAGGGGAAAGCAAATGAAGATTCTGATTCCGGTCGATGGTTCGCCGCATTCATTAAATGCGGTCGGGTATGCGATAAGCCTTGCCGCTGCATTGAGCGTGGAGCCGCAACTGTTGCTGCTCAATGTGCAGAGAAGTGTGGCGAGCGGCAACGTCAAGCGCTTTATCAATGCTGGAACAATAGATGAGTATGAGCGGGAGCTGGGGATGCAAGCATTGTATGCAGCTCGCCAGGCTTTGGAAGCAGCGGGCTGTGCATATCAATACCATTTGAGCGAGGGGCAGCCGGCTGCGGCGATTACGAAATACGCAGTAGAACAAGGTGTTACCCTGATTGTGATCGGCGCGCATGGCGAGAGCGGATTGGGGGCGCGCTTGCTAGGGTCGGTGGTGGACCAGGTGTTGAAATCCTCTGAGCTTCCTGTGACGGTCATTCACTGAGGCAAAGCGCTGATAAATCAATCAGGTATGGATTGACTTTCAAATTTGTTTTAGTATCTGCCCGGCAAGTTCACAAAAGTTGAATATACGCTCAGGGTAAACATGAGAAAAACGTCGTTCTGGAAGACGGACTGGTTCACTGCGTTGGTAGTGGTGATGGTCTTCCTGTTCAGTGCCAACACCGACCTGATCCAAAGTCTGGAGCGCAAAGCTTATGACTGGGGGGTGGTGGCATCTTCCCGGCAGCCGAGTGACAAGGTTGCAATCATCGCCATTGATGACGAGAGCATCGCCAATCTGGGGCGTTGGCCATGGCCGCGCGAGATCCATGGCAAGTTGCTTGATGCTCTTGCGACTGGCAAGCCCAAGGTCATCGGGCACACAGCACTTTTCTTTGAGCCGCAGGTGGATGCCGGCCTGGATTACATCCTGAACATCGCTGCGGTACTCGAGCAGACAAATCTGGCAGAAACGCATCCCGAACAGTGGGGAGAGCTGCAAGGCTTGATGCAGGAGGCTTTGCTGCATCTCGATAACGACCAGAAACTGGCCGAGAGCATGGCGCAGATTCAAAACGTGCTGCTGGGCGTGTATTTTGAGCTGGGCGAACCTCAGGGCAACCCTGATGCCCCGCTGCCGGATTACGTGTTAAAGAACAATCTGGTCAATGTGCAGGGCGGTGCCGAGGCTGCTTCCCCCATTCCCTCATTCAATGCATTGGTGCCGATCCCCATGTTGGGTCAGCAGGCGCTTGCGCTAGGTCACTTGAATGCGACGCCGGATGTGGATGGGGCGATCCGCACCGAGCCGCTGGTGATCAGCTATTACGATCAGTTCTATCCTTCCCTGTCGCTGATGCTGGCAGCAAAGAGTCTGAATCTCGGCACGCAGGACATTCAGGTCACTTTGGGGGAGGGCGTGCGGGTGGGTAACCTGAAGATAGCGACCGATGCCGCGTTGCGCATGAACACCTATTTCTATGCAGATCAGGATGGGCGTCCTGCATTCAAGGTGGATTCCTTCTACGACGTACTGAGCGGCAAGATTCCCGCAGAAAAGTATCGCGACAAGATCGTGCTGATCGGCGCTACTGCAGCAGGTGTCGGTTCGTCGCAAGTCACGCCTGTGTCGGCGGCGACGCCGCCGGTCGTGACCTTGGCGCATTCGGTCTCCAGTATTTTGAAGCAGGACTTCTTTGTTGTGCCGTCCTGGGGCGTGTGGGCCGAGATCGGCGTTTTTACACTGATCTCAATTTACCTGATCGTATTATTGCCACGTCTGGGTGCGGGGATGGGGGCGGCGGTTACGGGTGTGCTGTTCATTGCGTTGCTGGGCGTGCACTTTACTTTGATGACGACCCAGGCAATGTGGCTGCAACTGATGCTGCCTGCAGCGCTGTTGTTGGTTGGTCACTTGTTGTTGACCACCAAACGCTTCCTGGTGACAGAGAAGGGTAAGGAAAAATCGGACGCAGATTCAGCGGAAAGTAATCGCATGCTGGGTCTGGCATTCCAGGGGCAAGGGCAACTGGATATGGCTTTCGACAAGTTCCGCAAGGTGCCGCTGGACGACAGCCTGATGGACGTGATGTACAACCTGGGTCTGGATTTTGAACGCAAGCGTCAGTTCAACAAGGCTGAGGCCGTTTTCAAATACATGTCCGAATACAATCCGAAGTTCCGCGATCTGGAACAGCGCATGAATCAGGCCAAGACGATGTCGGAGACCATCATCCTTGGTGGCAATTCCGGACGCAGCAACGACAGCACGATGAAACTGGATCAGGCGGGCATTGCCAAGCCAATGCTGGGGCGTTACCAGATCGAGAAGGAATTGGGTAAGGGCGCGATGGGCGTGGTCTATCTGGGCAAAGATCCCAAGATCAGCCGGATCGTGGCGATCAAGACCATGGCGCTGGCGCAGGAGTTTGAGCCGGACGAGCTGGAGGATGTGAAAGCACGTTTCTTCCGCGAAGCCGAAACGGCAGGTCGTTTGAACCACCCCAATATCGTCACGATGTACGACGCGGGTGAAGAGCATGATCTGGCGTATATCGCGATGGAATTTCTCAAGGGCAAGGATCTGGTGTCATTTACCAAGCCTGACACGCTCCTTCCTTTGCCCAAAGTGTTGTCAATCATAGCCCGCGTGGCGGATGCGCTGGGTTACGCGCATGGTTTGAATGTGGTGCACCGGGATATCAAGCCGGCGAACATCATGTATGACACCGAGAGCGATACGGTCAAGGTGACCGACTTCGGGATTGCTCGCATCACGGACTCCTCGAAGACCAAGACAGGGATGGTATTGGGCACGCCGTCGTATATGTCGCCCGAACAGTTGTCGGGTGCCAAGATAGAAGGACATTCCGATCTGTTCTCGTTGGGCGTGAGTCTGTATCAATTGGCCTGTGGTAAGCTCCCGTTCGAGGGCGATTCCATGGCGCAACTGATGTTCAAGATCGCCAATGAGGCACCTAAAGACATCTTGAGTATCAAGCCGGACATTCCGCCATGTGTCGTTGCCATCATCAATAAGGCGTTGGCGAAGAAAGTGGAAGAACGCTATGAGAGCGGTGCCGCGATGGCAATTGCCATCCGCCAGTGCGCGGCCGCGCTGCAGTGAGTGACAGGGGGAATGAGTGAATCTTAACCAAGCGCTGGAAATCGTCGGGCAAACCAATCCCGGCATGGTGCGTTCCCATAATGAGGACAGCATCACTTTCGATGCCGAATACGGCTTGGCAGTTCTGGCGGATGGTATGGGCGGTTATAACGCCGGGGAAGTTGCGAGCGGGATTGCAGTTTCGGTGCTGGCAAGTGAGATCCGTCATCGCATGGAATCGGATGCGCCCGAGCAAAAAGATCCGGACAGCGATGAAGAGCTTGGAGTTGTGTTGTTGCGTGAAAATGTGAAGAAAGCGAACCTTTCCATTTTCAATGCCGCACAAAGCCAGCCGCAGTATGCAGGCATGGGCACTACCATCGTTGCAGGGCTGTTCTACGATAATCGTGTTGCTGTGGCGCATGTAGGCGATTCGCGCATGTACCGTTTGCGCGGGGAAGCGTTCGAGACGATCACGCGCGACCACTCTTTGTTGCAGGAGCAGATCGATAGTGGCGTCATCAGCAAGGAGATGGCGCGGCTTTCGCAGAACAAGAATCTGGTGACGCGCGCGGTCGGCATTGATGCGGATGTCGTGCCGGAAGTGCATGTGTATGACACGGAAGTGGGCGACATCTATCTCTTCTGCTCGGATGGTTTGAACGATATGGTGGAAGATGAGGATATCGGGGCGACGGTACAGATGTTGCAAGGCAATATGACCCTGGCGGCAAATCAGTTGATCGAGCAAGCAAACGACAACGGCGGCCGGGACAATGTGTCTGTCATTTTGGTAAAGATCAAGGGCAGCTACGCTGCGCCGCGAGGCTTGTGGGCGAAGTTGGTATCCTGGTTCAGGAATTGAATGAAAGCTAATACGGGGAAATAAAATGCCGGCAAAATTGATACTCAGCATGGATGGTTCGGTGATCAAGGAATATCCGCTGACCAAAGAGCGGACGACGATTGGTCGTAAGCCGCATAACGATATTGCTATCGAGAATCTCGCCGTCAGCAGCGAACATGCGGCAGTCATTACCATTCTCAACGACTCTTTCTTTGAGGATCTGAACAGCACGAATGGTTCGATGGTGAATGGCACGCCTACACAGAAACATTTCCTGCAGAACAATGATGTGATCGAGATCGGCAAATACAAGCTGAAATATCTTAACGATCAGCCGACGCAGACTTCGGCCGCTGATTTCGAGAAGACCATGGTGCTGCGAGCTCCGATCAAGCCTTCTCCCGCATCGGTTGTGCCGGTGGCCGAATCGGGCGCGAAATTCGAGTCGACCACGCAATACAATGCAACAGCTCCCAAACCGGCATCTGTAGCGGCTCCGGCGGCAGCGCCGGCTCCGGTAGCCGTGATCCAGATTCTGAACGGTCCGAATCTCGGCAAAGAGCTGGAGCTGAGCAAGAACCTCACTACGCTGGGTAAGCCTGGTGTGCAGGTGGCAGTTCTCGCACGTCGTCCACATGGCTATTTCATCACTCACGTTGAAGGGGGAAGCTTCCCTCTGGTTAATGGCTCTTCGATCGGGGAGCAGCCGCACCAGCTGAACGATCACGATGTGATCGAGTTGGCCGGCATCAAGATGGAGTTTTACCTCAAGAACTGACAGGGGCTGAAATGACCTTGTCGGCCTCTTCCTCTAGTATCGACCACGTGGCGAGCGAACCATGAAGAAACATGCCCTGATGATTCTGATGGGCATGTTAGCTGTGTTGTTGTTTCTGGGCGATGCAGCCGGGTTCTATCGTCTCGGTTTTGTGCAGTATGGCGATGCTCAGCTATATGATTACCGCTTGCGTCTTTCATTGCCGAATACAGGCGATGATCGTATCGTGATCCTGGATATCGATGAAAAGAGCCTGAAGCAGGAAGGTCGCTGGCCTTGGGGGCGGGACAAGATGGCGAGTCTGATGGACTCGCTTTTCGACAAGTACGCAGTTGCAGCAGTTGGCTTCGACGTTGTATTTGCCGAGCCGGACAATAGTTCCGGCCTGAGCGTCTTGCAAGCACTGGGTGAAAAGCAATTTCGTGATGTCGAGCAGTTCCACACTGTTCTGAACCAGATCAAGCCGACCCTGCAATACGATGCGTTGTTCGCGGAAAAGTTGAAAGGGCGCAGGGTCGTTCTTGGATACTATTTCAGCAATAGCGAAAACGGTATGCCCGCGAGCAAATCGGGTGCTTTGCCTGCTCCGGTCTTTTCGGTTGAAGCGTTACGTGGACGAACTGTGGGATTGGCATCCTGGGATGGCTATGGCGCCAATCTGGAGGAATTGCAGGCCAGAGCTGCGTCGGCAGGACACTTCAATCCTCTGGTGGATTTCGATGGCGTGGTAAGGCGAATTCCCATGCTGGTTGAACACGGCGGGCAGATATATGAATCGTTATCGCTTGCGGTCGTGCGCAGCGTACTCGATATGCCCAGATTGATCCCAGGCTTCGCCGGCGAGCAAAACAAGGGTTACGGCGGTCTGGAGTGGTTGACCGTGGATGCTGCCCAAGGCAGGTTGACCATACCGGTAGATGCCGAGGTCAGCGCCTTGATTCCTTACCGGGGCAAGCGCAATACTTTCCGCTACATTTCAGTGACAGACGTTTTGCATGGAAAGACTGATCTGGCTGATTTGCGAAGCAAAATCGTGCTGGTGGGGACTTCTGCCCCAGGTTTGATGGATATGCGGAGTACGCCGGTCGGCGAGGTCTATCCCGGCGTGGAGGTGCACGCGAACATGATCAGCGGCATTCTCAATCAGGATGTCAAACAGCACCCACACTATATGCTTGGTGCCAACGTGGTGCTGATGCTGCTCATTGGTATCACTTTGAGCATATTGCTGCCCTTGCTGAGTCCGGTGCGTGGCATGCTGCTGTCGTTGATATTCCTTTCAGGCGACGTGGGCTTTAATCTTGTCCTGTGGAATTATGCCGATCTCGCCATGCCGATGGCGGGCGGGATACTGATCATACTTGTGCTGTTCGCACTGAATATGAGCTTTGGTTATTTTGTGGAGTCACGCGCAAAGCGTCAGATCACCGGCTTGTTCGGGCAATATGTTCCAGGCGAATTGGTGGATGAAATGGCGAAGCGTCCTGAAAGTGTTTCGATGGAAGGCGACAGCCGTGAGATGACCATCCTCTTCTCGGACGTGCGCAGCTTTACCACGATTTCCGAAGGGCTGGATCCCAAGGAGCTATCGCAATTGATGAACGAGTTCCTCACTCCCCTGTCGCGTGTGATCTATAAGCAGCGCGGCACGATTGATAAATACATGGGCGACTGTATCATGGCATTTTGGGGGGCGCCGCTGCCTGACCTGGATCATGCGCACCATGCAGTGCTGGCCGGCATGGAGATGCAGCGCGAACTGGATGGTTTGCAACCGCATTTCAGAGCGCGTGGCTGGCCTGAGATTCATATTGGCGTAGGGGTCAATACCGGGCGTGTCAGCGTCGGCAACATGGGTTCAGAGGTGCGCGTGGCTTACACCGTAATGGGTGATGCGGTGAATCTTGCCTCGCGCCTGGAAGGGATTACCAAAGAGTACGGCGTACTGATGCTGGTAGGCGAGTCCACCAGGAAAGCTACACCGCAAATCGTCTACCGTGAGGTGGATGCGGTACGGGTCAAGGGCAAGGAACAGCCAGTCTCGATCTTTGAGCCGTGCGGCCTGAGTGGAGAAGTAGGTCAGGAGAAGCTTGATGAGATCAAACTGTTCCATCAGGCATTGCGAACTTACCGCAAACAGGATTGGGACAAGGCAGATATGGAGTTGCTGAGTCTGCAAAACATGTACCCTGATTGCAAGTTGTACCGGGTTTACGCAGAGCGCGTGACCTACTACCGCAACAACCCACCGGGCGAGAACTGGGATGGGGTGTTCACATTCAAAACGAAATGAGCTGACGGAAAATGAAACTGCGTGTGCTTGGGTGTAGCGGGGGGATTGGCGGGAATTTTCGCACTACTTCGCTGCTTATCGATCATGACATATTGATTGATGCCGGAACCGGGCTGGGAGATTTGAGCCTGGCCGAGATGAGCGTCATTGACCATGTGTTCATCACACACTCGCACTTGGATCATATTGCTTGCTTGCCCTTGCTGGTTGATAGCGTCGGTTTTATGAGAGACAAACCAGTGGTGATCCATGCGACTGCTGAAACTCTGGAAATATTGCAGCAGCATGTATTCAATTGGGAGATTTGGCCTGATTTTGCCGAGATTCCCAATCTGCATCAGCCCGTGATGCGCTACGAAGCGATCAGGGTGGGAGAGACGATTGACGTTGGTGGCCGCAAGTTGACGCCGTTGCCCGTAAATCATGTGGTGCCTGCAGTAGGATTCCATATCGACAGCGGTACTGCGAGCCTGGCATTCAGCGGTGATACTACAACTTGCGATGAATTGTGGGAGGCTGTGAATCGAATCCGGAACCTGCGCTACCTGATCGTTGAGACTGCTTTCTCCGACGCGGAAAAGGAACTGGCAGTGCTTTCCAAGCACCTTTGCCCTAGTATGTTGGCGGATGAATTGAGGAAACTGGCGCTCGCCCCTGAAATATATATCACCCATCTGAAGCCGGGTGAGGTCGAACTGACCATGCGCGAGATCAGTGAAAGAGTACAAGGTGTAAATCCGAAGATATTGCAGAACGGGCAGACGTTCGATTTCTGAGTAATGAATATATGAACGATATATTGGACATACGAGTACTTGCTGCCCTGGAGCCTATCTCCAGCTTCAGTCCCGCGCGGCTACGCGAACTATTGGACTATTGCCATGTTGAAAACGTTGCGCCAGGCGCAAATCCGTTTGCGAACCGTCCTTTGCAGGGGCAATCGGTTTATCTGTTGCGAGGTGAGATCGAACTGGATTATGCAGACGACAACAAGGTGGTTATGCGAGCAGATTCCGAATGGGCGCGTCACCCGATAGGAAAACGCCAGCCGGAAATCCGTAATGCGAAGGCATTGAGTAGCGTGATGTTGCTGCGCGTGGATGATGACCTGCTGGATCGCATGGTGACATGGGATCAGTTTGCCAGCCATGACGACATCAAACCCAGAATGGAAAAGGGCGGCACAGATGCCGCGGTACGCCGTCTGCTTAACTCAGGCATGTTCAGTGCGGAGAATTTGAACCACGGGCCATTCGCACATTTGCCACCTGCCAATATCGGCAAATTGCTCAATCGAGTCGAGGCGATCGCGGTATGGGAAAAGGATGTGATCATCCGCGAGGGAGAAGAGGGCGACTATTACTATCTGGTCGAGAGCGGTCGGGCCCAAGTCACACGTCTGGTGGGCGGGGCCAATCTGGTGCTGGCTGAACTGAAGGCAGGTGATGTATTCGGCGAGGAAGCACTGATCTCGGATACCAAGCGTAATGCCACAGTGACCATGCGCAGCAACGGTGTATTGCTGCGCCTGAAGAAGCAGGACTTCCTTGAGTTGATGCAAGAACCCTTGTTGCACCGCATATCCTTTGATGATGCCAAGGCAAAAGTGAAGCAGGGGGCGGTTTGGCTGGATGTGCGTCACCCGCCCGAGTATCGCTACGACAAGTTGCCGGGGGCCATCAATGTTCCTCTGAATGACATCCGCAATGCGATCGGTGTGTTGAGCAAAGTGACGCCCTACATCGCGTATTGCCAGAGCGGACGGCGCAGTGCTGCAGCTGCCTTTATTCTGGCGCAGGCTGGTTATGACGTATACGTGCTGGAAAACGGCCTCTGGTCGGTGCCCAAGGCACTTCAGCAGTGATGGGAGAGAAAATGAATAGTCCGGTACAAGGTAATCCGAATGAAATGAGCGTGAGGCTTGAATTCACCAAGAACCTCAATCACGTCACCAACAAGATCCATGCGACCAGCAACATTGACGAGATCATGCTCGATGTCAGCAAGGATAGCTGTTCCCTGTTCAATGCGGACCGTCTGACTATCTATGTCGTGGGAGATGACAAAGCTTCGCTGGTTTCCAAGGTTAAAACGGGGCTGAACTCATTCAAGGACCTGAAGCTGCCTATCGCCGAACAAAGTATTGCCGGCTTTAGTGCCGTAAACAAGAAGTTGCTCAACATCAAGGACGTGTACGACCAGCAGGAACTGGCTGCGCACAGCCCAACTTTGCGCTTTTTGCAGGATGTGGATAAACGTACCGGTTATCGCACCAAACACATGCTGGTAGCGCCTATTGTGGATGAAGGCGGTGAACTGGTCGGGGTGATGCAGGTCATCAACAACAAAGCCGGTATGCCGTTCCCTGCCATGGTCGAGGAAGGCGTGAAAGAACTGGCGCAGACGCTTGCCGTGGCTTTGCGCCAGCGTCAGCAACAGAGTGGGGCCATCAAAACCAAGTACGACTATCTGGTGGCGGATGCCATCATGTCTGCTGCGGAGTTCGAACTTGCCACACGCACCGCGCGGCGCAAGGGGGTCGACGTTGAAAACGTGCTGATCGACGAATTCCAGATCAAACTGGATGCGCTGGGAAATGCGCTATCCAAATTCTTCGGCGTACCTTACGAACCCTTCCAGGCCGACAGGGTCAAGCCGAGCGATCTGCTGCGCAATCTGCGCAGGGAATATGTTGAGAGTAGCCACTGGGTACCCATCGACGATACACCCGAGGGGCTGGTCATCCTGACCACAGACCCGGAACGGATATTGGCCTCACGGGTCGTCAACAATATCTTTCCCAAGAATCGACTGATCTACAAAGTTTGTTCCCAGCGCGAGTTCAAGATGACGCTGGACCACTTCTACGGCGGCGGCAGTACGGCCGGAGAGGGGGCAGGTGCCTTCGGCGCCATGGATGATTTGTCGGTGGACGATCTGCTCACTTCACTGGGTGGGGAGGATGAGGAAGATGTAAGTGGCGTCAATCAGGATGATCTGAATGCCGCCGCGGATAACGAACTGGTCAAGCTGGTCAACAAGATCATCGTCGATGCTTACAAGATGGGCGCATCCGATATTCATATCGAGCCGGGACCTGGCAAGATGAAGACGCAGATCCGTGTGCGTAAAGACGGCTCCTTGTTGAACTACATCGAGATCCCATCCACGTACCGGAATGCCTTGGTCACCCGTCTCAAGATCATGTGCGATCTGGATATCTCGGAAAAACGCCGACCACAGGATGGCAAGATCAAATTCAAGAAGTTCGGTCCGCTGGATATTGAATTGCGTGTGGCGACTATTCCATCACAAGGCGGTGTGGAAGATGTGGTGATGCGTATTCTTGCATCGGGTGAACCCATTCCGCTGGACAAGATGGGATTCTCGGATCGCAATCTCGATTTGATCAAAAAGACGGTTTCAAAACCTTATGGTTTGTTCTTCGTGTGCGGCCCGACCGGTTCCGGTAAGACCACCACATTGCACTCCATCCTGAAGCACATCAACACGCCCGACACCAAGATATGGACGGCGGAAGATCCGGTCGAAATCACGCAAAAAGGACTGCGACAGGTTCAGATCAATAAAAAGGCCGGTTTGGATTTTGCCACCATCATGCGCGCCTTCTTGCGTGCCGATCCTGACGTGATCATGGTCGGCGAAATGCGCGACAAGGAAACAGTATCCACCGGCATTGAGGCTTCCCTGACCGGTCACCTGGTGTTTGCCACACTGCACACCAACAGCGCGCCGGAATCCATCATCCGTCTGCTGGATATGGGCATGGATCCGTTCAACTTCGCAGATGCCTTGCTGGGTATTCTGGCTCAGCGCCTGGCCAAGCGACTATGCAAACATTGCAAGAAACCACATGTTGCAACGCAGGATGACATCAAGGCCTTGCTGGCCGAATATGCAGAAGAGCTCAGGAGCACTGAAACCTGGAAGAAGGATGCAGCTGCAGCAAGCAAGGCCTTGTATGCCGAATGGCTGAAGCTGTTCGGCGATGACAAAGGGCAGATTACCTTGTATGAAAAAGTCGGTTGCGAGAAATGTTCAAATACCGGCTATGCAGGACGTGTCGGTTTGCACGAACTGTTGATCGGCACCGATCCGGTTAAGAAAGCCATTCAGGAGCACGCGCGGGTCGCGGAATTGTTCGCCATCGCATTGGAAGAGGGGATGCGCACGCTGAAACAGGATGGTATCGAGAAGGTTTTGTCGGGCATCACCGATATTCATCAAGTGCGGGCAGTCTGTATCAAGTAATGACTCCCTGCCGGGCTGGAGCAAAGGGAATTCGGAGAATTACGTGGATACAACCATCGTAAAAGCCTATCAGGCGAAAGAGCAGGTGCAACGCACCATGCTGGAAAGTCTGCTCAATCGCCTTAACGATCTCAACGTGATCGGCGCGTCGCTTTCCAGCGAGCGTAATATCGACAAGCTGCTCGAGAACATCCTGAGCGCATCGATGAAAATCACTAATGCCGACGCGGGCACGCTGTATCTGGTCAATGCGGAGCAGCAGACGCTTACTTTCGAGATATTGCGTAACCGCTCCCTCGGTATCAGCATGGGCGGCACTTCCGGAGAGGCCATCCCTTTCTATCCGATCCACATGATCGGCAAGGATGGGGAACCCAATCACGCCATGGTGGTGAGCCATGCGGCTTTGAGCGGTGAAACGGTCAATATCCCGGACGCCTACATCGCCGAAGGTTTCGACTTTACTGGCACCAAGCACTTTGACGCGAAAACCGGCTATCGCTCACGCTCTTTTCTGGCAGTGCCGATGCGGGATCACGAGCATGAAGTTATTGGTGTCCTGCAACTGATCAATGCGCTGGACGACGGGGGCGAAGTGCAGCAGTTCTCTCTTGATGACCAGAAATTACTGGAATCCCTTGCCTCGCAAGCGGCAATTGCGATCAGTAATCGTAGGCTGATCCAGCAGATGGAAGAACTGTTCGAGTCGTTCATTACGCTGATCAATACCGCGATCGACGATAAGTCCCCCTATACCGGCGGCCACTGCGCACGGGTTCCTGCGTTGACCATGATGTTGGCCGAAGCTGCCAGTCGCACGGATCAGGGCGAACTCAAAGATTTTACGCTTACCGATCAGGATCGCTATGAACTCAAAATGGCGGGGTTGTTGCATGACTGCGGAAAGATCACGACGCCGGTTCACGTCGTGGATAAAGCGACCAAACTGCACACGCTGTTCGATCGCATCCATTTGCTCGATACGCGTTTCGAGGTGCTCAAGCGCGATGTTGAGATCTCGATGCTACGAGGTGAATTGAATCAGGGAGAGTATGAGTCACGCGTAAGGCAGCTTGATGATGATCGCGAGTTTCTGCGCCGCACAAATATCGGCGGGGAAAAGATGTCAGATGCAGATGTCGAAAGAGTGCGCGCGATAGCAGCATATCCATGGCGCGATGTGGATGGTGAGATACGCAATTTCCTGTCAGATGACGAAACCGAAAACCTGACCATACGCGCTGGCACGCTCACGGCAGCTGAGCGGGAGATCATCAATCACCACATCACGGTGACCATCAAGATGCTGGAATCGCTGCCCTGGCCCAAGCATCTAAAGCGCGTTCCGGAATATGCGGGTGGCCATCACGAGCGCATGGATGGCAAGGGTTATCCGAAAGGGTTGACGAGGGAGCAGATGTCCATCCAGGCAAGGTTGATGGGGATTGCAGACATATTCGAAGCGCTGACCGCCAAAGACAGGCCGTACAAGCCCGGCAAGACATTGACTGAATCACTCGATATTCTTGGCAATTTCAAATTGAACGGTCATATTGATCCGGAGCTGTTCGATGCTTTTATCCGGGAAAGGGTCTACCTGGAATATGCAAAGCAGTTCTTGTCACCTGAGCAGATCGATGTGGTAGATGAGGGAAAAATACCCGGCTATAAGTCGTGAGTGACGAAAAACGTCACTATGTGTGCGCAACAGGGCACATTATTGCCAGTCATGGGGCTGTACGGCCTATGCTAATCAGTAGTGGAAGATGGCATGCAACCTGCTATGATTAGCCTGCACACCTCGTGTGTGCCCGCAAGGGCGACATTACAACCTCATAAGGAGATTAGAGAATGAAACAAACCCAAAAAGGTTTTACCTTGATCGAATTGATGATCGTGGTCGCGATCATCGGTATTCTGGCTGCTGTGGCGATCCCGGCTTATCAGGATTACATCTCCAAATCCAAGTGGGGGGCAGCGAACTCTGAAGTGGCTGCTCTCAAGGCGAACTACGATGCAGTCGTGGCAGCCGATGCAACGCAGACTCCTACACTGGATTTCGGCACAGCGACTTCGATCGGCTTTGACGGTACCAAGGCTTCTGCTAACTGCAGCATGGCTTTGACCTATGTTGCAGCCGACAGCTCCGGCACTCTGGTTTGCACCATCCAGGGCGGTCCTGCAGACGTGGCTACCAAGACCATCACCTGGACACGTAGCGTGAACGGCGAATGGACCTGCGCCTCTACAGTCGCCCAGCGTTTCATCGGCGCGGCAGGAATCTGTACTGGTGTTTAATGCACGTTGCTAAGGGATATCGGTTGGCATTGAACAAATAGTCGCCTGTCGATATTCCGGTTGCAAAACCCCACCCTTCGCAAGAAGGGTGGGGTTTTGCTTTAACTGAGTCCGTTTTTCCGTGTGGCCAAGATTCGTGCGAACGAGCGGCTAAGGTTGTTCCTCGCATTTTCGCTCGCTTGAGATGGGTAAATTAAGCGCTCTTTGCGTCGACTCAGGCGGCTCCGGGAGCTGGTGCGGTGGTGAAATGTCGCGCGTCTTGAAATTAAATACATGTGAATTCCATCGCTATTTGACAGATGGGAGATCCTCTGTGGAGGCATAATCCGTTTCGTAGCAGATGACGCGTACGGCATCACATCAAAGCCGCGCTTCCGCAGATCGGTGTACAAGGCATTGCCTTCCCTCGCAGTTAGTACACCGTGCAAGCGTTGCGGAGCGATCAGCTGGATCAAGAGTGCATAGGTTCTTGTAGGAACTCTTCCTACCGAAAAATCGGAAAACCTCCGATTTTTTTATTCCCATTGCGCACGCAAAATGCAACCGTCGAATGAAGACATTCATTATTTCGAGGGGGTTGCGATGAATACCAATCAGGTGCACGAAGAAGTACGCGAAATCAATCTTTCCTACATGATGCTGGCGCAGCAGATGATCCGTAGCGACAAGGCCAGCGCGATCTTCCGTCTGGGCGTGAGCGAAGAACTGGCTGAGTTGATCGATGGCCTGTCACCAGCGCAGATGCTGAAGATGGCCGGTTCCAACATGTTGCTGTGCCGCTTCCGCTTCGATGAGCAGCTGCTGCTGAACATGATCACCGACTACAACAAGGATCGCATGATGTCGCATGCGCATACCGCCATCCTGATGGCCGGGCAACAGGTCGAAGCACTGGCCGCGTAGGGGATCGTGATCATGCGCAACAAGAGTGTGGTGAGCGAGGCGCGCGATATCCAGATCGCGGTGGATTTGATCAATCTGGGTGCGCGCCTGCAGCTGTTGCAGGAAGAGACGCACCTGAGCCGTGAGCGCTTGCTCAAGCTCTATAAAGAGGTCAAGGGAGAATCTCCTTCCAAGGGCATGCTGCCATACTCCACCGACTGGTTCTTGAGCTGGTTGCCTAACATCCACTCTTCTTTATTCATGGGGATACACCAGTTCCTGGTGAAGAATGCGAATGTCTCCGGTGTCGAGGCGCTGATCAAAAGTTATCGTTTGTACCTGGAACAGGCGGAGGTGGGGGAGGAAGAGCCGACGCTCAGCATCACCCGGGCCTGGTTCCTGATCCGCTTCTTTGAGGCGGGCATGATGCAATTGACACGTTGCAAGGAATGCGGCGGTCACTTCGTGGTGCACACGAACGAATTGTGCGATGACTACAGCTGCGGTATCTGTCGGCCGCCGTCACGTGCGGGAAAGACACGAAAAGCTGCGCTTGCGGCAGTCACTGCGATCGCATGATTAAAAGCTGAACAGGGTTGAGTGCCAGGAATCCTTCGCCGCTATATCCGAGTCCATCTTCGGGTTGAGCGGCGATTTGCATTTCTGGCAGGGAAAAGCCTGAATAGCCGCAGATATGCGGGTTTGTTCGGGGAATGAAGCCAAAATGCTCCTGCTAGGATACGATTGAGCCTTGGATAGGTATAAGTAGAGGTGACTCATGCTGGTAATCGTAGGATATGTGGTGGTGCTTGGTGCAATTTTCGGCGGATATGCGCTGGCGGGCGGCCATCTGGGGGGGCTGTGGCAACCTTTGGAATTGCTGATGATCGGCGGCGGCGCGCTGGGGGCATTCTTCGTCGGTAACAATATGACTGCGATCAAGGCGACTTTCAAATCCATTCCGGCTTTGTTCAAAGGCGCGAAGTACAACAAAGAGACTTACATGGAGCTGATGGCGCTCATGTACGAGCTGCTGGGCAAGGTGCGCAAGGAAGGCATGATGTCCATCGAAGGCGATGTCGAGAATCCTCATGAGAGCGCGATATTTGCCAAGTATCCCAAGATACTGAATGACCACCATGTGGTGGAATTCATTACCGATTATCTGCGCATCATGGTCAGCGGCAACTTGAACGCGATGGAGATTGAGAACCTGATGGACGTGGAGATCGAGACGCATCATCACGAAGCCTTGGTGCCATCTCACGTCATCGCCAAACTGGGCGACGGCATGCCGGCTTTCGGTATCGTCGCGGCCGTGATGGGGGTGGTGCATACCATGGAGTCGGTAGGCATCCCGCCCGCTGAGCTGGGCATTTTGATCGCGCATGCCCTGGTGGGTACCTTCCTCGGCATTTTGCTGGCCTACGGTTTCGTTGGGCCATTGGCCGGTCTGCTGGAGCAGAAAGCGGATGAGGAGGGCAAGATTTATCAGGCGACCAAGGTCGTGCTGCTAGCCAACTTGAATGGCTATGCGCCTGCGATGGCGGTCGAATTCGGACGCAAGGTGCTGAACTCCACCGATCGCCCGGGCTTCGCCGAGCTGGAAGAGCACGTCAAACAGAAGCGCTGATCCGGAATCGATGAATCATGGCTGAAGACAAGAACAAACGCCCCATCGTCATCAAGCGCATTAAAAAGGTGGCGGGTGGTCATCATGGCGGCGCGTGGAAGATCGCTTATGCAGACTTTGTGACGGCGATGATGGCGTTCTTCTTGTTGATGTGGCTGCTGGGATCGACAGCCAAAGGTGATCTGGTGGGCATCGCTGAATATTTCAAGACGCCTCTTAAAGTGGCGTTGATGGGCGGTTCCGGGAGCGGTGATAGCTCAAGCATCATCAAAGGTGGCGGGCAGGATCTGACGCGTACAGAGGGGCAGGTAAAGAAAGGGGATATCCCGGCGGAGAAGAAGATCATTAACCTCAAGGCGGCCAAGCAGGAGTTTTTGCGCCTTGAAGCGAAGAAAGAGATCGATCAGTTACGCCAGCTGAAAGTAAAGATTCAGGAAGCGATCGAGAACAGCAAGAAGCTGGAAAAATTCAAGAACCAGATCTTGCTCGACCTGACGACGGAAGGTTTGCGCATCCAGATCGTGGACGAGAAGAACCGTCCGATGTTCCAGAGCGGTAGTGCGCAACTCGAAAGTTATACGCGCGACATCTTGCGGGAGATCGGCAAGATGCTGAACGAAATGCCGAACAAGGTCAGCCTGTCGGGACATACGGATGCGCAGCCTTATGGTGGAAAAGGCGGGCGCTACAGCAACTGGGAGCTATCGGCGGATCGCGCCAATGCCTCGCGGCGCGAGTTGATTTCCGGCGGGCTGTCCGATGAGAAGATCGTACGCGTGGTCGGATTATCTTCTGCCGTGCTGTTCGATAGGGAAGAGCCGCTGAATCCGATCAACCGACGCATCAGCATCATCGTGATGAACAAGAAGGCTGAAGAAGCTGCACAACAGGATGGAGGCACGGTGCAGATCGACGCTGAGAATGGCGATGCTGCAGAAGCGTTGGGGATTTCAGGTGAAGATGCCGCCGCGAACGGGCCGGTTCCCGCCGCGAGTGAGACACATGAGGCTGCAGATCAGGCAGCTTCGCCAGTAGAGACGCATTAAAGAAGCCCGAGAATCAGCCGCTAGCTAGAAACAAGACCAAAATATTGCCGGGAGAACGAACATGAACAAATGGTGGAGCAAACTTTCACTGAAGAGCAAACTTCAGATACCCATCCAGCTGATCCTGCTGACCATCATGGTGCTGGCGCAGCGAGCTGCATTGACTACTTTTGAAGAGCGCATTCTGGAAGAGGCGCGGCAGAAAGCCGTCGTTTCTGCGGACGGAGTATTGAACGGCCTCAATATGCTGATGCTCAACGGCATCATCAGCGATGCCGAGCAGCGTAAGTTGTACGTCGAAAAGATGGGGGCGTCGAGCAGGGTGGTCGATCTGCGTGTGATGCGCAACACCCCTGTCGTTGAACAATTCGGTCCCGGCATGCCATCGGAGCAGCCAAAGGATGAAATGGACAAGAAGGCATTGGCCAGTGCCGCGCAACAGATTAGCGTGGAGAAACAGGGTGATCTGCATACCTTGCGGGTCGTGGTGCCGTTCATTGCGCAATCCAATTTTCGGGGTACCAATTGTCTGATGTGTCACGTCGTTCCCGAAGGCTCGGTCAACGGCGCAGCCAGCATCACGCTTGATGTCTCGGAAGAATTCGATTTGATGGCACGCGCAGATGCCGTGCTGTGGGGGATCCAGATCGCGATCCAGGTGTTCCTCTATTTCATGATCGGCTGGCTGATCGGCTTTGTCACCGGCCCGACACGCACCTTGCAACAGGCCATGCTGGCAATGCAGGCGACCGGCGACCTTTCCAAACGCGCGCCGGCAAGTACCGAGGATGAGGTAGGTCAGACGGTGCAGGCGTTCAATGCATTGGCAAACAACTTCCAGGTGATTGTTTCCCAAGTCGACGGCCAGGCCTCGCAAGTCGCAATCGCCGCGCACTCCTTGTCCGGAGATGCCGATACGCTTGCCACCAGTGTGCGCAAGCAGAGTGACGCGGCCGCAGTTGCTGCGAGTGCCGTCTCCCAGGTAAGCGGCAGCATCAGTCAGGTAGCCGAAAGCACCAGTCGCGTGGCCAAGCTTTCCCATGAGAGTCTTGAGCGTGCCAACCGCGGTCAGGAAAGTCTGCAGGATATGGTGCAGGAGTTGAGTAACGTAGAACGCGCAGTAAGCGAGATCGCCAATTCGGTCAACCAGTTTGTGGCCAATACGCAGAGCATCACCAGTATGACGCAGCAGGTGCGGGATATTGCGGAGCAGACCAACCTGTTGGCGCTGAATGCCGCGATCGAGGCAGCGCGTGCCGGCGAGCAAGGGCGCGGTTTTGCCGTGGTGGCAGACGAGGTGCGCAAATTGGCGGAGAAATCGGCGCAGTCGGCCACCCAGATCGACGAAGTGACGCAGTCGCTTGGCAGTCAGTCAGAGCAGGTCGAGCGCACGGTACAGACAGGCATGAGCGCCTTGCAGATCAGTCAGGCACATGTGGGCGACGTGACCAAGATATTGATCGAATCGAATCAATCAGTCGGAGGTGTGAATGAAGGCCTGGAAGAGATCTCCCGGTCCATCAATTCGCAGCGCGATGCAACGCAGGAGATCGCGCGCAATGTTGAAAATATCGCTGCCATGGCTGAGCAAAGCAATGCAGTGGTGCAGCGAACTGTGACATCCGTACAAAGTATGGAGCGCGTCGCTGAAAGCCTGAAGTCGACAGTAGGCAAGTTCAAGATTTGATGTGCCGGCAGCAACGGGAGGAAGATCATGCAAAATAATAATGCACGGATTTCGCAGAACGAGGTCGTCTTTCAGGATGGGGAGGTGCTGATCTCCAAGACGGACACCAAAGGTGTCATCACTTACTGTAACGACGCTTTCGAGCGGATTTCCGGCTTCACGCGCGAAGAGTTGATCGGCAAGGATCACAATATCGTACGCCATCCAGACATGCCGAAGCAGGCATTCAAGTGGCTTTGGGATGCCCTGAGAGCAGAGCGTCCATGGCGTGGGCTGGTCAAGAACCGCTGCAAGAACGGGGACTATTATTGGGTACGTGCAACCATAGCGCCTATCGTGGAAGGCGGTCAGATCACCGGTTATGTTTCTGTGCGGAGGATGCCTACCCGCGCGCAGATATCAAAAGCAGAAGCCGAGTACCGCGAGTTGAATCAACGCGGCGGAGAAATTGTTTCCCGTTATGAGCGCTTCAAGGTCAAAAACTGGTCTTTAAAAACGAAATTACAGGCCGCCATACAGATCCCGTTACTGCTGATCCTGACTGCCGCGCAGTTGTATCTGACCGGCAGTATGCAAGATGAGGCCAGCCTGCAGGCAGAATCCAAGGGCAAACAGATCGCTACCCAGATCATCGACAATGCCAATATGTTGATGGTGACCGGTCAGATCGGCATTGAAGAGAACCGGAAACTGCTGATCGAGAAAGTCACCTCGTCAGGGCATGTCAAGTCTGCGGTTATCCTGCGTTCGCCGCAGCTGGTTTCCCAGTACGGTCCCGGTTCGTCGGAGCAGCAGGTGAAGGATGATGTGCAACGTGCTGCGCTGGAATCCGGCCAGACCAGGGTGATCTTCGGGGCAGACAGCGCCGGCGCACCTGTTTTGCGTATCGTCACGCCTTATCTTGCGAGCAAGGATTTCCACGGAACGGATTGCACGCTGTGTCATGCCGGGCCGGACAACTGGGTGACCGGAGCATCTGACATTTCGATCGACCTCAAGGAAGATTTTGAACGCATCCACGTAATGGAAGTGAAAGTGATGGCAGGGCAAATCGCCCTGCAGCTGTTCCTGTTCTTCTTCATTGGATACTGTGTTGATCGATTCATCCATCGGCCGCTGTCCCAGGTGGACAAGGAATTCCGCAATATCATGGAAGGCAATCTGGATACCGAGCTGGATATCACCGTACAGGACGAGATGGGCAATCTGCTGTGTGCGATCCAGACCATGCAGACCTACTTGCGCACCATGGTGGATGAAATCGTGACGCCGGTGGTGAAGATGCGGGAGCGGGTGCGGGCGGTAGATGAAAAAGTCGGCGTAGTGGCGAACAATGCGGTAACCGAGCAGGCGCAGATACAGAACATCGCTGCGACCATGGAGCAATTCAGCCAGTCCATCGCCGAAGTGGCGAATATGGCTGCCGATTCGCTGACCGAGATGAAGCGGACGCAGGTCATCGTGGAGCAGAACAATGCCAATATGGGGCTAAGCATAGAGGCAACCACCAAGGTGGCAGAGACAGTACAGCGTTCAAGCAAGACAATCTCCGATCTGGGCGCTTCAATCGAAAGAATCGGTAAAATAGCGGACTCGATCAAGGAGATCGCCGACCAGACCAATTTGCTGGCATTGAATGCAGCCATCGAAGCGGCCCGCGCCGGCGAGCAAGGGCGAGGATTCGCCGTGGTGGCGGACGAAGTGCGTAAATTGGCGGAGCGCACGGCTTCCAGCACCAAGGACATCACCAAGACGATCGCTGATATCACAGCCATTTCTGAAGAAGCAGTGGAATCCATGGGGGATGCCGTGACTGAGGTGGAAAGCGGTATCACCCTTATTCGCACCAACGGCGAGCAGCTGAAGGAAGTGATGGAAGCCACCGTGAGCATGTCGCAACGTATCGATCACATCACCATGTCTTCGAAGGAGCAATCGGTGGCAGGGGAGAACGTGGCCAAGAGCCTGGAACACATTACCGATTTGGTGGATGAGAATGCGCGTTCATCAGAGCAGACACGTGATGCGGCTGTAGAACTGGCAAAATCTGCCGATGAATTAAGCAAGGCCGGCTATCCGCTAACCAAGTGCGGCATGCGGAACAACGGCTGAGCGAGGAGAAGAGAATGTCTGAACTGTTAAAAAATATTGATGCGCGTACCAAGCTGGCGGGTACCAACAAGCTGGAAATCCTCATGTTCTCGCTGGGCAAGGATATGCGTACCGGGCGCGAGGAGACCTTCGGAATCAATGTCTTCAAGGTGCGCGAAGTGATGCGTATCCCGGAGATCACCCGTGCGCCCGAAATGCCGCCTGCGGTGGAAGGGATGGTAAGTTTGCGCGGCGCCCTGGTGCCGGTGATCGATCTCGCCAAATATATCGGCATGGAATCGGACAGCAAGCCCGACATCATGATCGTGACCGAGTATAACGGGCATACCCAGGGATTCCTGGTCAAGTCGGTGGACAACATCCTGCGCCTGGACTGGTCCGCAATGCGTGTGCCTCCGGAAATGCTGGCGGCAGAGATGGGCGGTCTGGTGACGGCGATCACGGAGCTGAAGGACAAGCGGCTGGTGATGATGCTGGACGTGGAAAAGGTGCTGGCCGAGACGGGGCATTTCGGTTCTGACGAGATGATCTTCAAGGCAGTCAAACCGATCGGCAAGGAGAACCGTACCGTGTTCTTTGCGGACGACTCGTCCGTCGCGCGCAATCAGATCGCCAGAACGCTTGATGCGATGGGGGTCAAGCACATATCGGCAATCAATGGACGCAAGGCCTGGGAAGAACTGTCGCGTATGGCGGACTTTGCCGACACTTCGCATACGCCGCTCAGGGATATGTTGCAAGTCATCCTGACCGATGTGGAGATGCCGGAGATGGATGGCTACATGCTGACACGCAAGGTCAAATCGGACAAAAGATTTGCCGGCATACCGGTATTGATGCACTCATCGTTGTCGAACTCGCAAAATGAACAGCTTGGTCGTGCAGTCGGCGTGGATGAATACGTTCCGAAATTCGAGCCGCAGAAATTGTCACAGACACTCGCACGTTTGTTGGGATAAAGGGGATTCAAGATGGCATACAACGACGACATGCTGGCATCCGACCAGGACGGTTTACTGGATCATATCGATGCGCGCACCAATCTGGCCGGCACCAACAAGATGGAGATCCTGCTGTTCAACCTCGGGACAGAGGAGAAGTTCGGCATCAATGTGTTCAAGGTGAAAGAAGTGTCGCAGGCCGGCAAGATCACGCGCACACCCAATATGCCGCAGGGCGTGGACGGCATCGTCAGCCTGCGCGGGCACGTGATGCCGGTGCTGAATCTGGCCAAGTTCATGGGCATACATGAAGAAGAGCCGCATCAGACCATGATGGTGGCCGAATACAACAACCATATCCTCGGTTTCCTGGTGAAGGATGTGGATCGCATCATCCGCGTCGACTGGGACAAGGTGCGCCCCACCGAAGGCATGCTGTCAGACAAGGATGCACTGATCACGGCGCTTACCAATCTGGACGACGGCTCTCTGGTATCCATCCTCGATGTAGAGCAGATCCTGTCGAACGCATTCGGCGAAGCCATCGTCGGTAACGTCGAACGCATCGAATCCGGTCACGACCTGTGCGTGTTCTTCGCCGATGACTCCATGGTGGCCCGACGCAAGATCATCGAAGTGCTCGATCGCATGGGTGTCAAACACATCCAGTCCAACAACGGGCAGGAAGCATGGGACCGCTTGCGTGCGATGGCTGACGCGGCACAAAGCAGCGGCCAGGAATTGCATGACCAGATACAGGTCATTCTGACAGACGCCGAAATGCCGGCGATGGACGGATATGTGTTGACGCAATACATCAAGAACGACAGGCGTTTTGAAGGTATTCCGGTGGTGATGCACTCTTCGCTGTCATCCGATGCCAATCGTGCGATGGGCAAGCGTGTGGGCGTGGATTACTACGTGCCGAAGTTTGACTCGATGGTGTTGTCGTCGACTCTGCGGCCGCTGCTGACATAACAAGTTGTATGAAAGTTGTATTTAGGAGATTGAGATGGGAATAGAAAACACAAAATTTCTGGTGGTGGATGATTTTTCCACGATGCGACGCATCGTGCGCAATCTCCTGAAAGAACTGGGCTTCGTCAATGTGCAGGAAGCGGAAGACGGCGTGGATGCGCTGAACAAACTGCGCGGCGAAACATTCGACTTCGTGGTGTCCGACTGGAACATGCCGAATATGACGGGTATCGAATTGCTGCGGGCGGTCCGCGCCGACGCCGCACTCAAGCATCTGCCTGTATTGATGGTGACGGCAGAGGCGAAGAAGGAAAACATCATCGAGGCAGCGCAGGCAGGCGCGTCGGGTTATGTGGTCAAACCGTTCACCGCAGCGACGCTGGACGAGAAATTGAAAAAGATATTTGCGGTCAACCCGCAACTCAACAAGTGAGGTGAATCATGGCAAACCCAGCAAATCAGGATTCAGACGATCTGGAAGCACTGTTCGACAGCATCATCAAGGCGAACACGGATGAGCCCAAGGCACCGGCCAAAGTGATCCAGTTGAATGCGGATGCGGAGCCGGCCAAGGTCATCAATCAAGTCGGCCAAATGGCTCGCAAGCTGCATGACACCTTGCGCGAGCTGGGCTTGCATAAGGAAATCGAAAAGGCCACTGCCACCATCCCCGATGCGCGTGATCGTCTTAACTACGTGGCGACCTTGACGCAGCAGGCGGCGGAGCGCGTGTTGAACGCCACGGAATCAGCACAGCCCGTGGTCGATAAACTTTCCGACGAATCGCAACGCCTGGCCGCGCAATGGGATCTGCTGTTCCAGAAGAAACTGGACGTGCAGCAGTTCAAGGAGCTGGTCACACAGACCCACGCCCATCTGCATGAAATGCCCAAGCAGGGCAAGGAAGTGAATGCCTATTTGCTGGAGATCATGATGGCTCAGGATTTCCAGGATCTGACCGGGCAGGTGATCAAGAAGATCATCCAGTTGACGCAGGAGATGGAGAAGCAATTGGTGGAATTGCTGCTGGAGAATGCGCCGCCTGCGGTACGCGCAGAAAATGCGGGGCTGTTGAACGGACCTGTGATCAATGCAGCTGGCAGGGATGATGTGGTCACCAATCAGGATCAGGTGGACGACCTGCTGGAAAGTTTGGGATTCTAACCATGATGTGGATGAACAGCAGCTCTGCCACACCTCCCGCACCAGACGGCTACGCCGCACCGTGTCGGAATGGCTGCCTGCTGGAGAGCCTGGGATTTTAAGCGGTGCTGAACGCTGAGTACGCAGTGCTGGGTGTTCGATTGAGGAGAAGAACATGAACGACTTTGCCGGAATGGAAGATCTGTTGAGCGATTTCCTGATGGAGGCTGGGGATATGCTGTCGGATGTGGACAGCAAACTGATGGAGCTGGAAAAGTCCCCGGGAGATAGCAGCTTGCTGAACGAGATTTTCCGCGGCTTCCACACCATCAAGGGCGGCGCCGGCTTCCTGAATGCGGGGGAACTGGTCACCTTGTGCCACTTGACCGAAAACCTGTTCGATAAGTTACGCAACAACGAACTGAAGCTGAGCGCGGAGTTGATGGATGTGATCTTCGCCGCCACGGCAGAAGTGCGCCACATGTTCGGTGCGCTGCAGCAAAGTCAGCAGCCGCAGGCCGCGCCCGCAGAGATCATCAGCGCATTGAAGGATGCGCTGGAGGGCAAGGCGGTGGCCACGATCAAGTCCGAGAGTGCGCCAGCTCCGGCGCCAGCAGCGGTTCCAGCTGCCGAGGCCAAGCAGACCTTGCCGGTCATTGAAGCAGAGAACGTCGATTGGGATGCGCTGTACAAGGCGCTGACCGGCAACGATATCGTGGAGCAAGTGGGGGCCAAGCGCGATCCTGAGGTGATCAAGCAGGCGATCAACGAAGAAGAATCCACTCGTAAGGCATTCGGTCGCCGTTCTACCGATGTGCCCGGCAGCACGGTCGGCCGACGCGGCGGCGATGTGCCTGCCGCCGAAGCAAAGGAGACCACCATCCGCGTGGATACCGAACGTCTGGATCAGGTGCTCAACCTGTCGGGTGAGATCGGTCTGACCAAGAACCGTTTGACGCACCTGCGCTCGGATATCCTGCAAGGTCGTAGCGACAGCGACACATTACGCGAACTGGACCTGTCGGTGACACAGCTTGACATGCTGGTGGTGAACCTGCAGAACGCCGTCATGAAGACGCGCATGCAGCCGATCGGCCGCCTGTTCAAGAAGTACCCGCGCCTGGCCCGTGATCTGGCCCGTTCGCTGGGCAAGGATGTCGAACTGGAATTGATCGGTGAAGAGACCGAGATGGACAAGACCATGATCGAGGACCTGAACGATCCCCTGGTGCACCTGGTCCGCAATGCGGTCGACCATGGCGTCGAGACCGTCGAGGAACGTCGGGCTGCCGGCAAGCCTGAGAAGAGCATGGTCGAGCTCGCAGCGCGCCAGGAAGGTGACCACATCCTGATCACCATTACCGACGACGGCAAGGGTATGCGTCCCGAAGTGATCCGCAACAAGGCGGTGGAAAAGGGCCTGATCACCAATGAGATCGCCAATACGCTGGATGAGAACCAGTGTCTGGAGCTGGTGTTCCTGCCCGGCTTCTCCACCAAGGACGAGATATCCAGTGTGTCGGGACGCGGCGTCGGCATGGATGTGGTGAAGACCAACATCCAGAAATTGAACGGCAGCATCCAGATCCAGTCCGAGCCGGGCAAGGGTTCTATCTTTTCGATCTCGCTGCCGCTGACGCTGGCCATCCTGCCGGTGCTGGTGCTGCGTCTGGGGGACCAGTCGTTCGCAGTGCCGCTGTCCATGGTGCGCGAGATCCTGCCGGTCACACCTGATGCGCTGCAGCAGGTTTCCGGCAAGGCCACCATGATCGTGCGCGGCGAAGTGCTGCCGGTGCTGCCGCTCACGCAGCTCATCGGATGGGGCAGCAATGAACATTCGGAAGTCGGCGTGCTGATGCAATTCGGCAACAATAGCTTCATTCTCACCGCAGACGGTTTCGTCGGACATGAGGATGTCGTGATCAAGTCCCTGGATACCTTCCGGCCCAAGGGCGTGGCGGGTGTCACCATGTCCAGCGAGGGCGATATCGTGCTGATCCTGGATATCAAGGAACTGCTGAGCGACGTACGCGGCAATTGACCAGACAGTAATAACAATAGGAGAGTCAATTGTTCGCCGGTTTGTCGTTAAAACAGAAGTTTATCGCGCTGGAGTCGGTATCCTTTTTCATGTTCTTGGCCATGGCCATCTTTGCCTTGTCCATGCTGCAAGGAATAGTCGAGAGCGAAAAGGAGAATGTCGATAGGCTGAAGCAGGACATTATGGTGATGCAGCACATCAGCGCCATGAACATCTCTTTCCTGAAACAGACCAAGCATGCCAAGAATGTGTGGATGCGGGGAGCGGATCCGGTCAAAAAGCAGAAATACCGGACGAGCTACGTTGAAGAGCAAAGGCAATTCGAGGACAGTCTGGGTTTGGCGCAGGCAGGCCTGCAGGAGCTGGCAGTTGGACATCAACAGGAATTCAGTGCGTTCATTGCCGATCTCAATGCCTTGTCGGAAGAACACAAGGCAGTCTCCGGAAAGTATCTCGCACAGATCGATGCGCATAACGGTGACGGCGACGCATCTGATGCCAAGGTGGAAGGTATCGATCGCCCTGTGCTTCAGCACATTAATCAGCTGCGTGACCGATTCGTTGCATTCACCGAGCAGAAGGCCTCGGAAAAAATAATGCTCGCACAGGAAGAGTTCGATCACAGGCGCAGCATCATGATCGCCTGGATGCTGATTTCGTTGACGATCACCTTTTTGCTGGCGACCATCATCATTCGCCAGGTAATGCGGCAACTGGGCGGGGATCCCCATGATGTTGCTACCGTGGTGAACACGATGTCCACGGGAGATTTTTCACATCAACCGGCATTGAAACCGGTGGCCGGTAGCCTGTTGTCCGATGCCTACCAGATGCAAAACAGCCTGCGCGACATGATCGTTCAAGTGAAGTCGCAAGCGCATCATGTCGGCGATATGGCCCGCAATCTCGCGACTTCGGCCAATCACATCGCCGAAAACGTCAATCAGGAATCGGACTCCGTATCGGGCATGGCGGCTGCCATCGAGGAATTGAGCGTTTCCACGACGCATATCAGCGACCAGGGGGGCAATGCCAAGCAGATTGCAAGCAACTCCCGTATCAGCGCGGAGCAAGGAGCGCAGGTCGTCAACAAGACGGTGGCGGGATTGCTGGAGATCGCAGGCGAGATTGAAACGGCATCAGGCGAGGTTTCACGCCTTGGGGAAGATGCATCGCGCATCAGCGATGTAGTCAAGGTGATCAAGGAGATCGCCGACCAGACCAACCTGCTGGCCCTGAATGCGGCGATCGAAGCCGCCAGAGCCGGCGAGCAAGGGCGCGGTTTCGCCGTGGTGGCGGATGAGGTGCGCAAACTGGCGGAACGTACCGCCGGAGCAACCAACGAGATCAGCCAGATGTCGAGCAAGATCGGGGCGGTGGCAGCGAATGCCCTGTCGGGCATGGACAAGGTCGTCAACACCACTCGTCAGGGGGTCGGTGATGCCGAAACCGCGCAGTCCTCCATCAAGCATATCCAGAATAGCTTCGGTGAGGTGGCCAGCGTGATCGATGATATCGCTGTCGCCCTGGAAGAGCAGAATGCAGCCGCTTCTGAACTTGCCAGGAGCACCGAGCGTGTGTCGCAAATGTCTGAAGAAAATGCCGGCGCGGCAAAAGGCCTGCTGGATCTGGCAACTTCGCTGGAAGTGAAATCCAGAGAGGTCAGACAATCGGTTGAAGCATTCAAGGTCTGAGAGTGCTTTATTTTTGAGAACAAGAAGATCATTCAGGAGGAAGCGATGTTTGGCGGACAAATTAAGCAGGATTACCAAGCAGCCCAGAGTCGTCTGCTGGAAACAGAGCGCGATATAGCCAATCTGCGCGACGAGCTGGCCAGACTGGAAACTCAGCGAGAGTCGTATCGGGAAGAAGCTGAGCAAGCGAAACTGAAATGCGCAGTGGCCGACAAGATCTACGCCAACATGCAGGGGTTCGGCGAATCCTTCATCGCCTTGCAAACTTCGCAGGTGGCGGCGGCTACTTCCCTGCGCGAAGAAAAGCAGCATGCGGTAGAAGCGGCGCATGTCTCGGTGAGCAATCGCGAAGCCGTGCTCAACATCGCATCCAGTCTCGAATCGCTGTCCGGCGATACCCTGCGCACATCCAAGAACGTACAGGGCCTGACCGCGCGCGCCGCGCAGATCGGCAGCATCGTGCAGCTGATCAAGGAGATCGCCGACCAGACCAATCTGTTGGCGCTGAACGCAGCCATCGAGGCAGCGCGTGCCGGCGAGCAGGGGCGCGGTTTTGCCGTGGTGGCGGATGAAGTACGCAAGCTGGCCGAACGTACTGCCAAGGCGACCAGCGAGATCTCCGTTATCGTCACGGCCATTCAGGATGAAACGCATCATGCCAGGACGCAGATGGAAGAATGGGCGGAGAAGTCGCAGGTATTCAGTCAGGATGTCGGTGCGGTGATGGAGAACATGAAGCACCTGCTGGATCTGTCGCATACCATGGAAGGCACCATCTCGGCCGCTGCGCTGCGCAGTTTCGTCGAAGTCGCCAAGATCGACCACATCCTGTACAAGTTCGAGATCTACAAAGTGTTCATGGGGATCTCCGACAGGGCGGCGGATAGCTTCTCATCCCACACCGATTGCCGCTTGGGCCATTGGTACTTTGAAGGCGAAGGCAAGGATTGCTTCTCGAAGCTGGACGGTTACCAGGCGGTTGCCGTGCCGCATCAGGGTTTCCACCATAGCGGCAAGGAGGCCGTGGCCGCTTTCCATGCCGGCGACCCGCTACGCGGCATGGAGCTGGTGAGCAAGATGGAGGCCGAGAGCATGGCAGTCCTGGCAGCGCTGGAACGTATCGCCATTGCGGGGGAGAACGACAACAGCCTGTTGTGCGCTTCGCCAAACTGAATCCGGTGCCGAGTTCCGCTTGCCTGATCGATATTTTCCGGAACGCGGCACCCGCCCAGCATGACGCATCGTGAATTCGCTTTCACCGACCGGGACTTTCAGAAGATTCGGGGCCTGATCCACCGCTACGCGGGGATTTCGCTCTCCGACAGCAAGCAGGAGCTGGTCTATAGTCGTCTGGCGCGGCGTTTGCGTGCGACCGGGTTAGGAACCTTCGCTGAATACGTGAACTTTTTGCAAAAGGGACACGAAGACGAATGGGAGGCTTTCGTCAATTCCCTGACCACCAATCTCACCTCTTTTTTTCGCGAGGCGCACCATTTCAGGATCCTGGCCGAGCATCTGCAAAAACTGGGCAAGTCGCAGCCAATCAACCTGTGGTGTTCGGCCTGTTCGACCGGGGAAGAGGCCTATTCGATGGCGATCACCGCGGTCGAGACATTCGGCAGCTTCGACCATCCAGTGCGCATCATCGCTTCCGATCTGGATAGCCATGTATTGGCTACGGCCAAGAGCGGACGTTTCAAGGATGAGGCGGTGCAAAAGCTGGGGGAGACGCGGCTGGAACGTTTCTTCATCCCGGACGGTGCCGGATATTTCAAAGTGCGTCCCGAGTTGCAACGTTGCATAGAGTTCAAGCGCATCAACCTGCTTGATATGAAGTACCCGCTTCCTCACAAGCTGGACGGCATCTTCTGCCGGAATGTGATGATTTACTTCGACAAGGAAACTCAATTCAACATCCTGAAGAAGTTCGCGCCGCTCATGCATGCGCACGGTCTGTTGTTCGCGGGCCATTCGGAGAGTTTCTATCATGCTGCCGCCTACTTTAAATTGCGCGGGCAGACCGTTTACGAATTGATTCGCAATGCTTAGCGGCGTTCATGCCGGGCGCATCATCGTCGTCGGCTCCTCCACGGGCGGCACGGAAGCCTTGCGGGTCTTTTTGTCGCAGATGCCGGTCGATGCCCCGCCCATACTGATCGCCCAGCACATGCCGGAGTCCTTCGTGCCGGCCTTTGCGGCGCGTCTGGACGGATTGTGCGTGCTGCGGGTGAAGATGGCCGAGCAGGGGGAGGAAGTCAAAAGCGGTACTGCATACATCTCTCCCGGCAACGTGCATATGGAGATAGCCAGGCACAGCCCGGGTTATTGCATCGTGCTGAAAGACGATCCGCCGGTGAACTTTCATCGGCCATCGGTGGAAAAGCTGTTCAGGTCTGCAGCACAGGTGCTGGGCATCCATGCGCTTGGCGTGATGCTGACCGGCATGGGCAAGGATGGGGCGGCAGCCATGCTGGAGATGAAACAGGCCGGCGCCATCAATCTGGCGCAGAACGAAGAAAGCTGCGTGGTGTTCGGCATGCCGCGCGCCGCGGTGGAACTGGGGGCGGTGGATGAGGTACTGCCGCTGGACATGATCGCCGGGCGTGCGATCCTTCGCAGTCGCGAAATCCAGGCGGGACGGGAAAGAGGCTAGCCCGCCGGGATTCCGCTGCCGATCAGCTGGAGTGCGTCATGTGCGGATGTTTCTCGTAGACCACCTTGTCGATGATCGCCATCACGTCCAGACTGGCTTCTTCGGCGACCTTCAGCTGGTCCATGATCTGATCCTGCAAGCTCTCGTCGTGGGCCCAGTTCATCTCCATCAGTGTCAACATGCGATGCACCGATCCGTGTACCTTGCTGTGCGGCACATCCAGCTTGCGGAATGAAGGCATGTCGCCGAACACTTCCTTGCCGGCACCGGCATACCATTTGCCCAGGCGGCAGTTCTGATGATCCACGCCTACCGCAGCCTTGAACTCTTCATTGTTCCAGTCGTTGACCAGCACATAGGCACGCTGCTTGTAGATGACGTGGTCGACCTTCACCAGTGATGCGAAGCTCAGATCCTGCGCATAGCGGGCGCTGGACAGCGACGTGACGGCCGACTCGTAGAATTGGCCGAACTTGTGTTCCAGTTTGCCGATGACACTCTGCGAGGAATTGGCGATCTCGTGCATCTCCTGGGAATCGGTCAGCATCTTCGCCGCCTCGCTCTGCAGCATCAGCATGATGCGTCCGATGGATTCCGAGGCGTTCTTGGTGTTCTCCGCCAGTTTGCGCACTTCGTCCGCCACCACGGCAAAGCCGCGTCCGGCTTCGCCCGCACGGGCCGCTTCGATGGCGGCATTCAAGGCCAGCAGATTAGTCTGGTCGGCGATGGAAGTGATCAGGCCCACCGCTTTGGTGATCTCGCTGCTGCGTGCATTCAGATTGGTGATGGCCTCGTTGGCATGGTTCACCCGGGCTACGATGCCCGACAGGCGCTGCACCACATCCTTCACCGATTCGCGGCTCTCTTCCGCATCTTCACGGGTGCGGCGCGAGAGATTTGCCAGCTCCGCCATGTTGTCGGTGATGGTCTTCAGGTCGTTCTGGTTGGAGACCAGGTTCTTCAACAGGTTGTCGGTGTTCAGGTGATGGGCGCGCGACAGCATATGGGTGCGCATGGCGCTGCGCTTCTGTTCCGCCATGCCTTCCAGCAGGATGTTCTGGTTGGACAAGCCTTTCTTGAATCCGCCGTGAACACCGCCGACCATGGCCTGACGGTTGAAGTTTCCTTCCAGATTGGCGCGGAAGCTGGTTTCCTGTTCGCGGAAGAAGGTCGCCAACTGGTCCAGCATGTCGTTCACATCCCAGCACAGCAGGCTGATCTCGTCCCGTGAATGCCCGATGCCGGTGACACGGGAATTGAACTTGCCGGCTGCGACGGCATTAACCACCGTTTCGACTTTCTTCAGCGGCGCCAACCACTGGCGAACCAGCCATTGGCCCAACGCCGAGACTGCAACGCCCACGACCAGGAAGGTGATCATGAATGCATCAAAACCGTGACGGGCAAAGCTGGTCAGGATGATGACCAGCGTGCCGAAGGAGAACGCCCACAACAGGGCGGAAAACCTAGATTGCAAGGACCAGTTCATCATAGCTCATTCCTTTTTCGTTCAGGAGATCCACCAGGATCTTGGTGGAGGCCGCGATGGCATTTGCCGGACCAGCCTTTCGTTCCGCTTCCAGCATGGCGGCATACAGCGGCGTCACCGCGTCGATGCCGCTGCGTTTCGGTTTGCGTCGTACCGAGAAGTAACCGTTGATGTTGCCGGACGAATCGAAGGTTGGCGTGACATTGGTGAACACCCAGTAGAAACCGCCATCCTTGGACATGTTCTTCACATAGGCGAAGCACTCTTCCTTCTTCTGGATCTTGTCCCACAGCAGCTGGAACACTGCGCGCGGCATGTCCGGGTGACGGATGATGTTGTGCTGGGTGCCCAGCAGTTCGTCTTCCCGGTATCCCGAAAATTCGATGAAGATGCGGTTGCCGTAAGTGATGCGGCCTTTAAGGTCGGTCATGGAGACGATGAAGTCATCGTCCCTCATCACCCTTTCGACCGTGGTCGGTGTGATATTTCTTTTCATGCGGCCCCCTCCTGCCTGAGTATTGCTTGCATATCGTTGATGGTGACTTTCGTATTGACCCGAATCACCTGTAACAATGATGCCATCTTATTCCTGACTTGAGCAGAGTAAAACTCGCAATAAGAAGGTAATTCCCCTTTAATTCCCGTGCTTGCCGCGCGCGCGCGGGGCCGATAATCGCCGCACCGATACAGGACGGATGCCATGGCCGATCAGGACAGCGACCTAGAAAAAACAGAATCGCCCTCGCAACGCAAACTAGACAAGGCGCGCGAGGAAGGGCAGGTCGCGCGCTCGCGCGAGCTATCCACCTTCATGGGTCTGGTGGCGGGCGGTGCAGGCTTGTGGCTGATGGGTGAAATGCTGGGGCAGGGCATGTTGCGCCTGCTGCATAACGGCCTGACCCTCGATCGGGCGCTTGCCTTCAATATCGACCTGATACTGCCGCGTCTGAGCGAGCTGTTCACGGATGTCTTGCTGACCTTTGTGCCTTTGCTCGGACTGCTGCTGCTGGTGGCGCTCCTCGCGCCCATGCTGATGAGCGGCTGGAATTTTTCGCCCAAAGCATTGCAGCCCAAATTCAGCAAACTCAACCCATTCAGTGGCATCAAGCGCATGTTCTCGGTGAACAGCCTCATCGAGCTGATCAAGGCCTTGGGCAAGGCCGCCCTGGTGGGCGGGATAGGCGCATGGGTGGTGTGGGCAAATCGCGATGAAGTATTGCAACTGGTCAGCGAGCCAGCCGTGCGTTCCATCCCGCATTTGAACACCATGATCTGGTGGAGCTTCGCCGCCATCATGGCCGGCATGCTGTTGATCGTACTCATCGACGTGCCGTTCCAGTTGTACGAGCACACCAAGAAGCTGAAGATGACCAAGGAAGAAGTGCGTCAGGAATCCAAGGAGACCGAAGGCGATCCGCAGGTCAAGGGACGCATCCGCAGCATGCAACGAGAGATCGCACGCCGCCGCATGATGTCCGAGATTCCGACCGCCGACGTGGTGGTGACCAACCCGACCCACTACTCGGTCGCGCTCAAATACAGCGAAGACAAGATGCGCGCGCCCATCGTGGTCGCCAAAGGATCGCACCTGCTGGCGGCGAAGATCAAGGAGATCGCCAGGGAAAACAACGTGCCCATCCTGGAAGCACCGCCGCTGGCGCGTGCCTTGCACAAACATAGCGAGCTAGGTGCACCCATCCCCGAAGCGCTTTATACTGCCGTCGCGGAAGTGCTGGCGTATGTGTACCAACTGCGCCGATATAAGATAACGGGCGGGGTAAAACCGACGCTACCGGGAGAACTGCCGGTACCGAAAGAACTCGACCCGCTAGCGCAACAGGAAGGTTGATTGCGAAGCGACCGTCCTTGTCAGCCTGTCAGGCGTTGCGAATAAGTAAGGCGAGGAGGCGGCATGAAGGTGGTTATCATCGACGATGCGCAATTGAATGTGACGATATTGCAGCATCTGGTGCGCAAGATCCCGGACTGCGAACCGGTCAGCTTCACGGAGCCGGTTGCGGCATTGGACTGGTGCCTGCAAAACGAACCCGATCTGGTCGTGGTCGACTACATGATGCCGGGGCTCAACGGCACCGATCTGACTGCTCGCTTCCGCGAGCGCTATCCTGATATTCCGGTGCTGATGGTCACGGCCAACCATGAGACCGAACTGCGCCATCGGGCACTGCAACTGGGTGTCACCGATTTTCTCAACAAGCCCCTGGACAATGCCGAATTCCTGGCCCGTGCCAAGAACATGCTCGCCTTGCGGCAAAGCCACAAGAACCTGGCGAACAGAGCAGAATGGTTGGCCGAGGAGGTCAGCAAGGCGACTGTCAAGATTGTCGAGCAGGAGCGCGAAACGATATTCTGCCTGGCGCGTGCCGCCGAATATCGCGACCCGGAAACGGGCGGACACATCAAACGGATGGCGCATTATTCGCGCCACATCGGCAAAAACCTCGGTCTGTCCGCGGAGCAGCAGGAACTGTTGCTGGAAGCGGCACCAATGCATGACATCGGCAAGGTCGGCACGCCGGACCTCATCCTGCTCAAGCCCGGCAAACTGACGGACGAAGAATTCGGCATCATGAAACAGCATGCAGTGATCGGTTATGAAGTGTTGAGCGCCAGCAGTTCGCCCTTGCTCAAGATCGCCGCCGAGATCGCGCATACCCATCACGAGAAATTCGACGGCAGCGGCTACCCGCGCGGATTGAAGGGCAACGATATTCCGCTGTTCGGCAGGATCGTGGCGGTGGCGGACGTGTTCGACGCCCTGACTTCTGAACGGCCGTACAAGCGGGCATGGCCGATAGATGATGCCTGCCAGCTGCTGCGTGAAGGGAGCGGCAGGCATTTCGATCCCGATTGTCTGCAAGCTTTCTTCAAGGATTTCGAGCAGGTGCTGGCGATCAAGGACCGCTTCGTCGATGAGGCTCCTGCGCAACGGCTGCCGGACGAGTTGGTCTGATACGGAAGCTGACACAGTGATCCTGGCCCTTCTTCGCTTGCAATGTACGCGGTCGGTCCGGGGCGCTGTGCCGCGTGGAAGTCGTAACAGGCAGGCCAACTAAAATATACAAAGAGGGCGTCATGGAAACGATGCAGGTCAGATGGAAAGAAGGCACAGGCTGGGGCGTGCTGCCCGAGGGCGCTGCATCTGCCGATGGTGTGCTAGTGTTCGGAGACAGCCCCTATTTCCGGAGCGAAGCCTGTTATGCGGACTTGCGCAGGATGTTTCCCGGGGCGCATCTGTTCGGTTGTTCCTCTTCGGGCAGCGTCTTCGGTACCGAGATCAGCGATGGTGATGTCGTGGCCAGCGCGTTCAAGCTGGGCCGATCCTCGGTAAGACTGGCCAGCGTCATGGTGGATGCCGCCACCTCTTCCGAGCAGGCAGGCCGGCAATTGATGGATGCCCTGCAAGCGGACGATCTGCGGCATGTGGTTGTGCTCGCGGATGGTTTGCAGGTGAACGGCAGTGACCTGGCACGCGGGCTGAACAGTTCGGGCGTACCCGTCACCGGCGGACTGGCAGGCGACGGCACGCGCTTCGGCAAGACCTGGGTGATGGCTGACGGCCCGGCCCGTACAGGTCAGGTGTCGGCATTGGGATTCTACGGAGAGATCACCATCAAGAGCGGCTGCTTCGCGGGCTGGGAAGAGTTCGGCGCGGAACGCTTGGTCACCCGCTCGGCCGGCAATGTCGTGTATGAGATCGACAAGCAGCCTGCGCTGGATCTGTACAAGAAATACCTGGGGGAGCTGGCTGCCGAATTGCCGGCCAGCGGCTTGCGCTTTCCGCTGAGCATCCAGCAGAACAAGAGTGAACGTCCACTGATCCGGACACTGCTGGCAGTCGACGAGAGTGCGCACAGTCTCACATTCGCCGGGGACGTTCCCGAGGGTTATCTGTGCAAGCTGATGCGCACCGACCTGGACGGCCTGATCGAGAGCGCAGGCCTGGCCGCACAAGCTGCGCACTCGGCCGAGGCGCGATCGCAAGGCCTGTGCCTGGTGGTGAGCTGCGTGGGACGCAGGCTGGTGATGGGTCAGCTCACCGAAGACGAACTGGAGATCGTCCAGGATACGCTGGGCGATGGGACCGCTGTCACGGGCTTCTACTCTTACGGCGAATTGGCCCCTTTCAGCGATGTCATGCTGTGCCAGTTGCACAACCAGACCATGACGCTGACCAGTTTCTACGAGTAAGACGCAGACATGCACCGTCTTCTGGAACGTCAACTGCGGCGACAATTCGGCAAGGACTTCGTGCCGGACGAATCCATGCAGGCTTTCCTCGACCTGGTGGACGGCCACTACCAGCAGCTGGAGAAGGAGCAGCGTTTGCTGCAGAACGCGCTGGAGATGAACTCCACCGAGTTGAACTCGGCCAATGAACTGTTGCGCGCACAGAATGCGGAGATGACGCGGAACCTGCTGAATGCGCTGAACAACGGCGTGTTCTCCATCGACCTGAACGGTGTGCTGACATTCATGAATCCGGCGGCCGAAAGCCTGCTCGGATACGCGGCTGCGGACATGATCGGCAAACCTGTCGATGAAGTGGTGCGGCTCGCTTCGGTCGGCGACAGCGGCTCGGAGCCGGACAGGCAGCTGATGCGCATCATCAGGGAGGGCGTCGCAGACGAAGGCAAGGCGCATCTGATCGTGGCGGCCGGCCCGCTCGTTCCCGTTGAATACCGTTCGCAACCGATCCTGGTCGAAGCGCGGCGGGTCGGGTCGGTATTGAGTTTGCAGGATATCAGCAAACGGGTGGAAGCCGAGACCAGGATAGCTGCTGCAAATGAACAGCTCCGTTCAACGCTCAGTGAACTTGAGTTCCAGAAATATGCTCTCGATCAGCACTCGATCGTCAGCATCGCCGATGCTGCCGGGAAGATCCTCTATGCCAACAGCAAGTTCAGCCAGATCAGCCAGTACACGCAGGAAGAATTGATCGGACAGGACCACCGGCTGTTGAACTCCGGCCACCATGCACCCGCGTTCTTCCGGCAGATGTGGCAAACGATCAGCCAGGGCAAGATATGGAAGGGCGAGGTCAAGAACCGCCGCAAGGACGGTTCGTTCTACTGGGTGGATTCCACGATCGTCCCGTTCATGAACAACCAGGGCCGGCCACTCCGATACATCTCGATACGTTCCGACATCACCTTGCGCAAGGAGGTGGAAGCGCGCATCGAAGAGCAACTGAGCTTCTATGAGAACATCAGCGAAACGCTGGGCGAGGGGATTTATGTCCAGTCCCTGGACGGCACCTGCATCTACGTCAATTCCGAAGCGGAAAGGTTGCTGGGCTGGCCGCGCGACGAGTTCATCGGCAAACCGGTGCATGACACCATCCACACCCATACGGCCGAGGGCCGACCCTTGCCGGGATACGAATGCCCCATCATGCTGGATGTCGTCGACAACGGCATCTCGCGCCGCGATGACCAGGTGTTCGCGCGCAAGGACGGCAGTTTCTTCCCGGTCGAGATCTCATCGCAGCCGGTCATACGCAACGGGATGTTCGAAGGGGTGGTCGTCGCGTTCCGCGATGTCAGCACCCGCAAAGAGGGCGAACTTTCCCTGCGCCGTGCCATGGAGCGACTGGACCTGGCGCTGGATGGTTCCGGGCTGGCCTTGTGGGATTGGGACATCCAGCAGGATCGTGTCTATCTGAGCGAGCGCTGGGCACGCATACTGGGCGAGCCGCAACGGGACATCGTGGTCGGTATCGAGCAGCTCTATGCGCACGCGCACCCGGAAGACCAGCCCATGCTGCAGCAAGCCTTGAAAAAAGTGCTGAAGGGCGAAGAACAATACTACTCGGTCGAATTCCGGCTGCAGCGGCATGACGGCGCCTGGCTGTGGATCCATACCCACGGCAAGGTGGTGGAACGCGATGTGAGCGGCCGTGCCATCCGCATGAGCGGCACGAATGCGGATGTTACTGCCAGAAAACATGCCGAAGAAGCGATGCAGCGTTCCGAACTCCGCATGCGTACGCTTTATGAAACGACCAGCGATGCGGTGATGCTGCTGGACGAGCACGGCTATATCGATTGCAATGCGGCCACGCTGGAATTGTTCGGCTGTGTTGACAAGGCCGAGTTCTGCAAGCTGGGGCTGGCCGATCTGTCGCCGCCCTACCAACCCGACGGCAGCGATTCGCGCAATCTTGCCGCGCGCCAGATCGGCATCGCCGTGGCCCAGGGGAATCACCGTTTCGAATGGGTGCACAAGCGCGCCGACGACGGTCGCGTGTTCGATGCGGATGTGCTGATGACCGCGATGGTCATTGACGACCGGCCGGTGTTGCAGGCGACGGTGCGCGATATTTCGGAACGGAAACAGGCGGAGTCGTTATTGCACCATGCCAAGGAGCTGGCGGAGCAGGCGGCGCGCGCCAAGAGCGATTTTCTGGCCAACATGAGCCATGAGATCCGTACCCCGATGAACGGCATCATCGGCATGACCGATCTGGCACTGGACACGGAACTCGATCACGAACAGCGCGAATACCTGACCCTGGTCAAGACGTCGGCCGCCTCCCTGCTGCACATCGTCAACGACATCCTGGATTTTTCCAAGATCGAATCGGGCAAGCTGGACATCGAGGAGATCGAGTTCTCGCTGGAGCAGATGTTGCGCGAGACCATGAAGTCGGTGGCCCTGCGCGCCCATCAGAAGTCGCTGGAGCTGCTGCTGCATGTCGACAGCAACGTGCCCGATCACCTGCTCGGTGACCCGGGACGCCTGCGGCAGGTGATCATCAACCTGGTGGGGAATGCCATCAAGTTCACCGAGCGGGGCGAGATCGAGGTTGCCGTGGCGTGCCGTCTGGACGCGGCACGTGCCAATGCGGCGATCACCATCAGTGTGCGCGACACGGGGATCGGCATCCCGCGCGACAAGTTCCAGACCATCTTCGAATCGTTCTCGCAGGCGGACAGTTCCACCACGCGCAAATATGGCGGCACCGGGCTGGGTCTCACCATCTCGTCCCAGCTTGTGGCGCTGATGGGCGGACAGCTCAAGGTCGAGAGCGAGCTCGGCAAGGGCAGCGAGTTCTCGTTCACCATCGACATGGCCATTACCTCCGACAAACCGCTGGCCGAATATCAGCGCACCGGCAGGGTGCAAGGCATGCGCGTGCTGCTGGCCGATGACAATGCGACCAACCGGCGGCTGCTGGAAGCGATGCTGCACAACTGGTCGATGCTGCCGACCAGTGTGGACAGCGGCGAGGCGGCCCTGCAGGCACTCGATGCCGCCGCCAGGGATGGCCGGCATTTCGACCTGGCTATCCTGGATGTGCAGATGCCCGGCATGGACGGCTTCGAGCTCGCCGAACGCATCCGTAACCATCCGGAGCATGTCGGCGCCACGGTGATGATGCTCACCTCCGAGGGGCAGCGCTGGCATGCGGCCCGCTGCCGGGAACTGGGCGTGTCCACCTATCTGATGAAGCCGGTGTCGCAGTCGGAACTGCTGGATGCGATCATGACGGCGATGGGCGAACCGGCGCAGGAGATGCCGGGGCTGGTCACCCGGCATTCGCTGAAAGAATCGCGCCGCCGCATGTCGTTGCTGCTGGCCGAGGACAATGCCGTCAACCAGACGCTGGCGGTCAGGCTGCTGAGCAAGATGGGGCATACGGTGAAAGTGGCCAACAACGGCCTGGAAGCGTTGCAGCTGTGGATGGCGGAGGCGTTCGACGCCATCCTGATGGATGTCGACATGCCGGAGATGAATGGCTATGAGGCGACGCAGCACATCCGCACGCAGGAGCAGAGCGACGGCCGGCACATCCCCATCATCGCTATGACGGCACATGCCATGCAGGGCGCCCGCGAGGAGTGCCTGCGTCACGGCATGGATGGTTACGTTTCCAAACCCATCGATGTGGATTCCCTGTGGCGGGAGATCGAACGTATCCAGGGAAAAGCGCCGCCAGAAGCGGAGCCGG
This sequence comes from Sideroxydans sp., assembly GCA_028687425.1. Taxonomy (GTDB): domain Bacteria; phylum Pseudomonadota; class Gammaproteobacteria; order Burkholderiales; family Gallionellaceae; genus Sideroxyarcus. The sequence continues at coordinate 48,535 of JAQUAD010000007.1, forward strand.
CAGCCGCCGTCCTGCAGGACGTGGCGGATTTCGGCAAGGCGCGGCAGACCATGGACGACAGCAAGGAACTGTTCGACGAGATCGTCAGCCTCTACTTTGCGGATGCACCGCAGCAGTTGCTGGCGGCCCGGGATGCGCTGGCGCGGGGCGATGCGGACACCCTGCGCCGTGCTGCCCACACCATCAAGGGCATGGTCGGCATCTTCGCGGCCGAGCGCACCATGCAGGCCGCCGCGGCTCTGGAGCAGGCGGCCGCGTCGCCGAATCGTGCCGGGCCGGCACTGGACGAACTGGCGTCGGCGATGCAGGCACTCGATGCGGCGATACGTGCTTGCCAATGGTAGTCCCGCCGCCCCGGGCACACTGCGCCGCAACGCCTCGGCAGTTAATAAACCCCCATTTCTCCCTCTATTTGTCCGATTGAATTGACGCGCCCTCCAGATAATACGTATGAGCCATGAACCCCATCTGGGGCGGCGAAACGGATTGGACAACGAGGCGCGACATGAACGACATCTTCAATACACTGAAAGCATCACTGGGCAGTACGGGCGTGCGCGGTCTGGCGGGGCCGTTGCTGATCGTGATGATCCTGTCGATGATGGTGTTGCCGCTGCCGCCGTTCCTGCTCGACATCCTGTTCACCTTCAACATTGCGCTGGCCATCATGGTGCTGCTGGTGGCGATGAATACCACCAAGCCGCTGGACTTCGCGGTGTTCCCGGCGGTGCTGCTGATCTCCACGCTGCTGCGCCTGTCGCTCAACGTCGCTTCCACGCGCGTGGTGCTGCTGGAAGGCCATACCGGCCCGGCCGCCGCTGGCAAGGTCATCGAATCGTTCGGCCACTTCCTGGTCGGCGGCAACTACACCGTCGGTCTGGTGGTGTTCATCATCCTGGTCATCATCAACTTCGTGGTCATCACCAAGGGTGCCGGCCGTATCGCCGAGGTCGGCGCGCGCTTCACCCTGGATGCGATGCCCGGCAAGCAGATGGCGATCGATGCCGACCTGAACGCAGGCCTGATCGGCGAGGATGTGGCACGTAAACGCCGCACCGAAGTGGCGCAGGAATCCGAGTTCTACGGCGCCATGGACGGTGCTTCCAAGTTCGTGCGCGGCGATGCCGTGGCCGGCATCATGATCATGCTGATCAACGTGATCGGCGGCCTGGTGGTCGGTATGTTGCAGCATGACCTCGATCTGGCGACCGCCACCAAGAACTACACCCTGCTCACCATCGGCGACGGTCTGGTGGCGCAGATCCCGGCGCTGGTGATCTCTACTGCCGCCGGTATGGTGGTGAGCCGTGTCGCCTCCGAACATAACATCGGCCAGCAACTGAGCCAGCAACTGGTTTCCAATCCGCATGTCATCGTTTTGACCGCAGCCATCGTCGGTATGCTGGGCATGATCCCCGGTATGCCGCACGTCGCCTTCCTGATGCTGGCCGGCGCCATGGGCTGGTTCGCTTTCTACCTGATGCAGAAGGGCAAGCAAGCCGCACAAGCGCAGCAACAACAGCAGGTCGAAGAGCAACAAGTGCTTGCCCCTGAAGCGGCCGAAGCCAGCTGGGAAGATGTGTCGCAGGTGGACGTGCTGGGCCTGGAAGTGGGTTATCGCCTGATCGCACTGGTCGACAAGGCGCAGGACGGTGACCTGCTGCGCCGCATCAAGGGCATCCGCAAGAAATTCACGCAGGACATGGGCTTCCTGCCGCCGCCAGTGCATATCCGTGACAACCTGGATCTGTCACCCAGCAGCTATCGCATCACCCTCAAGGGCGCGGAGATAGGCAGCGGCGAGGCCTATGCGCAGCAACTGCTGGCGATCAATCCCGGCAATGTGAGCGGCACCCTGCCGGGTAATCCGACCAAGGACCCGGCCTTCGGCCTGCCTGCTATCTGGATCGAACAGAATCTGCGCGACCAGGCACAGGCCATGGGTTACACCGTGGTGGACGCCGGTACCGTGGTGGCGACCCACATGAGTCACCTGATCCAGACCTATGCCGCCGAGCTGCTGGGCCGTCAGGAACTGCAACAACTGCTGGATCATCTGGGCAAGATCTCGCCCAAGCTGACCGAAGACCTGATCCCCAACCTGCTGCCGTTCACCACCGTGCAGAAGGTGCTGCAGAACCTGCTCGACGAAGGCATGCATATCCGCGACATGCGCACCATCCTCGAGACACTGGCCGAACATGCACCGCGCACGCAGGACCCCGCGCTGCTCACCTCGCTGGTGCGCATCGGGCTCGGCGCCGCCATCGTGCAGCAATACTATCCGTCGTCGCAGGAGCTGCAGGTCATCGGCATGGACAAGGAACTGGAATACGTGCTGGGTCAGGCTTTGCAGGCCGGCGGCGCCGCCATCGAACCGGGACTGGCCAATACCCTGCTGAACGAGGCGCGCGCCGCCGCCGAAACGCAGGAACGACTGGGGCTGCCGACGGTGCTGCTGGTGCCCGGCGTCATTCGCGATCTGCTGGCGCGCTTCCTGAAACGCGCAGTACCGCAACTCAAAGTGATTTCCCAAGAAGAAGTGCCCGACTTCAAAACGATCCGGGTGACAGCAATGGTAGGAGGTAGAGCATGAACGCAAGAAAATTCATCGCAGGCAGCTCACGCGAGGCCCTGAAACTGGTACGTATCGAACTGGGTGACGATGCCGTCATCCTGTCCAACCGCAAAGTGCCGGAAGGCGTGGAGATCGTCGCCATCCTGGGCAGCGAGCTGGCCCATCTGAACGAGACGCGCGTGGTCGAGTCGCGTCCCTCTGCCAAGCCGCGTGTCGAGAAACGCATTGAAACACGCAACGGACTTTCCGAACGTGCACAGAATCAGGCGGCGACGCTGGGCGCCAAGGTGCTGACAGCAGAGACGCAACGCGTCGAAGCCGCAGCGCCTGCACCTGCTCCGGTCAAGGTCGAGACGGAGACTGCCGAGCAGCAGAAACTGCTGAACGAACTCAAAGCCATGCACAAGCAGATGCAGGAACAGATGGCGACGCTGGCGTGGGGCAACATCCAGCAGCAGGATCCGAAGCGTTCCGGCCTGATGCGCGACATGGTCAACGTCGGCTTCAGCCCGGCACTGTCGCGCCGCGTGCTGGACAAGATGCCGGCCGATGCCGATCTGAACTGGGTCAAGCGCGTGCTCGCGCACAACCTGCGTGTGGCTGGCGTGCAGGACGACGTCGTGACACGCGGCGGCGTATATGCACTGGTCGGCCCCACCGGCGTGGGCAAGACCACCACCACCGCCAAGCTCGCGGCCCGTGCCGTGGTGCGTTACGGTGCGGACAAGGTGGCACTGGTCACCACCGACAGTTACCGCGTCGGCGCTTATGAACAGCTGCGCATCTACGCCAAGATCCTCGGCGTTTCCGTGCATGCCGTGCGTGATGCCAGCGACCTGAAGCTGACCCTGTCCGGCCTCAAGCACAAGCATCTGGTGCTGATCGACACCATGGGTGTGGGCCAGCGCGACAGCCGCGTGGCCGAACAGACCCGCATGTTCGACGAGGCCGGCATCAAGCGCCTGTTGCTGCTGAACGCCACCAGCGCCGGCGGCACACTGGACGACGTGGTGAAGATGTACGGCGGCCCCAACGTGATCGGCTGCATCCCGACCAAACTGGACGAGGCGGTCACGCTGGGTACGGTGCTGGACGTGGTGGCACGTCACAAGCTTTCCATGCATTACATCGCCAGCGGTCAGCGCGTGCCGGAAGACCTGCACGAAGTGAAACTGGATTACCTGTTGCATCGCACCTTCAAGGACATCGGCAAGGCGTCCAGCTTCGCCATGCCGGAGATGGATTTCCCGGCCTTCATGGCAGGACTGAGCAGCGGCATAGCTGCGGGGAGGGAATATGCACACTGAGTTTCACTCTATCCATACAACGGAAATGCCCTCACCTCAATCCTCTCCCAGTGGGAGAGGAGGCAATCGAGAAAGGCAATCTCCAATCCTTGATCAGGCCGCCGGGCTGCGCAAACTGCTGGCACGCGGCAATGCCCAGGTGATCACCGTGCTGGGTGCGCGCGACGGACTGGGCGCGACCAGCATCGTCACCAATCTGGCATCGGTGTTCGCCCATGCCGGCAAGGACGTGCTGGTGCTGGACGAGAATCTGTCGCAGGACAATGTGGCCAACACGCTGGCATTGCGTCCGCGTTATGACCTGTTGCATGCCGCCCGCGGCGACAAGACCTGGCAGGATGTGCTGCTGCAGGGCATGGCCGGTCCGGGCGTGCTGCCGGTGGCGCGTGCCATGCAGGCATTGCCGAAGATGGCAGAGAGCGAACGCGAACGCCTGCTGGAATCCCTGCTGGGGGCGGCGGTCGGACGCGACGTGGTGCTGGTGGACGCGGCGCGCGACGGCCATTCCGTGTGCGCCAGCCTGTCCGGCGACGAACCGCTGCTGCTGGTGCTGAATGCGACCGCCAGCGGCATCACCGAAAGCTATGCCCTGCTGAAGAAGATGGCGGTGCACAACGGCCGTCAGGCCTTCGATATCGTGGTCAACCGTGTTGGTAGCGAAAGCGAGGCCTTGGCGGTGTTCGACAACATGGCAAAGGTGGCGCGCCATCATTTACAGGTAAGTCTTTCGTATCTGGGCTATATTCCAGTTGATGAAAAGTTGAAACGTGCGACACAATTGTGCCGCACGGTGGTGGATGCCTTCCCCTCGGCAGCATCGTCGATGGCGATGCGCGAGATCGCACAGGGCCTGCTGCGCGCACCGAGCGTCAGCGAACATGTGCAGGATCGTCTGGGCAGCGTCATGCAAAGACTGATGCGCATGTCGCAACCGCGCGTGCAGCATGCGATGCGCTCGCATGCGGGCGGCATGGCAGCACTGACATGAGCCCCGTTGCCGTCGCTGAGGCGCCGGTAACGCGCCAGGCAAAGTCCGCTGCCGGCAGGATTGGAAAAATAAAGAACATGTACACGCCCAATGGACTGAACGACAAAAGCCGATGCCTGCAGGAACATGCAGCATTGGTGAAGCGCATCGCTCACCATATGATGCTGAAACTGCCGGGCAGTGTAGAGGTTGACGACCTGATCCAGGCCGGCATGATCGGCCTGCTGGATGCCGCCAGCCGCTACGACGAGCTGCGCGGTGCGCAGTTCGAAACCTATGCGGCGCAACGCATACGCGGCGCGATGCTGGACGAGTTGCGCGGGGCTGACTGGTTGCCGCGCAGCATGCGACGCGACACGCGCCGGATCGAGAATGCCATCAGCAAGCTGCAACAGAAACTGGGGCGCACCCCGACCGAGTCGGAGATCGCCAGGGAACTGGACCTCAGCCTGAACGACTATCAGCAGTTGCTGCAGGAAGCACGCGGCGCGCAACTGGTCTATTACGAAGACTTCCACAACGAGGATGAAGAAAGTTTCTTCGACCGTCACGATTACAGTACCGAGGCCAACCCGCTCGAGTTGCTGCAGGACGAACGTTTCCGCGCGGCACTGATACAGGCCATCGAGCGTCTGCCCGAGCGGGAACGCATGCTGATGGGTATGCATTACGAGCAGGAAATGAATTTGCGCGAGATCGGCGAAGTGATGGGTGTCTCGGAGTCGCGCGTGTGCCAACTGCATAGCCAGGCCGTGGCGCGCTTGCGTACCAGCTTGCGGGGACATTGATGGACATCCTCAGCCTGCTCGGACTGGTCATCGCCGTCGCCGGTATCCTCGGCGGACAGTTCCTCGAGGGCGGGGCGGTGGATGTGCTGTTGCAAACGGCGGCCTTCCTGATCGTGTTCGGCGGCACACTGGGGGCCGTGATGGTGCAGCACCCGATGCAGGTGTTTCTCACCGGCATCAAGATGGCAAAGTGGGTGTTCGTCAGACCCAAGAGCGAAGCGCGGCAATTGTCTTACCGCCTCATCGCCTGGAGCACGGCGGCACGCAAGGACGGCATCCTTTCCCTCGAAAGCCAGATCAAGACCGTGAACGACCCCTTCGTGCAGAAGGGGCTGCAACTGCTGGTGGACGGCCACAGCGCGGAGAAGATACGCGAGGTGATGGAGATCGACCTGAACAGTTATGAGACCCTGCGCTGGCAGGGCGCGCGCGTGTGGGAGGCTGCGGCAGGCTATTCGCCGACCATCGGCATCCTCGGCGCGGTGCTGGGGCTGGTACACGTGATGCAGAGTCTGGGCGAGCCGGCCAAGCTGGGCGCCGGTATCGCGGTCGCCTTCATCGCCACCATCTATGGCGTGGGGTTCGCCAACCTGGTGTTCCTGCCCATCTCCGGCAAGCTCAAGATACTCATCCAGCGCGATGTGACCACGCACGAGATGGTGATCGACGGCCTGTGCATGATCGCCAATGCGGAGAACCCGCATTACATCGAGAACAAACTCAAGGGTTATCTCCCCTGATATGGCGCGCCGGGCGAAAAGACAAGGGCCGGACAACCATGAGCGCTGGATGGTTTCCTACGCCGACTTCATTACGCTGCTGTTCGCCTTCTTCGTGGTGATGTACGGCATCTCTTCGGTCAACGAAGGCAAGTACAAGGTGTTCAGCGGCTCCATGACCAAAGCCTTCGGTACCAAGGCGGGCAACGGCGATCAAGGCACCGGCCTCAGCGAAGAGGAGATCTACTTCAAGGCCTTGATCGAACGCCGCAACGCCCGCCTGGCGGAGAAATACATCAAGCAGCAGGAGCGCATGAAACGCCTGAGCGAGGCGCTCAACAGCAAACTGGCGAGCTTCGTGAACAAGGGCGCGATGAGCGTAAGCCAGAATGATCGCGGCGTCACGCTGGATATCAATGCCAGCATGCTGTTCCAGCAGGGCGATGCTTCATTGCAGCCGGTCGCAGTGGCGACGCTGACCGACGTTGCCAAGATACTGGCGCAGGAAGAAATGCCGGTGGAGGTCGAGGGTTATACCGACAATCTGCCCATCGCCACTGCGCAATTCCCGTCCAACTGGGAGCTTTCCTCCGCGCGCGCCAGCAGCGTGGTGCGTCTGTTCATCGAGCAGGGGTTGACCACGGAACGTCTGAAGGCCATCGGCCATGCGGATAATGATCCCGTGGCGACCAACGACACCGCCGAAGGTCGCGCCCGCAACCGCCGCGTGACGGTCACCGTGCTGGCTGCACCGCCGGAAGCGGCGCTGGCCGATGGGCGCAACTGAACCCTGACGGAAGGATGATATCGACGCACGCGGTGCCCTCATGAGCAGGTACATGGGGCAACAATAATAAACCGTTCAAGAAGCCGGCTTGCGGGATAGAGGAGGGTGTATGAAGCTGAAGATCGTTGCGACCCAGAAAGAAGTCGTACTGGGCCATGAAGAGTTGATTATTTCCAAGACTGACCTGAAAGGCCGGATCACCTACGTCAACCGCACATTCATGCGCTTGGCGAACTTTTCCGAACAGGAAGTGCTGGGTCAGCAGCACAATATCGTTCGTCATCCCGACATGCCGCGGGGCACATTCAAATTGTTGTGGGACACGCTCCAGCAGGGGCGCGAATTCTTCGGCTACGTCAAGAACATGACAGCCGACGGCGATTACTACTGGGTGTTCGCCAATGTGACGCCGGACCTTGATGCTCGCGGCAAGCATGTCGGTTATTTCTCGGTCAGGCGCCGACCGGGCAAGGAGGCGATTGCCGTCATCGAACCGCTGTACCGCGAGATGCTGGCCGTGGAAAAGGCGGCGGGGGTGGCGAATGCGCCGGCGGCATCGGTCGATTTCCTGAACAAGAAACTGCAAGGAATGGGGACGACGTACGATCGCTTCATCCTGTCGTTGTGAGGAGGCCGGCATGCAAAGCAAACCGAACCTGTTTCGCACTCTGATGATGGAAGGCCGCTTCCTGGCGGTCTGCGCGGTCTTTGTCCTGCTCATCGTGACGGGCTCGTCATGGATGACATACCGTGATGGCTTCCTGTGGGTCACATGGGTATTCCCGCTATTCGCCATCGCGTTCAGCGCCTATGCCTATTGGCAGTACAAGCAAGCGGTCGATGTGGTGATCAAGATGCAGGCAGTGCTGAAGAGCTCCCGCGAAGGCCAGCTGCACGGCCGCGTCACTCACACGTCGGGCATGGGCGAGATCGGCAAGGCGGCCTGGGAGCTGAACGATTTCCTGGACCTGATCGAAACGTATTTCAAGGAGGTCAACACCTGCTTCAGCCTGGTGTCGGAGGGTGTCTATCATCGCAAAGCGCTGTCGCACGGCCTGCCCGGCCAATTCTCAGACTCCCTGGACAAGATCAACCAGGCGATCAAGGCGATGGAGGACAACGTGCAGTTCATCAGCCGCAACGAGCTGGCCTCGCGCATACACAGCATGAACGCGAGCAAGCTGCTGGTCAGCCTGAAGCTGAACCAGCAGGATCTGTTGGGCATGAGCAGCGAAATGGATCAGGTCGAGAAGATCGCATTCGACAACCGCGAGGCAGCCACACAGAGCATGGCGGTGGCCGACCAGATCAGCCATGCGCTGGACGACATGCATGTCCAGGTGGGGGCATTGAGCGAGGCCGCAGGCAAACTGGGCAAGGAAAGTTCGGCGATCGATTCGGCGGTCAATATCATCGCCGAGATCGCCGACCAGACCAATCTGCTGGCGCTGAATGCAGCCATCGAAGCAGCGCGTGCCGGTGAGTCGGGGCGCGGATTCGCGGTGGTGGCGGACGAGGTGCGCAAGCTGGCCGAGCGTACCAAGAAAGCCACATTCGATATCAATGCGATCGTGGAAAGTTTCCGCGTACATGTGGAAGGCATGGTGCGCGAGACGACCGACGTCAGCCAGGTGACCGCCAAGGTACACGGCCAGATGAACGAGTTCCAGGGGCGTTTCTCCAATTTTTCGCAGGCTGCGGAGCACACCATCCGGCGCGTCTCCAAGACCAAGGACTGGTCGTTCGGCTCGCTGGTCAAGATGGACCACATCATCTACATGCAGAATGCCTATCGCGCAGTCGAGCTATGTGAATCGCCCGAGTGCGAAGAAGCCCGTGCGGTCCAGTCAGATCACAAGAACTGCCGCTTGGGTAAATGGTATCTGGATGCCGGCAAGGAAGCGTTCGGCAAGACGCCGAGCTACGCCAAGCTGGATCAGCCGCACTCCCAGGTGCATGCCGCCGTGCATCAGGCATTGAAACTCGCCCAGCAGGACTGGGTCGCTGATGCGGAAGTGCGGGAGGGGCTGATACGGCAACTGGAAGCCGCCGAGGATGCCAGCACGCAAGTGGTCAGGCTGGTCACCGACATGATCCAGGAGAAGCACGGCTGACGCGTGCGCTCCGTCACATGGCGGGTTGATGTGCTGCCAGATGGCTCTGCAGGCCGTGCACCAGGTTTTGCGTCAACCCGGCCTGCAATTCTTCAAACTCAGGAGCGATGCCCAGTGCCACGCATTGCGTCACGCGCAGCCCCTGATAGCCGCAGGGATTGATGTTGTCGAACGGCGTCAGGTCCATGTCCACATTGAACGACAGGCCGTGGTAACAGCAGCCGTTCTTGATCTTCAGGCCCAGCGCGGCGATCTTGGCGCCGTTCACATACACACCGGGCGCGTCCGTCCTGCCTTCTGCCTGCACGCCGTGTTCGGCCAGCAAGTCGATCACGGCTTGTTCGATCAAGCGCACCAGATCGCGCACGTTGATCTTCCAGCGGCGTAGATCGAGCAGCAGGTAGATCACGATCTGACCGGGGCCGTGATAGGTGATCTGCCCGCCGCGGTCGATCTTCACGACGGGGATGGCGGTCGGGTTCAGCAGATGTTCCGGTTTGCCTGCCTGTCCTTGCGTGTAGGTCGGCGGGTGTTGCACCAGCCAGATCTCGTCCAACGTGTCGGCGCTACGCTCGCTGGTGAACTTCTGCATGGCACGCCAGGTCGGCTCGTAGTCGACCATGCCCATGGCGCGGATGTGCAACGGCGGTGTCATAGCACCATCTTCACCATCGGGTGGCCGCTGAGTGTGCGGTAGATGTCGTCGAGCTGCTCGCGCGAGGTGACGTGCACGGTGCAGGTCAGGCTGAGATATTTGACTCCGCTGCTGGCGCGCATCTCGATGCTGGCGGCACTGAAGTCCGGTGCGTGCAGCTGCACGGCCTCGGCCATCGCCTGTGCGAAGCCCTGCTGGGCGACGCCGAACACCTTGATGGGGAAGTCGCAGGGAAAGTCGATCAGGGAGTCTTGGGTCTCGCTCATTTGCGCATGATTTCCTTTTTGAATGTCTGGTACAGCGGGTGCAGCTGCGCGAACACCGCGCCGGGTTTGCCGTCGCCGATAGCGTGTCCGTCCAGCGAGGTGATGGGCATCACTTCGCGGGTGGATGAGGTGAGTATCAGTTCGTCCGCGCTGAACAACTCCTCCTTCATGATCTTGCGTATCTCGGCCTTGATGCCGTGGGCCGCCGCGAGTTCGAGGATCACGTCGTAAGTGATGCCGGGCAGCATCAGATGGTCTTTGGGCGGCGCCAGCAGCACGCCGTTCTTCACTACGAAGATATTGCTGGCCGAGCCTTCGGTCAGGAAACTGTCGTCGCGGATCAGGATCGCTTCGCCGCAGCCCGCATCGACTGAAGCCTGGCGCATCAGCACGTTCGGCAGCAGCGAGATGGCCTTGATGTCACAGCGCAGCCAGCGGTTGTCCTGCACGGTGATGCAGTCGACGCCGCGTGCGACCTGTTCTGCGGACGGATGGGGGAGCGGGCTGCTCATCACGAACACGGTAGGAGGCACCGGTGGCACCGGGAAGGGATGGTCGCGCTTGGCCACGCCGCGCGTGATGTGCAGATACAGGTAATGATCGTCCAGCGTCAGTTGCGCGATCATGGTCTCCAGTATGGTTTCCCATTCCTCCGTCGTATGCGGGTTGGGCAGGCGGATGCCGTCCAGGCTGTGTTGCAGACGTTGCAGGTGCTCACGCATGCGGAACGCGCGACGCGCATAGACCGGGATCACCTCGTATACGCCGTCACCGAACATGAAGCCGCGATCGAGCACCGGCACGCGAGCCTCTTCGATGGGCATGAACACCCCGTTCAGATAGACATCCATCGCGGTCTCCTATTGGAACAACAATCGTATCGCATCCACGCCGCGCGAGAACACGTTGGCCAGCGGCACGGTCTGCAAGGCCACCACGGGCAGATCGAGATAGGGCTGGCCGTTCAGCGACAGGTGCAGTGTGCCGACCTGTTGGCCGGCATTCACCGGTGCCAGCAGGGGCTGCATCGTTTCCAATTGTGCGCTCAACTGTTCGCGTTGTCCCGCCGGGATGGTGACGTAGCGGTCCTCGCGGAAGCCGATGGCAAGCTGGTCCGACGTTCCCTTCCAGACCGGCATGCTGTTTACCGGCTGTTGCTTGCGGTACAGCCGCAGTGACTCGTACTGACGGAAACCGTGGTTGAGCAGACGTTGCGCCTCGGTGGTGCGCAGGTTCTCTTTGTCAGCACCGATCACCACGGCGATCAGCCGGCGCGGCTCGCGCAAGGCGGAGGCAGCCAGCGAGAAACCGGTCTCTTCGCTGTAGGCGGTCTGCATGCCGTCCACATGCGGGTCCAGCCACAGCAAACGATTGCGGTTGAACTGGTTGATGCCGTTGTAGCTGTATTCGCGCAGGGCATACAAGTGATAGAACTCGGGGAAGTCGCGTACCAGCGCCGCCGCGATCAGGGTCAGGTCATGCGCGCTGCTGTAATGCTGGGCATCGGCCTCACCGGTGGCATTGGTGAAATGAGTGTCGTGCAGACCCAGGCGTTGCGCTTCGGCATTCATGCGGTCGGCGAAGGCGATCTCGTGATGGGCGATGCCCTCGGCCAGTACCCGCGCCGCATCGTTGGCCGATTGCACGACCAGACCGCGCAACAGCACTTCAACCGTCACTTCCTTGCCGGCCTCCAGGAACATGCGCGTTTCCTCGTTCTGCAAGCGCAGTGCATACGGCGTGGGCGTCAGGCGCTGGCTCGGCAACAATTCGCCGCGCTTGAGGGCACCGAATGCGACATAGGCGGTCATCAGCTTGGTCAGCGAACCGGGAACGATATGTTCATCGGCCGCTTCGGCCACCAGCATCTGGCCGCTGCTGGCGTCGTATAGCGCATAGTGTTTCGCCGCCAGCGTGGGGGCAAGGGGGAGTGCCTGGGCGGAAGCGAACAGGCTCGACAGCACATACAAAAGAAAAACTGGGAATCGCATAAAATTCAAGACTGGAAGAGGCGCGGATTATACAGTGCCGATGCTAGCCACACCGGATGCGGGGTTATGCATGTGGACGTGCTTGAGTTGCACCTTCCCAGCACGTATCCTGCAAGCTCCGCAACGAATGCAACGACTCCGGAGCCCGGAATGCATATTTATTTATCTGTTGATTGCTGCCAATGAATACTCCTGTCGATCTGCGCGAAGGCATCCGCCATCTGGATTCGCTTCCGGCCATGCCCGAAATCGCCCATAAACTCATGTCCCTGGATCTTGAAAGCGAAGAAGGGGAACAGCAGATGCTGCTGTTGATCGCGCAAGACCCGTTGATCTCCGCCAAGATCATCGGCTTGTCGAACTCTCCGCTGCTAGGCACTTCGCGCAAGGCCAATTCGGTCAAGGATGCCGCCCTGCTGCTCGGTCTCAACCGGGTCAAATCGGTGGCGACCGGTATTGCAGTGATGTCGCTGGTGAGCAAGTCGATCGGGCGTTTCGATCCGCAGGCCTTGTGGCTGCATAACCTGAGCGTCGCTTTCGCCATGTTGCCGGTGGTGCGTGCCATGCCGTATAAAGCGCGCCCGCAGGACGATCTCATTTTCCTGGCAGGCATGTTGCACGACATCGGTTATCTGGCGCTGGCCTATCTTGACGTGCAGCGCAGCGATGATTTGCACACGCGCCTCGCCATCGAACCGGAACGCACTGCGATCGAGGTCGAACGTGAACTGCTGGATGTTACGCACGATGAGCTGGGCGCGGAGCTGGCCAGGCACTGGAACCTGCCGGACGAACTCGTCGAGGTGATCCGCTATCACCACAACCCGGACACTCCTGAAGCTACCCCCAGCCTGCCGCTGGCCCGCATCATCAACGTCACCGAAAAACTGATCCCTTCGCTGGGGCTGCATGAATTCGTCGGCAATTACGTCAGCGACGAAGAATGGGCGGCACTCGGTATCGATCCGGATCAGGCGGAAGAGATCGCGGCGCAAGCTGCAGAACAGGCAGAGCAAGCCTCGCAATTCGCCAGTGCGTTCTGATCTGTGCCTCTGCCTCGGGCAGGGCAGGCAGCGGGCGCTGCCGTTCAATCCACCACGTGCCGTTTCGCCAGCTTGCGCTGCAGGGTGCGGCGGTGCATGTTGAGCAGGCGCGCGGTGGCCGAGATGTTGCCGTTCTGTTCCAGCAACACGCGATTGATATGTTCCCACTCCAGGCGGTCGACCGAAGCCGGCGTGGCTTCCACCGCCTTGTCGGGGTCCGCACTGTGACCGAAGGCGGCCACGACCTCGTCGGCATTGGCCGGTTTGGAAAGATATTGCGTCGCGCCCAGCTTGATCGCCTCCACTGCGGTGGCGATACTGGCGTAGCCGGTGAGCATGACGATGCGCGTGTTGGGGTCGAGTTCGTGCAGACGCTGCACCAGCACCAGCCCTGAAGCGCCATGCATCTTGAGGTCGATCACTGCGAATTCCGGCGGATTCTCTTCCGCCAGCGGCAAGGCAGTCTCCACGCTGTTCGCGTCGCTCACGGCATAACCGCGTTTCTCCAGCGCGCGCTTCAGGACGCCGCGGAAAGTGTCGTCGTCGTCCACCAGTAACAGGGTAGGCAGGTCGCTCATATGTTCACCTTGCTGCGTGGGAGGACCACTTCGGTGGTCGCGCCGCCGCCTTCACGATTGGATAATCGTACGCTGCCGCCCAGCCGCTCCAGCGTGGCATTGGCGAGGAACAGTCCGAGCCCGCGGCCTTCCTGCTTGGTAGTGAAGAAGGCGGCGCCGGCGCGCTCTGCCGCTTCAGGCGTGAGGCCGGGGCCGTGATCGCGTATCTCCAGCACAGTGCGCTCATCGTCCCAGTGCAGCAGCACATCCATCGCGTCCGGCGAGGCATCGGCGGCATTGTTGAGCAGATTCAGCAAGGCGGCGCGCAAGGCAGGATCGGCACTCAGTTGCGGTGCGGGCTGAGTGCCTTCTACCTGATAACGGTAATGCACGGTAGGGCGCAGCAGTTGCCATTCATCCAGCACCTCGTGCAGGAATGTTTCCACATCCATCTGGTCCGGCGTCTCTTGCGCATGGCGGATCAGTGTGTCGAGGATGCGTTTGCAGTTCTTCACCTGATCGTCGAGCAGGCTTAAGTTCTCTTTTTGCTGCGGGTTGTCGCATTCGTCGCGCATCTCGCCGATCACCACTGCCATGGTGGACAGCGGCGTGCCCATCTCGTGCGCAGCGCTGGCCGCCAGCGTACCGAGCGCCACGATACGCTCGTTGCGCAACGTGTCTTCGCGCACCCGGTTGAGCTGCGCGTCGCGCAAGCGCACTGCCGCCGCCATCTCCACCGCGAAATAGGCGATCACCGCCGCGCTGATGAGAAAGCCCAGCCACATGCCGATCACGTGGGTGTTGAAGGCATCGCCCAGCGGCGAGGCGGCGGGCGTGCCGGTGACTGCAGGTGCGGGCTCGGTGCGGCAAAAGTCGGGGGCGGTATTGTGCTGCGCATGCTGGTCCGGGGCGATCTGTGTCAGGGGCTGCGGCATATTGTGCTGTGCATGTTCATTGGTGCCGGGCAGCGGCACGTACCACACCATCAGCAGGCTGTAGCAGGCCAGTGTCAGGGTCGCCATGCTCCATGTGTAACGGCGCGGCAGAATGGCGGCGGCCAGTACCAGCGGCAGCAGGTAGAGGGAAATGAATGGATTGGTCGAGCCGCCCGCGTAATAGAGCAGTACGCTGAGCACGGCCACATCCAGTGACAGCTGCACGAACAGTTCCAGATGGCTCACCGGATAGTCGCGCGACAGCCGCCACCAGGTGAGCGCGTTCGCCAGTGCCAGCGCAGCCACCGTGCCGAGCATCGGCAGCCATGCGAACTCCGTGCTGAGGAAGCGGTGCGCCAGGCCCAGCGTGGCCAGTTGCGCGAGGATGGCCCAGTTGCGCAACATGAAAAGTCGGCGCAGGTGCGAGTGTCCGGTCTGGGAGGCGAGCAGGGAGGAATGCATGGCGCGGATTCTACCGGAAGCCCGTGGTTACGGGCGTGCGACAAAATGACGCAGGGTCGCGCAGTACGAAATCCCTACAATCTTTTCCGCTGTGGATTTGAATAACCGGAGGAGATTAAGATGAAGTTGAAGATGATCGTAGTCAGCGTCACGCTGGCGTTGGGCAATTCTGTCTGGGCAGTGGAGCAGGCGCTGGATGAAGTGGTGGTGACCGCACCGCAAAGCAGCGCGCCGCTGACCGTACAGACCGACCCGAGAAAACCGCGCCAGCCGGTGCCGGCCCACGACGGCGCGGATTACCTCAAGACCATTCCCGGTTTCTCGGTGATCCGCAAAGGCGGCACGGACGGCGATCCGGTGCTGCGCGGCATGGCGGGTTCGCGTTTGAACATCCTGCTCGACGGCGAACAGATCTTCGGCGGTTGCGGCGGCCGCATGGATCCGCCGACCGCCTATGTGTTCCCCGGCTCATATGACCGTATCACCGTGCTGAAGGGGCCGCAGACCGTGTTGTACGGCGCAGGCAATTCGGCGGGTACGGTGTTGTTCGAGCGCAGCATGGACCGGGACGCACAAGTCGGTACGCATGGTCAGGCTTCTTTGCTGCTGGGCAGCTTCGGTCGCAACGACGAGGTGCTGAGCGCCACCACCGGCAGCGAGGATTACTATGCGCGCGCCGACGCGACGCGTTCGCATGCCAACGATTACCAGGACGGCAGCGGCGTGGCCGTGCATTCTTCCTACACGCGCTGGAGCGGCAATATGGCGCTGGGCTGGACGCCGGACAGCGACACACGTACTGAAGTGACACTGGCCAAGAGCGACGGTCAGGCGGCTTATGCCGATCGCAGTGTGGACGGTTCGAAATTCGCGCGCGACAACTTCGGTGTGAAGCTCGAGAAGCGCAACCTGGGCGGCACGCTGGAAGCGATAGAGGCGCAGGCGTACTACAACTATGTCGATCACGTGATGGATGTCTACACACTGCGTAGTGGCGATCCTTCGTCCATGATGGCAGCGATGAATCCGGATCGCAAAACCACCGGTGGTCGTGCCGTCGGTACGCTGCAACTGTCTGACGACAGCCAGCTCAAACTGGGTCTGGATGCGCAGAACAACGTACACACCAACCGCAGCGGGGCGGCTCCCGGTTATATGGGTGACTACACACTGAAAGCGCGCAGCAAGGATGCCGAGTTCAAGAACGTCGGCGTGTTCGGCGAGTGGAATCAGGAAGTGAGCGATACGCGCCGCGTGATCGCCGGCCTGCGCGCCGACAGCTGGCAGGCGACGGATTTCCGTACCATGATCATGCGCGGCATGAGCATGGTGATGAACCCGACCGCGAACCAGACGCGCAAGGAAACACACTCCAGCGGTTTCGTACGCTATGAGCAGGATAGCTCCGCGACCCACACTTGGTATGTCGGGGCAGGGCGCACTTCACGCGCGCCGGATTACTGGGAGTTGTTCAACAAGGAAAGTCTGACCACCGCCAGCGCATTCAATACACGCAGTGAGAAGACCTCGCAGCTCGACGTCGGCATGAATTACCGTGCCGGCGACCTGTCCGGTTCGGTATCCGCGTTCTACAGCAGGATCAGCGACTACAACCTTATCCAGTCGAACGTGATGAAGGGCATGACGGCGGTGACCGTGACGCGCAATGTCGATGCCACGACCTATGGTGCCGAGGCGGGGCGGCCTATGCGTTGCTGGACAACTGGAAGGTGGACGGCAGTCTGGCCTATGTGCACGGCAGCAACGACACCGACGGCACGGCATTGGGGCAGATGCCGCCACTGGAAGCACGTCTCGGCCTGAATTACGACGACAAAGTGTGGTCGTTCGGTGCCCTGTTGCGCGCGGTGGCCGCGCAGGATCGCGTGGCGGTGAACCAGGGCAACATCGCGGGACAGGACATCGCAGCGACCGGCGGGTTCGGCGTGTTCTCGCTGAACGGCGGCTGGCGTGCGAACAAGGCGTGGCAAGTGAGCGCCGGCGTGGACAACCTGTTCAACAAATCCTATGCCGAACATATCAGCCGTGCCGGCACGATGGTGGCGGGCTACACGCAGACCACGCGCGTGAACGAGATGGGTCGCAATCTGTGGCTGAAAGGTGATTTCGCTTTCTAAAGGGGAATCGGTACTAGAATAGTGCGCCATCGCGAGGTGGCGCCTCATTTACAAGGAGTGTCAAATGCGTAAGGTTATTTTTGCAGTCTTGTTCGGTCTCTCGTTCGCGGCGCAAGCAGCCGATGTGCAAGTCGCACATGCATGGACGCGCGCCACGGCACCGGGACAGGACAGCGCCATGGTGCAGGCGGTCATCACCAGCAAGCAGGCGGCCGAGTTGGTGGGGGCCAGTTGTACCTGCGCCGAAACAACGGAGTTGCACAGCATGGTGCACGAAGGTGGCATGATGAAGATGCGCCAGGTCGAGGTCATCGATCTGCCGGCAGGCGAGGCGGTCGATCTGGGGGCGGCGGGATACCATCTGATGCTGATGGGTCTGAAGAAGCAGATCAAGGAAGGCGAGAAGATCCAGCTGACGCTTACCCTGCGCCACAAGGACGGCAAGACAAGCATGGTGAAGTTCAAAGCACCAGCCAAAGCCTTGAGCGCCAGTGTCAGCAAGCCCATGCACGACATGCCGGCCGCCGGTGGGCATGATATGGGCAACATGCACAAACATATGCAACATTGATGGCGGAGGGCGGCATGCGCGCATTCCTGTTCCTTGTCTTTGCATTGATGATCGTGCCGCCGGCTGTGGCGGCCAGAGATGTGATCGTGGACAAGGTGTGGATGCGCGAGAGTGTCCCCGGACAGACTGCCGCCACTGTGCAACTCAATCTGTATGTGACCAAGGATGCAAAGTTGCTTGGCCTCAGCAGTCCGCTGGCGTCCGTCGGCGAGATTCGCCACATCATGAAACGCAGCGGCAAGATGCAGCAGCGCAAGCTGCGGGACCTGAAGCTCGCCGGGCACAGCAATACATTGTTTGGTGAGCGCGGTCTGTACCTGATGCTGACCGGACTCAGACAGCCCCTCAACGTTGGCGACAGGGTGCCGGTGACCTTGTCGCTCAGCATGGGCGGCAAGACGCACATGATCGACGTGGAGGCCGAAGTCAGGGCACTTGAGTTGAGCTACAAGCATTACAACGATCCGGCGGTGATGGATCATCAGTGAACCCGTTGGTTCGTAAGGAAAAAGGCGGCTGCAGGCCGCCTTTTTTCATGCGCTTGAAATTTCTGCCATCGACCATAGATTGCAGACAGGCGGGGCAACCCGCTAGTCCGTAAACCAACTCAAGGAGAACGAAATGGCCAACATCAGCAGATATCACCCGACCCGCGATGCCCTGGACGACCTGTTCCGGGGGTTCTTCATGCAACCCGTGCGCCTGGAAGGGCAGCAGGAAGTGCAGCTGAAGATGGATGTCAGCGAGGACGACAAGTCTTACAAAGTGCATGCCGAGATCCCGGGCGTGAAGAAGGACGACATCCATGTGCATATCGACGGCAACCAGGTGTCGATCAGCGCGGAGGTCAAGAATGAGAAGGAAGTGAAGGAAGGCGAGAAAGTGCTGCGCAGCGAAAGATATTTCGGCAGCGTATCGCGCGCCTTCACGCTGGGACAGGATGTCGACGAGAACGCCGCCCAGGCGAGATATCAGGACGGCGTGCTGGAATTGACGCTGCCGAAGAAGGTGACGGTCAGCGCGAAGAAGCTGGTCATCCAGTAGAAATCCCCCTTCAACATGCACTCGGGCGGCGCTTTGCCGCCCGTTTTCATTTCTTGGTGCCGGCTATCAGGGATTCGGCATAAGTAAGTACATTCTTGCGTTCCGCAGATTTCAACCGACCATAAGTCGTAATCAATTCTGCAAGAATGTCGTCTTCGGCATAGAAATACGCGGCAGGCAGATGCAAGGCTTTAGCAAGCAGGTGAATCGTGGGAAGCGGCGGCTCATGTATGCCGTTCTCATACCTGCTCATTCGTGCGCTGCTGCATCCTTCATCTAGGCCGATCATTACGCCCAGTTTGTCTTGAGCAATCCCTGCACGCAAACGCGCTTCGCGAAGGCGTCGACCAAAAAGTGATTTACCTGAAACAGGGTTGACCATGTTTCGATAATCGTAGATGCAGCTTGCGCGCGCTCTACGAATAGCGTAGATTCGCGCAGCAGCATTAACTTGTGCATAAAACAGGAAAGGAGTAAGAGATGGCGTTGGAGATTGGATCTGATGTGGCAAAAACGCTGCCAAGTTCAGTAAAGAATGCTCTTGGTCAGATGACGGGAGAGCAGCAGGCAGTTTTTGAAGAAGAGTACAAGAAAAAAATGAAGAGTCCATTGTTGATGCAATTGCTGGCAATATTTTTTCCAATCCATTACTTCTTGTTAGGCAGAATTGGAACAGGTCTGATCTTTTTGTTTACCATCGGTGGTGTGTATGTCTGGTGGTTGATAGACATTTTTCGGATTAGGGGAGTTGTAGACGCTCATAATGAAGATGCAGCGAAGGCTTTGTTGCGAGATATGAAGATTATGGGTTCGTAGTAATTCGAGATATCACTTGCGGGCGGCGCTTTGCCGCCCGTTTTCATTCAGTCTGGAGTAGAATTCGCGGCAATTTCTTCAGGAGCTGCCATGCCTTTAACTGCCGCCACCGCCGCGCAAAAAGCCCACACTCTGTCGGAAGCGCTGCCCTATATCCAGCGTTTCTTCGACAAGACCATCGTTATCAAATACGGCGGTAACGCCATGACCGACCCCAAGTTGCAGGAGGGGTTCGCGCGCGATGTGGTGTTGCTCAAACTGGTCGGTATGAATCCGGTGGTGGTACACGGCGGCGGCCCGCAGATCAACAGCCTGCTGCAAAGAGTGGGCAAGCAGGGCGAATTCATCCAGGGTATGCGCGTCACCGATGACGAGACCATGGACGTGGTCGAGATGGTGCTGGGCAAGGTCAACAAGGACATCGTCAATCTCATCAACAAGCATGGCGGCAAGGCGGTCGGTCTGACCGGACAGGATAGTGCCTTCATCCGTGCCGAAAAGATGATGCTGGAGAGCAACGAGGAGCCGGGCAAGATGCTGGACATCGGCCAGGTCGGCGAGATCAGCAAGATCGATCCTGCCATCATCACCTTCCTGGATTCCGGCGATTTCATTCCGGTGATCGCGCCTATCGGCGTGGCACCGGACGGCGAGACGCTGAACATCAATGCCGACCTGGTGGCGGGCAAGCTGGCCGAAGTGTTGAGCGCCGAGAAGCTGGTGCTGATGACCAATACGCCCGGCGTGCTGGACAAGGATGGCAAGCTGCTCACCGGCCTGACGCCCAAACTGGTCGACGAGCTGGTGGCCGACAGCACCCTGTCCGGCGGCATGCTGCCCAAGATCGGCTCGGCGTTGGATGCAGCACGCGGCGGTGTCAAGGCGGTGCACATCATCGACGGGCGGGTGGCGCATGCCTTGCTGCTGGAGATCCTGACCGACGAGGGCGTCGGGACGCTGATCAAGAGCAAGTGAGCGCGCGCGTTTGGGTCTTCGATCTGGACAACACGTTGCATGACGCAACGCCGCACATCTTTCCGCACATCAACCGCAGCATGACGGCCTACCTGCAGGAGCACCTCAAGTTGAACGTGCAGGATGCGAATGCGCTACGCATCGATTACTGGCAACGTTACGGGGCCACCCTGTCCGGCTTGATGAAGCATCACGGCACCGACCCGGATCATTTCCTGTGGCACACCCACCAGTTCCCGAAACTGCCGGAGATGGTGCTGCGCGAACCGCGCTTGCGCTGGGCGCTGAAACGTCTGCCGGGGCGCAAACTGGTTTTCTCGAATGCGCCCGATCACTACGCGCGTGCGGTGCTGAAGCTGATGAGGGTGGACGATCTGTTCGACGACGTGTTCGCCATCGAGCAGGCGCATTACCGTCCCAAGCCGGAATCGACGGGCTTTCGCCGCCTGTTGCGCAAGCACGGGTTGCAAGCCGCGCAGTGTGTGATGGTGGAAGACAGTCCGGAGAATTTGAAAACCGCCAAGCGATTGGGCATGCGCACCGTGTGGGTGAGTCGTGCGCCGCGCAAACCGCGTTTTGTGGATGTGAAGATAAGCGGCGTGCTGGAGCTGCCGCGCGTGATGAACAGGCTATAGGAAAGGAAGCACGATGGCGACCAAACAAACGGGCGAAAGGAAGCTGCAGATCCTGCAGACCATCGCGGAGATGTTGGAGCAACCCAAGGGCGAGAAGATCACCACGGCTGCGCTGGCTGGACGTCTGCAACTGTCAGAGGCGGCACTGTACCGGCACTTCGCCAGCAAGGCGCAGATGTATGAAGGGCTGATCGAATTCATCGAACAGACCGTGTTCGGCCTGATTAACAAGATCACCACCGAGGAGCAGGACGGCCTGCGTCAGGTGGAGGGCATACTCGCCTTGCTGCTGGGGTTCGCGCAAAAGAACCGCGGTATGACGCGTGTGCTGATCGGCGATGCGCTGGTGAACGAAGACGAGCGCCTGCAGATACGCATCAACCAGTTCCTGGATCGTGTCGAGGCCACGCTCAAGCAATCCCTGCGTATCGCCTCCACACAGGGCAGATTGCCTGCGGATTCAGATGCCGGCGCACATGCCAACCTGTTGCTGTGCTACGTGGTCGGTCGCTGGCAGCAATTCGGCAAGAGCGGTTACAAGCGTCTGCCGATGGAACAATGGCCGCAACAGTGGGCGATATTGAAGCTGCAGTTCCATTAGGCTCGGTTGCGGCACCTGTTGAAAGCCGCTATATTCCCGCGCACGCATCACTCACGCCAAATCTCGCAATCGCGCGCAGAACCTTTCCCCGCCGTAAGCGGGCGGCTCGGTCGGAATGAGCCGCGGATGAACGATTGCGACGGAGCAAAACATGACTGACAAGATAATCATATTCGACACCACCTTGCGCGACGGCGAGCAAAGCCCCGGCGCGTCCATGACCAAAGAAGAGAAGTTGCGCATCGCGCGCCAGCTGGACAAGCTGGGTGTGGACGTGATCGAGGCGGGTTTTGCCGCCGCCAGCCCGGGCGATGCCGACGCGATCCATAGCATCGCCAAGGTCATCGAACGTTCCACCGTGTGTTCTCTGGCACGCGCCAGTGAGAAGGACGTGCGCGCCGCGGGCGAGGCGATCAAGCCGGCCAAGCTCGGACGTATCCACACTTTCATTGCGACTTCCCCGATCCACATGCAGCACAAGCTGCGCATGAGCGAAGACCAGGTGGTCGAGCGTGCGGTGCAGGCGGTGAAATGGGCGCTGGAATATACCGACGATGTCGAGTTCTCCGCCGAAGATGCGGTGCGTTCGGAGATGGATTTTCTGGTGCGCATCTTCGATGCGGTCATCAAGGCCGGTGCCACCACCCTGAACGTGCCGGATACCGTGGGCTACAGCATCCCTTCCTTGTGGGGGGAGCGCTTCAAGGATCTGATCGCGCGCGTGCCCAACAGCGACAAGGTGATCTGGTCCACCCATTGTCATAACGATCTGGGCATGGCGTCTGCCAATTCCTTGGCTGCCGTGATGAACGGCGCGCGTCAGGTGGAGTGCACCATCAACGGTCTGGGCGAACGCGCGGGCAATGCCTCGCTGGAAGAGGTGGTGATGGCGATCAAGACCCGCCGCGATGTGTTCACCTGCGATACCGGCATCGATACCACGCAGATCGTGCCGACCTCCAAACTGGTGTCCAGCATCACCGGTTACCCGATCCAGCCGAACAAGGCCATTGTCGGTGCGAATGCCTTCGCGCACGAGTCCGGCATCCATCAGGACGGCGTGCTCAAGCATCGCGAGACCTACGAGATCATGCGCGCCGAAGACGTGGGCTGGGGCGCGAACAAAATGGTGATGGGCAAACATTCCGGCCGCGCCGCCTTCCGTGCACGCTTGCAGGAACTGGGCATCGTGCTGGAAGGGGAGGAAGCAGTGAACGCCGCCTTTGCCCGCTTCAAGGACTTGGCCGACAAGAAGCACGAGATCTTCGACGAAGACCTGCAGGCGCTGGTGAGCGACGAAGAAGCCGCGCAAGTGAGCGAGCATTATCGTCTGGTGGCGATGGGCGCGCATTCCGAGACTGGCGTGTTGCCGGTGGCGCGCGTGGTGCTGAGTGTGGGCGGCAAGGAGACCCATGCCGATGCACAGGGTGGCGGGCCGGTGGATGCGATCTTCAAAGCCATCGAACAGATCGTGAAGAGCGAGACCGAACTGTTGCTGTACTCGGTGAACAACATCACCAGCGGTACCGATGCGCAGGGTGAGGTGACTGTGCGCCTGTCCAAAGGCGGCCGGGTGGTGAACGGGCAGGGGGCGGATACCGACATCGTGACCGCTTCCGCCAAGGCCTACCTGAATGCGCTGAACAAATTGCACGCCGGTACCGAGCGTGCCCATCCGCAGGTCTGAGATGTATGTCTGAGGGGAGCCGGCAAATCTGTCGCTTGCCCCTGATGTGCGGGGCGGTGATGGTGTTTGCTGCCGCGGCAGTGACCGCTGTGCCGCTGGTGGAAAAAGTGTCCCGATCCGATCCCGAAAAGGTCGCCAAGCGCAAGGCGGTGCACTACATCGAGAACCCTCCCGAAACGGATACCAAGGTTCACAGACGGGTCAATGAAACCGGGCTTCCACTGCCGGTGCCCGAGAAACCGCCCGCCAGTGAATCTCAGCCTCTCGAATTGAAGGGCGTCCGCGGTTAGATCACGGCGTCTGTGATCGCTGCCCGGGCTGCAGCGGCTGTCAGGACACTCTCCTTGAACGAATGGCGCACTGTCTTGCCTGCGATCTGCAAGTCGTATCCGTCACAATCAACGCCCAGCCATTGCCCGGTCGTGGCTGCAGTTCGGCTATTCAGCTCGGCGAGCAAGGATTCCTCCTCTTCCATCAGGGCGTGGCGCGGTACCAGATATCTCTCGGTCTTGACCCAGTGGATGTCGCCGAAACCGCCGATGAAACGGATCGCCAGCGGCGTGATGCGGTAGAAGTTGAAATCCGCCATGTCGAAGTAAGTCTGCGCCTCGGGGAAGTAACGCAGATAGCGTTTTCCGCAACGCTCGCGATCCTGCTGGAATACGGCATGACCGACCACGGTGACGCGCCCCTGCGTCTGGATGTGCGGATCGTCCTGGTTGTGGGTGATCAGGCTGACGCGTGAATCCCCCTGGATGTTTTTCGTGTGTTCCGCCAGTCCGCTGATCAGGATCAGCAGGCTGCCATCGTGATCGACCATGTAGGGCGTGATGGACGTGAAGGGGTGACCGTCGAATTTCTGCGACAGCGTGCCCAGCGCGCCGTAGCGATGCGCGCGCAACAATTGGCGCGCGGTGCGGCCGTGGTCTTGCGGAGCGGTTTTGTCGGTTATCATGCGCGCATTGTATGGATTCGGGCTTGAATATGGAACGTCTAAAACAGGATGTGCTGGATGCGCTGCGCTTTCTGCGCTTTGTCGCGCAGCGCCTGCGCGATGACCGTTGCATCGAGATGGCCGCCAGTCTCACGTTCACCACGCTGCTGTCCCTGGTGCCGCTGATCACCATCATGCTGACGGTGTTCGCCGCCTTCCCCGTCTTTTCGGACATGTCGAACGAGATCAGATCCTATGTGCAGGCCAACATGTTGCCCGAGACCGGCGGCAAGATGATCTCGCGCTACGTGGAGCAATTCGCGCAAAGCGCCTCCAGGCTGACGGCGATGGGGA
>JAQUAD010000008.1 GCA_028687425.1 Sideroxydans sp.
CTTGCCTCGACACCGCTGGAAACATCCACCGCGTAAGGGCCTACTGCACGTACCGCTTCGGCCACATTGCCCGGATTCAATCCACCGGAAAGGATCACCGGCAACGACAATGCCTGCGGGATCAGCCCCCAGTCGAACGACTCGCCGGTACCGCCCTGCACGCCTTCCACATAGGCATCCAGCAACAACGCCTGGGCATCCGCGTAACGGGCCGCGCATTCTACCAAATCCACCCCTGCCCTGACGCGTATCGCTTTCAGATAGGGACGCCCGAACTGGCGGCAGAATTCAGGCGATTCTTCGCCATGGAACTGCAGCACATCCAGCGGCGCGAGCGCCAATACCTCGCGCACAAAATCCGCATCTGGATTGACGAACAGGCCGACACTGCTCACGAATGGCGGCAAAGCGCGCAACAACGTTGCTGCTTGAGCGATCTCGATATTGCGCGGGCTTTTGGCATAGAACACGAAGCCGAGCGCATCCGCTCCGGCCGCTACCGCAGCCTGCAGGTCTTGTTCACGTGTGATGCCGCATATCTTGATCCGGGTCATCGGGAGTCAGTCGTTTTCCGAGGACGGCATTGTACCCTGCGGCAGCCCCCACTTCGCTTCGTAGCCGATATGACGCAGATAAAGCCCGTCCGGCATGAAAGTCGGCGCAGCCAGTTTCCGCGATTTTGACTCCAGTATCTGCTTCATCCATTCCGGCTCGTGCTTGCCCTTGCCGACATACACCAGACAGCCGACGATGTTGCGCACCATGTGATGCAAAAAGGCATTCGCGGTCAGGTTGAAGATGATGGTCTCGCCCTGCTGCTGGATGTCCAGCTGCGTCAGTGTCTTGATCGGCGATTTGGCCTGGCACTGCGACGCGCGGAAGGCGCTGAAATCATGTTCGCCCAGCAGGTAGTTCGCAGCTTGCTGCATCGCAGCCACATCCAGCGGCGCATGGAACCAGCCCGCCTTGCCCGCATGCACAGCCAGCCGCGTGGGACGATTGAACAGCACATACTGGTAGCTGCGCGAATGCGCGGAGAAGCGCGCATGGAATTCATCGCGCACCTCATACGCCCACAACACGGCGATGCCGGTCGGCAACAACGCATTGCAGCCACGCACCCAGGCAGTAAGCTGACGAGCCGTGGAAGTATCGAAATGCACCACTTGTTCCAGCGCATGCACGCCGGTATCTGTGCGACCCGCCGCGATGATGCTGATCGGCTCGCAGGCGATAGCCGACAATGCATCCTGTAACGCATCCTGCACGTTTACCATATCCGGCTGGCTCTGCCAGCCGTGATAGCGGCTGCCGTCATATTCCACCCCGAGCGCGATCCTCATCTCCAGACTCCGTAAAGTAGCGCCGCACACACCAGCAAACAAACGCCGTCGATCGCTTTCAGCGAAATCCTATCCAGTTGCACTTGATGTCCAACCTCCTGTGGCGGCCGCAGGGAATCGTCAATCGCCTGCCGCCAGTCTGCCGCGGTATCACGCATGGTCGGTTCTGCATATTGCAGCGTCAACGCAAGCCGCACGGCAACGCGCTCACGCGAACCTCCGAACCAGTTCAATGGATATGCCAGTGCGTGGATGCCGCTGATGAATTGCGACTCTGTCAGCAACGACAGCAGGATCGCCAGCCCGGACAGCATGGACAGCAATCGCCCCAGTTGCGCCGTTCCATCCGACAGCCCTTCCAGGGTCGGTGAGTAACGCCCCATGCCTGACAGCAAAGCCATGCCTGGCGTCGTGTACGCATAGATCAGCAATAGCGAAAACAATATCCAGCGTGTGCGTCGAATCAAGCTGTAGAGTTGGCGTGAATTGAGTCTCGCTGCTGCGACGAACAGCACTGCAGTCATCGCCAGCAAAACCGGCACGGATAATACTTGCGCCATGATTGCCAGCGTCACCCAGATAAGTATCTGTACCGCGGGATGGGGCATCAGCCTATCCTTTGTTCAAATAAAAACGGCAGCCGTGATGGCTGCCGTCGTGTTCATGCAATATGCTTAGAGTTGATCAAGGATGCTTTGCGCACTGGCGCGCTGCTGCTCATCGCCATCACGCATCACTTCATCGAGGATCTCTTTCGCACCGGCGGCATCCCCCATCTCCTGATAGGCTTTGGCCAGATCAAGCTTGGTGGCGACCTCCTGCCAGCGCTCATCCTTGATCGCGCTTGTCGGGCTGGCTTCTTCGCCACCGCCCAGGGCATCCAGATTCAGACTGATATCACTCAGCCCGATATCCATCGGAGCCGAAGGCTTCTCTTCTTCGGACTTGAAATCGGAAGGAATATCCAGCGAGAAGGTCAGGCCATCGTCGGTAGTTGCTTCTGCGGCTGGGGGCGTCAAAGTCGATTGCTCGTTATGCACGGCAGTCACATCGAACATCAGGTCACCCAATCCCTCCGATGCAGCCGGCTCTTCAACCTTTGCAGCGTCAAGTGGCGCCTGGAAACCGGAATGAGTGGATGTGACATCGAACACCAGGTCATCGGCAGATTCTGCCTGACCAGCAGAAACTGCAACCTCTTCAGCCATCTGGCTGGGGACTCCCGGATGTGTCGATGTGACATCAAAGATCAGGTCATCAGAGGATGTCGTGTCCGTATTATTTGCATCTGCCACCGCTTCCGATTCTGCATTGTCACCCAGATTTGCACCTGTGATATCGAAATCCATCGGGGCTTCGCTTGCAGCCTGCATCTCGGAAGGAGAGAGAATAGTCGTGGTCTCGCTCGATGTCGGCTGCGGCTGGGTCACCACTGTAGACAGGAAGTCCTCGACAGGTGCCGTTTCCTCGCGCTGCTCGGTCGCAAAGGTGTCCATCAGCATGGTGTCAAATGCGTTGGGCTCTTCTTTTTCAGGCGTTGAAGTACCGAAACCAAGATCGAAATCGACCGCAGGCTCTGCTGCTTCTCCAACTTGAGGCGTCATGACTTCGCTTGCCTCACCCTCTCCACCGTAGAACGGGTTGTTTGGCTCCAGCTCGCGCCCCATAGCAGCAGTCTGCTGCCAAGCTGCCTCATTACCGGAATCCTTGATCTCGCGCGCATAGGTCATGAATGCGTTAGCATCCTTGCGTGTCGAGTAGATCGACAGCAGCTTGAGGATGATTTGCACATCGCCCGGCCTGGAATTCAGCGCTTCTTTCAGAACTTCCTCGGCCTGCACGTCGCGACCGAAAGTAAGGAACAGGTCTGCTTCGGCGATCGGATCGACTTCATCAGAGGAGCTCACTTCGTCAGCATCTGCAGCATGCTGTGTAAAGTCGCCCGTATCGGGAGAAGGCATTACTGGCTCTGCAATACGTCCGGTCGAACTACCGATGTCATCGACATCAGCAGAAACCGCAGCAACTTTCTTGGCAACCGGCTGTCCGCGGCGACGCGATAACCACAAACCACCGCCCAGCAAGGCGATCAGTCCGGCGGCACCGCCACCCAGTAGGACTGGATCTTCCAGCAGGGTATCGATGAACGAAACTTCGACTGGCGGCACCGGTACCGGTGCAGGTACCGCAGGCTTGGCAACAGGTTTTGCCGGCACAGGCGCACTGGCACCGACCGATGCTGCAGGCGTCCCCGCCTCAGGTGCAGGTGCGGCTTTTGGTGCTGCTTCAGCCTGTTGCTTGAGCTCTGCCAGACGCTGCAGATCCTTTACATTCTTTTCAAGCAGTGCCGTACGCTGTTCTGCCTCTTTCAGTGCCTTGGCTTTGGCGACAGACTCTTCTTCCTTACTGCTGGCCGAGCTGCCAGCGACTTCATCACCGGGGGCCTCGCCCTTGGAAAGCTTCAACACTTCTGTTGGCGCTTCTTTGCTTGCAGTCGTTTCGGTCACTGCCGCAGTCACCTTACCCGAAGTCTCCTGTTGGGCGGTTTGTTCACGCGCTTCAGCACGAACTGCAGCAAGCTGTTGGCGATATGCGTTCCAATCCTCTACTTGCGCACGGTAGACCTTCACCGCCTCGCCTTGCTGGACCGCCTCGATCTCTGCGGCATCAGGCATGCGGATGATCTTGCCGGCTTTCAGGCGGTTCATGTTCTTGCCCATGAAAGCATCGCTATTGGCGCGATACATTGCTACCAGCATGCGCTCAAGGCTGACATCGGCAGGCTTGACCTTCAACGCGATTTTGCTCAGTGAATCACCGCGCACTACCTTTACGTTGGTAATCTCGGCGACAGGGATCGCTTCTTCCTTGCTCAGCGCATCTTCGACGACCAGAGGCGATTCTTCCTTCACAGGCTCCGCGGGCATTGCTGCGACTTCTTCAACTGCCGGCGCCTGTTCTGCCGATGCTACCGGTGCTGGCGCTTCCGTTGCCGCTGTGACTTCGGCAGCAGCTTCCGCTGGGGCAACTTCCTCCGCCACTTCCGGAGCAGCTGGAGCGATTTCCGGTTCCGGCATTGCGGGAGCAACAGGCAACGGCTCGCTCAATATTGGAGGTGTCGAAACAACGGGTGCGACAGGTTTTACGGTTTCAGCCTGCGGTTCGATATTGAAATCGACCGGATCGAGCAGGAAAGTGTACTCACGCATAAGCTTGCCGGAAGGCCAGGCAACCTCGACCAGCAGCGTGACAAAGGGTTCGTTTACAGGCTGGACAGATGTGATTTGTACGCGCGGCTGAGCACTGTCTCGATTGGTGATGGCGAATTTCAGCTTGGGAAGTGCATAGGGGTAGTCGATACCGGCTGCTTTGAAGGCTTCTACCGATGCCAGTTTGGCGACGATACTGTTTCTGTCGGCTTTGTCGACAGCGACCAGTTCAATCTCAGCTTTCAGTGGTTGCCCCAGATTGGAACTGACCGCCATGCCGCCCAGACCCGTCGCACTCGCGATACCGGATACCAGCAAGCAGGCAAGATAGCCTGATGTTTTTAGAATCGTTTTCAGCACACTGCCACCCTCATTCTTTCCCTGACGATATTCAGACTAACATCAGAGGGTTAGTGATGCAAGCTCACCCACCCTCTAGATTCAGGCACTAACCAGCGGTAATCAACCGGATTTTTGCTTCTAGCCCAACAAGATTCGCAACATCCTGCGCAACGGCTCAGCAGCTCCCCACAGCAGCTGATCCCCGCAAACAAAGGCGCTGACGTATTCCGGCCCGATCTCCATCTTGCGCACACGACCAACCGCGACATCCAGTTTTCCCGTTACGGCAGCCGGTGTCAGTTCGCGCACCGACAGCTCGCGCTGGTTCGGCACGAACTTGACCCAAGGATTGCCCTCCTTGATCAATGACTCGATCTCGGCCAACGGCACATCCTTCTTCAACTTGATCGTGAGCGCGAGGCTGTGGCTGCGCATCGCTCCGATGCGCACACATAGTCCATCCACCGGGATGACCGAAGTCGTACCCAGCATCTTGTTGACCTCAGCCTTGCCCTTCCATTCTTCTTTTGACTGCCCATTGTCGAGCTGTTTGTCGATCCAGGGGATCAGGCTGCCGGCCAGCGGCGCGCCGAAATTCGCCACAGGCATGACATCTGAACGCAAGGTTTCAGCGAGCACGCGGTCTATCTCCAGGATCGGGGACTTCGGATCGGCCAGCAAGCTGGCGACAGAAGCGTGTGCAACACCCATCTGGCTCAGCAGTTCGCGCATGTTCTGCGCGCCCGCCCCGGAAGCAGCCTGGTAGGTCATCGATGAGACCCACTCCACCAAGCCTGCATGGAACAAACCACCCAAACCCATCAGCAGGATGCTGTTGGTACAGTTGCCGCCGATGTAGTTCTTGACACCCTTGCTCAGCGCAGCGTCGATGACATTGCGATTGACCGGATCTAGGATGATCACCGCATCATCCTGCATGCGCAAAGTGGAAGCGGCATCGATCCAGTAACCGTCCCAGCCGGCGCCACGCAGCTTGGGAAATATCTCGGTCGTGTAATCCCCCCCCTGACAGGAGATGATGACATCCATCGTTCTCAGCTCATTGATATCCATGGCGTCCTTCAACGCCACACCACGCCCCTCGACGGGAGCTTCCCCGCCCACATTGGAAGTGGTGAAGAACACTGCCTCGATCAGGTCGAAATCCTTCTCCTCACGCATACGCTGCATGAGTACAGAACCGACCATCCCGCGCCAACCGATCAAACCGACTTTCATGATTGTTCCTTGATTCCGAATTTAAAGCGCTGCAACGACTGCGTCGCCCATTGCGGCACAGCCCACCTTGTTACACCCCTCGGTATGGATATCCGCTGTGCGATAACCTTGCGCCAAGG
This sequence comes from Sideroxydans sp., assembly GCA_028687425.1. Classification (GTDB taxonomy): domain Bacteria; phylum Pseudomonadota; class Gammaproteobacteria; order Burkholderiales; family Gallionellaceae; genus Sideroxyarcus. The sequence goes on from JAQUAD010000008.1 coordinate 6,253, forward strand.
CCTTCTTCACGGCTTCTTCGATGCGCAGCGCATTCGCTTCATCATTGAAGGTGTAACGCAACATCATCGCCGCGGACAGGATGGTCGCCAGCGGATTGGCGATGTCCTTGCCGGCGATGTCGGGCGCAGAACCGTGGCTGGGCTCGTACATGCCCTTGTTGTTGGCATCCAGCGAAGCGGACGGCAACATGCCGATGGAACCCGTCAACATCGAAGCCTCATCGGACAGGATGTCGCCGAAGATGTTGCCGGTCACCATCACGTCGAACTGCTTGGGTGCGCGCACCAGCTGCATCGCCGCATTGTCCACATACATGTGGCTCAGCTCGACTTCCGGATATTCTCTGGACAACTCGATCATCACCTGACGCCAGAGTTCCGTCGTTTCCAGCACGTTGGCCTTGTCGACCGAGCACACCTTCTTGTTGCGCTTCATGGCGATCTCGAACGCAACGCGGCCGATGCGTTTGATCTCGGATTCGTTGTAACGCATGGTGTTGATACCCTCGCGCTCGCCATTCTCCAGCGTAGAAATGCCACGTGGCTGCCCGAAGTAGATGTCGCCGGTCAATTCGCGCACGATCATGATATCCAGACCGGACACCACTTCCGGCTTCAGCGTAGAAGCAGAAGCCAGCTCCGGATACAGCAAGGCAGGACGCAGGTTGGCGAACAGGTTCAACTCCTTGCGGATGCGCAGCAGACCGCGCTCGGGACGCAGATGACGTTCCAGCTTGTCGTACTTCCAGTCACCCACGGCACCCAGCAGCACTGCATCGGCAGCCTTGGCCAGCGCCAGCGTCGCATCAGGCAGCGGATCGCCTGCCGCCTCATACCCGGCGCCGCCGATAGGCGCTTCTTCCATCTCCAGACCGATGTTCAGTGCATTCAAAACCTTCACGGCTTGCGCCACGATCTCGGGACCGATGCCGTCACCCGGCAAAACTGCGATCTTCATCTTCTCTTCCAATCGAATATTAATTATGCGTACAGCCAGGGTTGCGCGGCGCGATGTTTGGCCTCGAAGCCCTTGATGTCTTCCACGTGCTGCAAGGTCAGGCCGATATCATCCAGTCCATTCAGCAAGCAATGCTTGCGGAAGGCATCCACCTCGAAGGCAATCTGCTTGCCATCGGGCGTAGTGATGACTTGACGCTCAAGATCCACCTTCAGCTTGTAACCTTCGTTCGCAGCGACCGACTTGAACAAGCCGTCTACGATGGCGGCATCCAGTTTGATCGGCAACAGACCGTTCTTGAAACAGTTGTTGAAGAAAATATCGGCAAAGCTCGGCGCGATGATGACCTGAAAACCGTAATCCTCCAACGCCCATGGCGCATGCTCACGCGACGAACCGCAACCGAAATTCTCGCGCGCCAGCAACACTTGCGCGCCCTGATAGCGCGACTGGTTCAACACGAAGTCCGGATTGAGCGGACGCTTGCTGTTGTCCATGCCCGGTTCGCCATGGTCGAGATAGCGCCATTCGTCGAACGCGTTGGGGCCGAAACCGGATCGTTTGATCGACTTCAGGAATTGCTTGGGAATGATGGCGTCGGTATCCACGTTGGCACGATCCAACGGCACGACCAAACCATCAAGCAAGTTGAATTTGCGCATAATTATTTAGAGGCAGCCTTCTCGATCGCCTGCCCGCCCTTTTGAATATCTTCACCCAAGCCCTTGAACGTGTTGCAACCAGCCAATGCCACGAGAACGACAACACCCACAAACAGTTTTTTCATGCCCATCCCTTTCACGATTTGCTTACGTCAACAAAATGCCCTGCGATCGCTGCAGCCGCCGCCATGGCAGGACTCACCAAATGCGTGCGACTGCCCTGCCCCTGGCGCCCCTCGAAGTTGCGGTTCGAAGTCGAAGCGCAACGCTCTCCCGGCTCCAGACGATCATCGTTCATCGCCAGACACATCGAACAACCCGGATCGCGCCATTCGAATCCAGCATCGATGAATATCTTGTCCAGCCCTTCCTTCTCGGCCTGCGCTTTCACCAGACCGGAACCCGGCACCACCATCGCCAGCTTGACGTTGGCGGCGACCTTCTTGCCCTTCGCCACAGCAGCCGCTTCGCGCATGTCTTCGATGCGCGCATTGGTGCAGGAACCGATGAACACCTTGTCCACCTTGATCTCGCTGATCGGCGTATTCGCCTGCAAACCCATGTATTGCAAGGCACGCTCCCAGTCGCCGCGTTTGACAGCGTCCGGTGCAGACGCCGGATCCGGCACGCGACCGTTGATATCCGTCACCATTTCCGGCGAAGTGCCCCAGGTCACTTGCGGCTTGATCTGCGCAGCATCCAGTTCCACCGTCGCGTCAAACTTCGCGCCTGTATCGGAATGCAAGGTCTTCCAGTAGGCGACCGCCTTGTCCCAGTTCTCGCCTTGCGGCGCGAACGGACGTCCCTGCACATATTCGATGGTCGTATCATCCACCGCCACCATACCCGCGCGCGCTCCGGCTTCAATGGCCATATTGCACAAGGTCATGCGACCTTCCATGCTCAAACCGCGGATCGCAGAACCGGCGAACTCGATGGCATAGCCGGTGCCGCCTGCCGTACCGATCTTGCCGATCACGGCCAGCGCGATGTCCTTGGCTGTCACCCCTCTACCCAAGGCGCCCTCCACCTTGACCAGCATGGCTTTGGATTTCTTCGCCACCAGACATTGCGTTGCCATCACATGCTCGACCTCGGAAGTGCCGATGCCGTGCGCCAATGCTGCGAATGCGCCATGGGTGCTGGTATGCGAATCGCCGCACACCACGGTCATGCCCGGCAGGGTCGCGCCCTGCTCCGGCCCCATCACATGCACCACGCCCTGACGGATATCGCCCATCTTGAATTCGACGATGCCGAATTCGGCACAGTTCGCATCCAGCGTTTCCACTTGCAGGCGCGAGATCGGATCGGCGATACCGGCAGCGCGATTGGTCGTCGGCACGTTGTGATCCGGCACAGCCAGCATGGAGGCGGTACGCCACGGCTTGCGCCCTGCCAGCTTCAGGCCTTCAAAGGCCTGCGGACTGGTGACTTCATGCACCAGTTGACGGTCGATATAGATCAACGCCGTGCCGTCGGCATCCTGCCGCACCACGTGCGAATCCCAGAGTTTGTCGTATAAGGTTTTGTCGTTCATTTGCAGTTCCTGAATTAGCGGGCGATTATGCCACAGCGGAGGCACCATCCAAAGCAACAGTACGCCCTTCGCCTTCCTGCTCGACACATCCTGTTCCCACGCGATTGATGCCGCTCAGCAACGCCCGGATCGATGCCGTCACGATGTTGGCATCGATGCCCACGCCATAGCCGCCGACACCGCCTTCCGCATGCGCGATCTCCATGAAAGCACACGCGCGCGCATCGCTGAACTCGCTGCCCGCCCCTATCGAACGCTCTTCATAACTGCGCACCCGCACCTGGACACCGGCACTTTGCATGGCATGCACGGCGGCATCGATAGGGCCGTTGCCCTCACCCGCGAGCGAATGCTCGACACCCTCGATCTCGACATTGAGGCGTATGCCCTGCAAATCACCATGCTCGAACAAATGGTGGCCCAGATAGCGAACCGGTGCGACAGCCTCCAGATAGGTTGCCGAGAACAACTGCCAGATCCCAGCTGCGCTGATCTCCCCGCCATGGCTGTCCGCATGCCGTTGTACAACAGCGGAGAACTCCACCTGCAAGCGGCGCGGCATGACGATGCCGTACTCCTTCTCCAGTAAATAAGCGATACCGCCTTTGCCCGACTGGCTGTTCACCCGGATCACCGAATCGTAGCTTCTTCCCACATCCCGCGGATCAACCGGCAAATAAGGCACCTGCCATATCGCCTCCGGCTGCTGGGCCGCGAAGCCCTTCTTGATCGCATCCTGATGCGAACCCGAGAAGGCGGTGAACACCAGATCGCCGACATAGGGATGGCGCGGATGTACGGGCAACTGGTTGCAATATTCCACCGTGCGCGCCACCTCGTCGATGTCGGAGAAATCCAGTCCCGGATCTATGCCTTGCGTGTAGAGATTCATCGCCAGCGTCACGATATCCACATTGCCGGTGCGCTCCCCGTTCCCGAACAGACAGCCTTCGACGCGGTCCGCCCCTGCCATCAGTGCGAGCTCGGCGGCAGCCACCGCACAGCCCCTGTCGTTGTGCGTATGCACGCTGAGGATGACGCTGTCGCGTCGCGCAAGATGGCGGTGCATCCACTCGATCTGGTCGGCATAGACATTGGGCGTGGCAAGCTCCACGGTGGTCGGCAGATTGAGGATCACCTTGTTCTGCGGTGTCGCCCCCCAGGCAGCGGCCACGGCATTGCAGATCTCCAACGAGAAATCCAGTTCGGCTGCCGTGAATGTTTCCGGGCTGTATTCCAGCATCCATTCCGTTTCCGGCTGCTCATCTGCCAACTGCCTGACCAGCTTCACCGCCGAAACCGCCATATTCACCACCTCTTCCTTGCCCATGCCGAAGACGATTTCGCGGAACGGTTTGGAGATGGGGTTGTACACATGCACGATGGCGCGCCTCGCCCCCTTGAGCGATTCCATGGTGCGGCGTATCAAATGTTCGCGCGCCTGTGTCAACACCTCGATGGTGACGTCCTGTGGGATATGACCGCCCTCGATCAGCCCGCGCACGAAATTGAAATCCGTTGCCGATGCCGAGGGGAAAGCCACCTCGATCTCCTTGAAACCGATCTCGCACAGCATGCGGAACATGCGCATCTTGCGCTCCGCATCCATAGGCTCGAACAACGACTGATTGCCATCGCGCAGATCGGTGCTCATCCAGATCGGCGCCTGGGTGATGGTGCGATCCGGCCATTGCCGGTCGGCAAGTGCGATAGCCGGGAATGGACGGTATTTGCTGGCAGGGTGTTTCAACATGATCTCTCTCCTATGCAATGGGAAAACTACGAGCTGCATCATAAGAACAAAGCCCCGGCAGACGCTTGCAAATTAACCTTGGGAAATTGCCATATCGGCAATATAATTGCGCGTGTATGACATTGAATCAATGTTAATAGCTCAATTTGCAAAATCAGGAGAATGATATGCAACTAGACAACTACGATCTGGAGATATTGCGGGTATTGCAGGAGAACGGGCGTATCAGCAATCAGGAACTGGCCGACCGCATCAGCCTCACCCCCTCGCCCTGTTTGCGCCGCCTGCATGCGCTGGAAGATGCCGGTCTCATCACCGGCTACCGCGCCATGCTGGATGCAAAAAAACTCGGCCTGTCGCTGATGGCACTCATTCTTATATCAATGGACAAGCACACCCCGGAACGTCTGGATAACTTCGAAGCGAAAATCGCGGAGATCCCGGATGTGCTCGAATGCCTGCTGATCACCGGACAGGATGCCGACTACCAGCTCAAGGTGGTCGTAAAGGATATGGATGCCTACCAGGAATTATTGCTCAACCGCATCACCCGCATCGAAGGGGTCACCGGCGTGCATTCCAGTTTCGTATTGCGCCGGGTGGTGGACAAGACTGCGCTGGCGCTTTGAACTTATGCAGCAGCTGCCTGCTCCCCGGCCGTCTGGCGCATCTGCCACATCATCAGCAGCAAGCCGGCGAAACCCATCAGTGCACTGAAGGTATACAAGGCCGAGCCGCCCCAGTGCTGCCAGATCGGGCCGCTGGCCAGTCCGCCCAGTACGCCGCCGGCGCCATACGTCACGCTGCCGAACAAGGCCTGCCCGCGCGACTGGTGCCGCCCCTGGAAGAACTCATGTATTTGGCCCACCGACGCCGCATGGAAGGAACCGAAGGTGAAAGCATGCAACACCTGCGCCAATAGCAACAGATAGACGATATCCACCGTCCAGCCGATCAGCAGGAAGCGGATGCCTGCCATCGCGAAACTGAACAGCAGGATGCGCTCGAAACCGAAGCGACGCACCAGCGCCGGCATCAGGAAGAACACGCCGATCTCGCAGATCACGCCCAGCGCCCACAAGCCGCCAACTGCACTCTTGGCGTAGCCATGCTCCACCAGATAGATGGAAAAGAAGGTGTAGTAAGGGCCGTGCGCCACTGCCATCAGAAAGCTGGCACCCAACAAGGCCAGCACGCGTGGCTGCATCACGATCTGCCGGATGGGCTGATGATCGGTGTGATGCGCCAGCACTTCGGTCTTGGGAATCTCGCGCGCAAACAGCAGGATGCCGATCTCGCACAACAGCCCCGCCCACAGCAGCCAGGCGATGGCGACGTAATCGAAGGCATAGCCCAGACCGACCACCGCCAGGATGAAACCGACCGACCCCCAGGAGCGCAGACGTCCGTAATGCGCCGTGTTCTTGCCCAGATAGGTCAGCGTGGTCGCCTCGACCAGCGGCATGGATGCGCTCCAGAAGAAGTTCATCAGCAGCATCACCGCGAACAGCCCCCAGAAGCTTTCGGTAAAGAACACCCCAGCATAGAACAACGCGCTCAGCCCTGCCGCGGCCACCACCACTTCCTGCCGCTTGCCGGTGTGGTCGGCCAGCCAGCCCCACAGACTGGGCGCGACCATGCGCATCACCGGTTGCAAGGTCATCAGGATGGCGATATCGATGGCATCGAAGTGCAGCGACTGGAGATAGAGACTCCAGTAAGGTGAGAACATCCCCACGAACGCGAAGTAGAAGAAGTAGAACCCGGCGATACGCCAGTGATAGTTACGGGCAGTCATGATCTGAAGTTGGTAATGCGAACGGGATTATCGCATGCGCCCCCGGCTTTCGAGGCATTTCAATAGTGCGGAACGCGACAGATCAGAACGACCAGGTCAGCTGCATGCTGGCACGGTTCGCCAGGTTGCCGGCGATGGCCAGTGCGTTGTCGCGCAACGCCCCTGCCGGGATCGCGAACGGCTGACCGACGAACGGCGGCGCCTGTCCGCCGACCACCATGCCGCGTGCGCACAGATATTCAGTTGAAACGCGATAGTCCCCTGCAGATATTTTCCGCCCAAGCCTTCACGCACCCGCGGGTAAGCTGCCGAGCCAAAGCGTCTGACAGCCTGCTGGTGCCAGACGAAGAAGCTGACATCCTCGCGGTTCTGCCCAGCCGGGCAGCAAGACCCACAGGAACCTCATCCTGCTCCCTGACGCTCGCCATCGAAGACATGGCCGGCCTCGACCGGTTTGCTGAAATAATAGCCTTGGACCATATCGCAACCGTGCGCGCGCAGGAAGGTCAGTTGCTCGGCGGTCTCCACCCCCTCCGCGATCAGTTCGAGTTGCAAGGCATGGCCGAGCTGAATGATGGCACGCACGATGGCGTCCGAGTCCGCGCTCCGGTTCAGGTCGCGCACGAACGACTGGTCGATCTTGAGCTTGTCCACAGCCAGACGTTTCAGGTACGACAGGCTGGAATAGCCCGTGCCGAAATCATCGATGGAGAGTCGCACCCCCAGTTCTTTCAGTGCATGCAAGGTCTTGATGGCCAGCTCCACATCCTGCAACAGGATGGATTCCGTCAATTCCAGCTCCAGCGACTCGGCTGGCAAGCCAGATTGCTGCAAAGCCTGAGAGACAGTCTCGACCAGATTGCCGCGTTTGAACTGCAGGGCCGACAGATTGACCGCAACCATCAACGCCTTGCCCTGATCATGCCAGACGCGCCCCTGCCGGCAGGCTTCATGCAACACCCATTCGCCGATCGGGATGATCAAACCGCTACGCTCCGCCAGCGGGATGAAGCGGGAAGGCGGGATCGTCCCCATCTCAGGATGGCTCCAGCGCAACAGCGCTTCCACACCCACGATGCGTCCGTCATCCAGATCGATCTGCGGCTGGTAGTGCAACTTGAACTCGTTGTCCTTGAGCGCCGTGCGCATCCGTCCATGCAGGAACATCTGCTCCTGCGCATCCAGATTCATCTTCTCCGAATAGAAACGGTAGGTGTTGCGCCCGCTCTCCTTGGCCTGAAACATCGCGGTATCGGCGTTGCGCAACAGTGCATCGAAATCCCGGTCGTCGCGCGGGTAATGACTGATGCCCAGACTGACCGAGGTATTGATGGAATACTCTCCCACCTCGAACGGTTCGTTGAACACGTCATTGATGTGCTGGGCGATATTGCTCATCACATCGGTGCCCTCCACTTCCGGCAACAGGATGATGAATTCATCACCGCCCTGACGACTGATCGTATCGCTGTCCCGCAGCGCTTCCCGCAAGCGACCGACCACCTCGACCAGGAGTTTGTCGCCCAGACTGTGCCCCAGCGTATCGTTCACTTCCTTGAAGTTGTCCAGATCGAGGAACATCACGGCCACGCCGGTATTCGTCCGCTCAGACTGCGCAACCGCCTGCTCGAAGCGATCCCGCAGCAGGATACGGTTGGGCAATCCGGTGAGTGCATCGTGGTGCGCCAGGAACTCCAGCCTGAGTTCGGCTTCTGCATGTTTCTGGCGCGTCCGCAACGTCTCGATCCCGAAGGCAAGGTCCTCCGCCATCTCTTCCAGCAAGCGCACCTCTTCCTCCTCGAAAGCTTCAGTGTCCCTGGCGTAGATGGACAGACTACCCAGACACGCCCTTTCCACCAGCAGAGGCAAGGCGATCCCCGAACTAAAACCGTGTTCCAGCATGGCTGTCTTCCAGCGCGTATCACCGTGATGTTTGGCGATGTCCGGATCGATCACCGTCTGACGCGTCAGGCAGGCCTGCACAGACAGATCGTGCTCGGCGATCAATTCGATCGGCATCTGCTGCGTCGCAGCGGCCGCATGTCCTGCTTCGCTCGCATACGCGATCGGACGCATACCCGTGATGCCATCCGGCTTGGCGTACCCCACCCAGGCCATGCAATAACCGCCGCGCTGCACGATCAGCTGGCAGATGTCTGCCAGCAAGGCATTCTCGTCCACAGCATGCACCAGGGTCGTATTGCAATCGCTCAGCAGTTTGAGCGCCCGGTTCAGCTTCCGTTGCGACGCTTCTGCATGTTTGCGCTCGGTGATGTCCTGTGCGGCACCGATCAGCCGCACCACTTGCCCCTGCTCGTTCAACTCACGCCTGAAAGTTACCTCCAGCCAGCGGATCGAACCGTCCATACCGAAGATACGCGACTCATCATGAAACTTGATGCTTTCCCCCGCTGGCCGCAGCCCCTCTTCGACACGTTCGCCCACGCGTGACACATCCTCAGGGTGCACCCAGCGCTGCATGAATGCTGCCGCCTTCTGCCGGTAACCACCGAACTGTTCTGTAGTGCCGCCGTACAAGGCGTAGTAATGGTCGTTGAAGATGAATTCGCCGCTGGCCACTTCATATTCCCAGTAGCCGATGCGGGCGATGTGCAAGGCCTCGTTCAGCTTGGCTTCGCTGGTGCGCAATGCCGCTTCAATGCGTGAACGCACCTCCAGCATGTCATTGAATTCACGCGCCACTTCGCGCAACTCGGGCGGCCCGGCCAACTGGGCACGTGCCTGATGATCCCCTTGCCGCACACTGCGTGCCAGCGAGGCCAACCCCAATACCGGACGGGAGATACGCCTGGCGATCCACCATGCCAGCAACAGGATGGAAACGAATATCCCGCCTCCGACCACACCGTTCTGCCAGAACGTATCGCCCAACTTGGCATAGCCCCCCTCGACAGGTATGCCCACATAGGCATACCAGTTCACGCCCTTGATCGGCTTGATCGAATAGAAGCGCCTGACGCCATCTACCCCGGTTGCGGACATCTCGCCGTCGCGCAGTGCCAGCAGCGATCTCACCTGCTCATTGTTGATCAGGCGCTTCCCCACCCATTTTTCGGCATCGATGTTGCGCCACACCACCACACCGCTTTCGGTGATGACCCCGACTACCGTGCCCGGCTCCAACGGTGCCTGGGAGAGGTTAGGTTCATACAGTGCCAGATCGAGCGGTAATCCAAGATAGCCGAGCTTGCGCCCCTGACCGGTACGGATCGGATAGGTCAGCACGGTCACCCAGCGGCCGGTGATCGGGCCATAGAAGGGATCGCTCACCACTTCAGACTCGGCCGTTCGGGTACGAGGAAACCAGGGGGAATTGACGATGGATACCTTGTTGCCGCCCGGCTGGGGCACGGCAGAGCAGATCGCCGTCCCCGCCAGGTCGATCACGGTCATGTTGGCGGACTTTGGGAAGAGCTGACGGAAGTCCCACAGGATAGGGTCACAGCGATGCTCGTCGACCAACCGTATACCCGGCCGTTTGGCCATCTGCTGCAACAGATCGATATTGGTCTGCAAGACCCGTGAAATATCCGAGGCGGTTATGACCGTGAGGGTACGGGCGTATGCCTGTTCGTTCTCGGTCTCGTGTTGGACGTTCTCCAGTGCGACATAGGCCATGAGCGCCAGCGCCGGGATGGCGAATGCCACCACCAGAGCCAGTAACTGCGCACGGATTGTCAGCAACAATTTCATCGAGGAAGAGCCACGTCCGCACATCAGCAGGCCCCCTGCCGCTGACATCCGGACCGTCCGGGATCGTGATGGATTGAATGATACCCAGTAATACCCAGCTAATGAGGTCGAAATCAAACAAATTTCACATTCCCTCTTGAAATCCCATTCTGCGCCCCCATTCACGACCAGTCGCCAACAGGAGAACCAAATGGAACAGCAGGAAAACAAGCCACAGATCGAACAACACGAAGCCGTTGAAACTCGGGCAGATGCGGTTGAAACAGGCAGCGAATCCATGCCCAGCATGGAAGAGATGCTGCAGGAAGCCGAGCGCAAGGCGCAGGAGCACTACGACGCCTGGATGTACGCCAAGGCCGAAGGTGAGAACATCCGCCGCCGCGCCGCTGAGGACGTGAGCAAGGCGCAGAAGTTCGCAGTGGAACGCTTCTCCAACGAGATGCTGGCCGTGATGGACAGCCTGCAAGCCGGCTTGTCCGTCGAGACCGAGAATGTGGAGAGCTTCAAGAACGGCATGGAGCTGACCCTGAAGCAGCTCGCCTCCGTGTTCGAAAAATTCAACATCGTCGAGATCAACCCGGTCGGTGAGAAGATGGACCCGAACAAGCACCAGGCCATTGGTATGGTAGACAGCGAACAGGACGCCAACACCGTGGTCAGCGTGATGCAGAAAGGCTACACCCTGAACGACCGCGTATTGCGCCCCGCGCTGGTGATGGTGAGCAAAGGCAAATAACACTTGAAATCGCTGACTGACGCCCCATTTATGGCGACAAGGCAGCAACAGGATTCCAACATTTACGTATTGAACTGAAAGGAAAGCATCATGGGAAAAATCATCGGTATCGACTTGGGCACCACCAACTCTTGCGTGTCCGTCATGGAAAACGGCAAGACCAAGGTGATCGAGAACGCTGAAGGCGCTCGCACCACCCCGTCCATCATCGCCTACATGGAAGACGGCGAAGTGCTGGTCGGCGCACCGGCCAAGCGTCAGGCGGTGACCAATCCCAAGAACACCCTGTACGGCGTGAAGCGCCTGATCGGCCGCCGCTTCGACGAGAAGATGGTGCAGAAGGACATCGACATGGTGCCTTACGAGATCGTTAAGGCCAAGAACGGCGACGCATGGGTGAAGGTGCGTGACAAGGAGATCTCCGCACCGGAAGTCTCCGCACAAGTGCTGATGAAGATGAAGAAGACCGCCGAGGACTACCTGGGCGAGCCGGTCACCGAGGCCGTCATCACTGTACCCGCTTACTTCAACGACTCGCAGCGTCAGGCCACCAAGGATGCCGGCCGTATCGCCGGTCTGGACGTGAAGCGCATCATCAACGAACCGACTGCGGCCGCACTGGCTTTCGGCCTGGACAAGCAGGAAGGCGATCGCAAGATCGCGGTGTATGACCTGGGTGGTGGTACGTTCGACATCTCCATCATCGACATCGCCGAGATCGACGGCGAACACCAGTTCGAAGTGCTGTCCACCAACGGCGACACCTTCCTCGGCGGCGAGGACTTCGACATGCGCGTGATCGACTTCCTGATCGAAGAGTTCAAGAAAGAGAACGGCGTCGATCTGAAGAAGGACATGCTGGCGCTGCAACGCCTGAAAGACGCAGCGGAAAAGGCCAAGATCGAACTGTCTTCCGCGCAACAGACCGAAGTGAACCTGCCCTACATCACTGCCGATGCGACAGGCCCCAAGCACCTGGCGGTGAAGATCACCCGCGCCAAGCTGGAAAGCCTGGTCGAAGACCTGATCACACGCACCATCGAGCCATGCAAGATCGCGATGAAGGATGCCGGCGTGTCCGCTTCCGACATCTCCGACGTGATCCTGGTCGGCGGTCAGACCCGCATGCCCAAGGTGCAGGAGAAGGTTAAAGAGTTCTTCGGCAAGGAAGCCCGTAAGGACGTGAACCCGGACGAAGCGGTGGCCGTGGGCGCAGCCATCCAGGGCGGCGTGCTGCAAGGCGAAGTGAAGGACGTATTGCTGCTGGACGTGACCCCGTTGTCGCTGGGTATCGAGACCATGGGCGGCGTGATGACCAAGCTGATCAAGAAGAACACCACCATCCCGACCAAGGCGTCGCAGGTGTTCTCGACCGCTGACGATAATCAGTCCGCGGTGACCATCCACGTGCTGCAGGGTGAGCGCGACATGGCTTCCGGCAACAAGAGTCTGGGCCAGTTCAACCTGTCCGACATCCCGCCCGCACCGCGCGGCATGCCGCAGATCGAGGTGACCTTCAACATCGACGCCAACGGTATCCTGCACGTGAGCGCCAAAGACAAGGCCACCAACAAGGAAGCCAACATCACCATCAAGGCCAGCTCCGGTCTGTCTGAAGAAGAGATCGAGCGCATGGTGGCCGATGCCGAAGCGCACGCCGACGAAGACAAGAAGGCCATGGAACTGGTGACCGCACGCAACCAGCTGGATGCGCTGATCCACTCCACCAACAAGTCGATGAAGGACTACGGCGAGCAATTGTCTGCCGATGAGAAGTCCGCGATCGAAGTAGCCGTGAAGGAAGCCGAGGAAGTGGTGAAAGGCGACGACAAGGAAGCCATCGAGGCCAAGACCGAGGCACTGGCTACCGCTGCACAGAAGCTGGGCGAGAAGATGTATGCCGCCGAGCAAGCCAAGGCACAAGCCGCAGGCGGTGCGCAACCTGAAGCCAAGGCTGACGACGCCGACGTGGTGGATGCCGAGTTCACCGAAGTCAAAGACGACAAGAAGTAAGACACTCCATCCTTGATGCTGTAACCGGTGGGGCGCATGCGCCCCACCGTCACATGGAAAAAACATGAGCAAGCGCGACTATTACGAAGTCCTCGGCGTCAATCGCGACGCGTCGGAGGAAGAGATCAAGAAGGCCTACCGCAAGCTGGCCATGAAGTACCACCCCGACCGCAACCCGGACAATCCGAAAGCGGAGGAACACTTCAAGGAAGCCAAGGAAGCCTACGAGACCCTGTCCGATGGTCAGAAACGTGCCGCCTATGACCAATACGGCCACGCTGCGTTCGAAGCAGGCGGCATGGGCGGCGGCAACCCGTTCGGCGCTGGCGGTGCAGGCGGATTCGATTTCGGCGATATCTTCGGCGACATCTTCGGTGGCGGACGCGGCGGACGCAGTCAGGCACATCGCGGTGCTGACCTGCGCTACAACCTGGAGATCACGCTGGAGGAAGCCGCACGCGGTACCGAGAAGCAGATCCGCATCCCGGTCATGGAAGAGTGCGAGACCTGCGAAGGTTCCGGCGCCAAGCCCGGCACCAGCGCCACGACCTGCCAGACCTGTGCCGGTCACGGCCAAGTGCGCATGCAACAGGGCTTCTTCTCGGTACAACAGACCTGCCCGCGCTGCCATGGCAGCGGCAAGCAGATCAGCTCGCCTTGTGGCACTTGCCACGGTTCTGGTCGCGTGAAGAAACAGAAGACGCTGGAGATCAAGATTCCGGCTGGTATCGACAGCGGCATGAGATTGCGCCACAGCGGCCATGGTGAGGCCGGATCGCACGGTGCACCGCATGGCGATTTGTATGTGGAGATCCACATCAAGCCGCACAGTGTGTTCGAACGCAACGGCGACGACTTGCACTGCGAGATGCCGATCAGCATCACCACTGCGGCTTTGGGCGGCGAGATCGAGATCCCGACGCTGGATGGCGCGGCACGCATCAAGATCCCGGCCGAGACCCAGAGCGGCAGACAATTCCGCCTGCGCGGCAAAGGCATCAAGGGTATGCGCACGCATCAACATGGCGACCTGCACTGTCACGTCATCGTGGAGACACCTGCCAACCTGACAGGCCGCCAAAAGGAATTGCTGCGCGAGTTCGAAGAGATCAGCCAGAAGGATACCGAGCGCCATAACCCGCGCGCAAAATCCTGGATGGGCAAGGTGAAGGATTTCTTCGGTCAGTAAACCGACTACCGGCAAGGAGCAGCGCATGCAAGTCAAAGCACTCGGTCATGTCGTGCTCAAGGTCCGCAACCTTGAACGCTCCATTGCCTTTTATCGGGACGTGCTGGGCATGAAAGAAGTCGCACGCTACCAGGGCGTGATGGCTTTCTTCACGCTGGGCGAGGACCATCACGACCTGGGACTGATGCAGATCGGCGCGCACGCGGCGGAAGCCGATCCCGGCAGCGTCGGCCTGTATCACGTGGCATTCAAGGTGGGCGACAGCCTGGATGAACTGCGTGCGTACAAGGCGCATCTGGAAGCCAGTCATGTGAGCATCTTCGGCATGAGCGACCACGGCGTAAGCCAGTCGCTCTATATCCAGGACCCTGACGGGATCGAGATCGAATTGTATGTGGATACCGATCCGGCAGTCTGGCGCGACGATCCCGGTGCCGTGTTGACCACCAGGCGACTACAGCTCTGAGCCACACACTCGGGGCTTAATTGTTTTATCATGCGCCGCGAAAACCCACTGACTTAGGAATCGCGCATGACCTCTACCCTGCTCCTGCTCGGCGTCACCCTCGTCGCACTGATCTACGGCATCACGCTGTACAACCATCTGGTCAGCCTCAAGCATGCGGTCAGCAAGGCTTGGGCCAACATCGATGTGGCGCTCAAGCAGCGTCATGACGAGCTGCCCAAACTGGTCGAAGTCTGCAAACAATACAAACAGTTCGAACAGACGACGCTGCAACGCGTGATCGAAGCGCGCTCCATGGTACAGACCGCACGCGAAGGCCAGGACATCGCCGCACTGGGCAAGGCCGAAGGCATGTTGCGCATGGGGCTGGGCAATATCTTCGCCGTGGCAGAAGCTTATCCGGAACTGAAGAGCAACGAACATTTCATGCAGCTGCAGACGCGCATCAGCGGACTGGAGAACACCATCGCCGATCGCCGCGAGCTGTACAACGAATCGGTGAACATCTACAACGTCGGTATCGAACAGTTCCCGGCCGTGCTGATCGCCAACATGTTCGCCTATCCGGCCAAGCCTTTGCTGGAATTCGCCACGGCGGAAAAGGCTGACGTCGATCTCAAGAAACTATTCGACTAGGAACCAAAACCGGTTTCCCCACTCACAGTGCAGCCTGCGCCGGAATCAGCGACGTGGACAACACTTTCTATATACAAAAGGAAATACAACATGAAGAAACTGCTCGTACTGACCTGCGCCCTGGGCATCGCCCAGCCTGCCCTGGCCGGCAACATCAACCTGGGCAACCTGACTGGTGGACAAGCATCTTTCCGCAGTGTCTCTGAAGATCTCGGCTCCGCATTGAGCTATAAAGGCGTCGTGCCCGCGGAATCCATGGGTATCACCGGTTTCGATATCGGCCTGGAAATCACCCAGACCGACCTGGCGAAAAGCGCCCCGCTGTGGAACAGCCTGACCGGCAGCGACTTCAGCAACCTGTACGTTCCCAAGCTGCATGTCACCAAAGGCCTGCCGCTGAACATCGACATCGGCGCCTTCTATTCTGCCGTTCCCACGACCGACATCAGGCTGATGGGTGGTGAACTGCGTTGGGCCTTCATCGAAGGCGGCGTCGCCATGCCGGCAGTGGCCGTGCGCGGCGCACTGACCAAGCTCTCCGGCGTGAACCAGCTGTCGCTGGACACCAAGAGCCTGGACGTTTCCATCTCCAAAGGCTTCGCCATGCTCACGCCTTATGCAGGTGTCGGCCAGGTCTGGACCAACAGTTCCTCTGAACTGTTCGCGACCGAAAGC
This sequence comes from Sideroxydans sp., assembly GCA_028687425.1. GTDB lineage: Bacteria > Pseudomonadota > Gammaproteobacteria > Burkholderiales > Gallionellaceae > Sideroxyarcus. The sequence goes on from JAQUAD010000008.1 coordinate 22,393, forward strand.
TTCACGCAAGGCAAATTGTTCGCCGGTGCGAACCTGAACTTCGGTCTGACCAATCTTGCCATTGAGTTCGACAAGACCGGCTCGGCCAAATCCACCAGCCTGAAACTGGGTTTCCGTTTTTAAATATCGATGAAAAAAGCGCACGGAGAACAGTCATGCTGAACTCCCTGCGGCAGCAATACGCACAACTCATCACCTCCGGCGGACAGCTCGTATTGCTGTTCGCCGGTTTTCATTTGGGCAGCCGTGATGGCTGGCTGTGGACGCTGGGCGGTATCGCCTTCATCAGTATCTTCGCCTGGTATTCCGCACTGCACCGCTACCGCATGATCAGCGGCACCCCCACTTCACACATCGCATCGGCGGCACAAGGCTATGTCGAACTGGTCGGCCGCGCGCAAGCGCAGGGCGAGCCCATACTCGGCAAATATTCCATGCTGCCCTGCCTGTGGTATCGCTACAAGGTCGAGCGCAGGAACAGCAAGAATGAGTGGAGTACCGAATCGACTGGCCAGAGCGAAACCCCCTTCTGCATCGACGACGGCAGCGGCATCTGTGTGATCGATCCCCGGGGGGCCGAGGTCATCACGCAACACAAGGACACCTGGCAGGTTGCCGACCATCGCTATACGGAATGGAAGCTGATCCGGGAAGACAATCTGTACGCGCTGGGTGAGTTCAGGACCATGGGCGGAAGCAACAACCCGCTCACGCGCAACGACCTGATCAAACAGGTCATCGCCGAATGGAAGCTGGACAACGCAGAACTGATGCGCAGGTTCGACCTGGATGGGAATGGTCACCTGGACATCGATGAATGGATGCTGGCCAGACAGGCGGCGAAACGCGAAGCGGACAAGCGATTGACAGCTGTACGCAATGAACCGGACACCCACTTCCTGCGCCTGCCGCAAGACGACAGATTGTTCCTGCTCAGCAACTTGTCCCCGGACCGGCTGGCGCGGCGCTATGCCGCGTGGGCATGGGCGCACCTGACCTTCTTTTTCAGCGCCCTTGCAGGTACGGCCTGGGTACTGAACTCACTGCCCGGCTGATCACACCGCGTAAGCGCCTCCCGGGTTCAGCATGGCGACGATCTCCTGATGCCCGGCGCGCTCGGCCAGATCCAGTGCCGTCCTGCCATCGCTGTATCTGGCATAGCGATTGGCACCTTTATCCAGCAGTAATTTGACCACTTGCGTGTGGCCGTTGTTGGCCGCCTTGTGCAAGGCCGTCCAGCCGTCCACCGTGGCCAGATTCACATCCGCACCGCGCAATATCAGATATGCGCAAGCGATCAGGTGTCCGCGCGTGGCGGCCTGCATCAGCGCGGTCCAGCCGAACTGGCTTTGATGGTTGGGGTTGGAACCCTTGTCGATCAGCAGTTTGACCACATTCGAATAGCCGTTGAAAGCCGCCCAATGCAGCGGGTTATAGCCGTTCTTGTCGCAGGCATTGATCTTGGCCCCGCATTTGATCAACAACAGCGCGAACGCTTCGTTGCCGTTGAATGACGAGATCATCAACGGCGTCCAGTGACGTTCGTCCCGCACCTCCAGGTCAACGCCGCAGGACAGGAATTCATGTACCGCATTCTGGTTGTTCTCTTCTATGGACTTGATCAGCCCGCCCGCGCTGAACTCATATCCCAGTCGTTCCAGCTCGTTGCGCTTGTAATCGGGCACATCGTCCCAGACCCCGACCTTCTTGTCGTCACTGTGCAGCCTGTCCAGAAAATTGCTCAACCGGATGATCTCGGCCGCAGCCTCGGGCGGAAAGCCGGCCCGGTCGCCACTGCGCTTGTCCACCATCAGATCCTGCAGATAGACATCGATATCAGGGGTATCGATCAACTCCACGATCTTGTTGAACACACGCGGGAAACGTGCTTCCAGGATCTCCGGATACAACGATTCGTCATTCCCCAGCAACATCAACAAACGCTTATCCATCAATCACTGAACCTCTCCGCAATCTGCATGAATTCCGTCTGGATCGACAGGAATGCGTCCACGACATCCGGATCGAAATGCTGGCCACGTCCTTCCACGATGAAGGCCACGGCATCTTCATGGCTTAAAGCCTTCTTGTAGACACGCTTGCAGATCAAGGCGTCATAGACATCGGCCAGCGCCATCAAACGTGCGGAGATGGGGATCCCGTCGCCCTTCAGTCCATTGGGATAACCGCTGCCGTCCCATTTTTCGTGATGGCCGGAAGCGATCTCCCGGCCGATATGCAGGAATCTGTTGGGAGCCGGCAGACTCGCTTCCGCCGCCGCCAGCGCCTCGCCGCCCAGTGTCGGGTGTGTCTTCATGATCTCGTATTCTTCCGGCGTCAGTTTGCCCTGCTTGAGCAGGATGTGATCGGGGATGCCCACTTTGCCTATGTCATGCAAGGGAGCAAGTTTATACAGGGACTCTATGTAGTCATCGCTCAGATATGCGCTGAAGCGGGGATGCGAACGCAGTTGCATCGCCAACGCCCGGATATAGGTCTGGGTGCGCTTCAGATGATTGCCGGTCTCCTGGTCGCGCGTCTCCGCCAGCGTCGCCATCGCGATGATGGTGACATCGCGGATCTGCGAAACCTCCTCGGTCTTGCGCTGCAACTGTTCGGTGCGCTCGCGCACCATAGCCTCAAGCCCGTTGTTCAGCTGCTCCAACTGTTTGGCCAACGACTGGTTCACAAAACGCTGGCGCAGGGATTGCATGATGAGCCGGCTCAGGAACTGGCCGGCGCCCAGCATCACAGCCATGAACAACAGCAGCATGATAGCAAGCGCGATATGCGTCTCGTCCTGCTCCACCGCCACCCGGAAGATGAGCGGCAACATCAGGCCGAACAGGTAGGCATAGAAAGCCGGCGGATGCGTGGCATTCATGGAGGTCGCTCCGGCGGCAAGGCCGAGCATCAGGCAGATGAGCAACACCTGATCCAGCAGGACAGGCGGGAAGAAGAACAGAGTCGCGAAACCCCACATCATGCCGACCACCAACGAAAACCAGAGGAATCGCCTGCTCCATTCCCGGCATTCTCCGGCCGTGTCGGCACGGTCGCGGTACCCCAGCCAGGTCACGAATTCCGCCAGGTGCAGCAGATAGGCGCAACTGATCCATAACAACAGCTCACGATGCGAGTCTGCCCCCCACATCAGCCAGACGAAAATGGGCTCGGAAAGCACCTGCCCCAGCAACATGTACGGGAACAGTTTCAAGCGCGCGCGCAGCTGTTCCGAACGCACGGCAAGATTGTGCGCATCGATACGGAACAACAACTCCTCGAAGAAACTTCCTGTCACCATAGATAGAACTCAATTGCTGCAAGGCACCCGTCGTACAGTGGACAACAATATGCCACACCAGTCAACGTACTTTGCCAGCATCCCCGAATAAACGACCCGTCACCGGTATAATCGCCGCCATTCGAACAACCTCCCCGGACGCTTCATGAACAGAAACAACAAGGCTGCAGAATTCGCCCATGAGTGGCAGCGCCTGCACACCCAAACACCGGAATCGGTTCAGCAGCTTGTCTATCAGACCGTAGACCGGCATTGCCATGATCTGGCCACATTATTCTATGAACACATGCTGACCGATCCTGAAGCCAAACCTTTTCTCGATCACGACATGGTGAACCAGCGGCTGCACAGTTCCATGCAACTCTGGCTGCGCCAACTGTTTGCGCTGGAGCAGTCGGATGGGTTGACGGTCTACAGGCATCAATGCCATGTCGGCGCAGTGCATGCACGCATCCAGATACCCATCTCGATGGTGATGCGCGGCGCCCGCCTTTTGAAGCAGGCGATCACCGAGCATCTCATCGACTCCCATCTGGACCGCTCGGGCCTCGTCCAGGGCACCAGTTTCATCTCGGACTCCATGGAACTGAGCATGTCCGCCATGACCGACTCCTTCATCATCAATGTCGGCAAGAGCGTGCGTACCGACGAATCCTACCGGATGTTCGCACTGGGTCAGAACATGCTGGCCGAGCGTGAACGACAGCGCGCTGCGCTGCTGGAGTGGGCACAACACCTGCTGCTGCACCTGCTGAGCGATTCCGGCACGAGCATTCCCGTGATGCGGCATTCCGAATTCGGCATGTGGCTGCAGCACAAGGCCAGCATCATCTTCCACGATGCACCGGAACTGGATCGCATCCGCAGCTGCGTGGAAAAACTGGAACAACGGCTGATCCCGCAAGTGATCGAAGGACGAAGCAACGGCGAAGATACGCGCGATGCGATGAAACAGGTCGAAGCTGACATCAGTGAAGTGAAGTTCCTGCTTACCGGTCTTTTCGATCGCTTCCTCGAAGTTGAAAGCGGTCGCGACAGCCTGACACGCCTGCTCAATCGTCGTTACCTGCCCACCATCCTGATGCGCGAGGTCGCGCTGGCCCGACGCGCCGGCGCTTCATTCGCCGTCCTGCTGCTGGATATCGACCATTTCAAGACCATCAATGACACCTATGGTCACGCCGGAGGCGATCTGGTGTTGCAGCACGCCGCGGACCTGGTCACAGCCAATGTGCGCGTGGGAGACTTTGTATTTCGTTACGGCGGCGAGGAATTGCTGGTGGTGCTGGTGGAAGTCGGCCTGGAGCAGGCAAAACAAGTCGCCGAAAACATTCGCGAGCGATTCGCTGCCGAGACGATCAGGGTAAGCGACAGTCAAACGACATCGATCACGGTCAGCATCGGCATCTCCGCCTATAGCGGCCACCCGGATTACGAAAAGATCGTCAAAGACGCCGATGACGCGCTATACCGCGCCAAGGCGGAAGGACGCAACCGCTGCATCGCAACGGCTTAGTCTCGGGTAAAGAAAGCCACGGCGTCGGCCTCGACGCGCGTGCGCTTGAACGGCGGCAGGCTCTGCCAGATACGTTTTCCGTAGTGTTTGGAGATCAGCCGCGGGTCGCAGATCATCAGTACACCGCGGTCGCTTTCGTCGCGGATCAGACGCCCCGCACCCTGCTTCAGGTTGATGATGGTGCGCGGCAGCTGGAATTCCATGAAGGCATTGCGCCCCTGCTTGTTCATCTCGGCGATGCGTGCGGCCAGCACCGGATCGTCCGGCGGCGCGAATGGCAGTTTGTCGATCACCACCAGCGACAGCGCCTCGCCGCGCACATCCACCCCTTCCCAGAACGACTGGCTGCCCAACAACACCGCATTACCGTGCTCGCGGAAGCGCGCCAGCAGCTCGTTGCGCGAACCTTCGCCCTGGATCATCAGCGGATACTTCAGGTTCTTGCGGTCGAACTCCGCCTGCAAAATCTCGTAGGCGCGCTGCATCGCACGCAGACTGGTGAACAGCAGGAAGGCTCTGCCCTTGCTCGCTTCGATCAGCGGCAAGGCCGCTTGCACCACCGCATCGGTATAACCATCCGTGTTCGGCTCCGGCAGTCCCTGCGGCACATACAGCAAGGCCTGCTCGGGATAATTGAAGGGACTGTCCCAGCACGCGGTGCGCGCATCCTGCAGCCCCATCTCGGCCTGATAATGCGCAAAGTTCTGTTTCACCGCCAGCGTCGCCGAGGTGAATATCCAGGCGCGCGGATGGCCGCCGATCTGTTTCTTGAATATCTCGGCGATGGACAGCGGCGTGGTGTTCAGTTGCAGGGAGTGATGGAACACCTCCAGCCAGCGCACCGTCTCCGGCACATCGCCGTCCTGCCAGTGCTTCAACTGCTGCGCCAGCGTCAATGCGCGCTGATGGCAGTTCTCCAGTCCTTCGCTGCGTTCCGCCTGCTTCTCCAGCATGGCAGCCAGATTGCTCAGCTTCTCGCCCAGCGTCTTGAGTGTCGGGGCGAAATCCTTGAAGTCTTCTGCCGCCTGCGCCGCCATGCGCCCCTCGCGTTTGAACACCAGCCGCATGTCGCGCGCGGCCTTGTCCAGCGCATCACAGGCCACCGGCAAGGGCGCGAAATCCTTGGCCGAGGTCAGTGCCTCGATGCGCGCATCCTGCGCCAGATCGAACAGCTGTGAAGTGGAAAGACTCTCGCCGAAGAACAGGCTGGCCGTCTCCGGCAACTGGTGCGCCTCGTCGAAGATCACCGTATTGCAGGCCGGCAGCAGTTCCGCCACGCCTTCGTCGCGCAGCATCACATCGGCGAAGAACAGGTGATGGTTCACCACCACGATGTCCGCCTCCATCGCCTCCTTGCGCGCCTTGAGCACGAAGCACTCCTTGTGCTGTGGGCAATCCTGTCCCAGGCAGTTGTCGCGCGTCGAGGTCACGTTCATCCAGATCGGCGCAGTCTCCGGCACATCCGCCAGCCCGCTCTTGTCGCCGCTCTGCGTGACCTTGGCATAGTTCACGATCTTCGCCAGATGCTTCACATCCTCGCGCGTCTTGAACAGGCCGTTCGACTGCGCCAGCTCCAGATGGTAGTGACACACATAGTTGGAACGCCCCTTGAGCAAGGCCACAGACACCGGCGCCTTCAGGGCATCTCGCACCATGGGCAGGTCTTTCTGGAACAGCTGGTCTTGCAGGTTCTTGGTACCGGTGGAGATCACCACCTTGCCGCCATTGAGCAGCGCCGGCACCAGATAGGCGAAGGTCTTGCCCGTACCCGTGCCCGCTTCAGCGATCAGGATGGCGTTGTCGCGTATCGCCTCCGCCACCGCCATCGCCAGCTCGCGCTGTTGCGCGCGCGGACGGAACGAGGCCACCTCAGTGGCAAGCGGGCTTTGTTCGGAAAAGAAACGTTCGACTTCGGCGGACACGGGATATGGTTATTGGACAGGGACAGCGCTATAGTGCGGCGAGATTTTACGCGAGGTAGAGGCTATGTCTAAGAAGAACTTTCCGCTCTCCAAAGCCTACCGCCTGCTGGAGCCGGGTCCGGTCCTGCTGGTGACGACCGCACACAAAGGCAAGGCCAACATCATGACCCAGTCCTGGCACACGATGATGGAGTTCACCCCGCCACTGGTGGGGTGCGTAATCAGCGGGCGCAACCACAGTTTCGAAGCGCTGGTGAAGACCGGAGAATGCGTGCTCAACATCCCGGCCGTGGAACTGGCGAAGCAGGTAGTAAAGGTGGGCAACTGCTCGGGTCGCGAGGTGGACAAATTCAGGAAATTCAAACTGACACCGGCGCCTGCCGCCAAGGTCGCTCCGCCGCTGATCGCGGAGTGTTACGCCAATCTCGAATGCAAGGTGGTCGATCGCCGCATGGTGAACAAGTACAACTTTTTCGTGCTGGAGATCGTGCAGGCATGGATAGATCCCGCACAGAGGAACCCGCGTACCTTGCATCATCAAGGCATGGGCGTATTTGCCGTGGACGGGGAGCGCATCAAACTGCCCTCGAAGATGGCATGAGCAGGTCGCGTCCGCTTCTTGGCTGGCTGGTCTTGCTGGTGATTGCCATGATCAACGGCACCCTGCGCGACTTTACCTATGGACGATATGTTTCCGAACTGTCTGCGCATCAGATTTCATGCGTGACGGGCATCCTGCTGTTCGCGGTGGTGATCCGCCAGTATGTGCGACGCTGGCCGCCGGCATCGGCGCAGGTTGCCTGGCGCATCGGACTGTTCTGGATGGCGTTGACCATGGCCTTCGAGTTCCTGTTCTTCCACTATGTCGCCGGACATCCGTGGCTGGAATTACTGGCAAACTACGACATGACTGAAGGCAGACTGTGGCCGCTCATCCTGCTCTGGGTCGCCTGTGCGCCCTGGCTGTTCTTCCGCCTGGGCCGGATGCCGGACGGCGCGACAACTGACAAATAAACATACCTCATGAAGATACTCATCGACGCCGACGCCTGCCCCAAGGTCATCAAGGAGATCCTGTTCCGCGTTGCGGACAGGAGACAGTTGCAGACCACGCTGGTGGCGAACAAGCTGCTGCACTGCCCGCCCTCGCCCTATATCCGTGCCATGCAGGTGCCGGCCGGATTCGACGTGGCGGACAACAAGATCGTGGAGATGACCGAAGCAGGCGATCTGGTCATCACGGCGGACATCCCGCTGGCCGCCGAGGTGATCGCCAAGGGCGGACATGTATTGAACCCGCGCGGCGAGTTATATACCCGCGACAGCATCAAGGAACGATTGGCGATGCGCGATTTCATGGATGTGCTGCGCAGCAGCGGGGTGGAGACCGGTGGACCGGCTGCCTTGAACCAGAAGGACCGGCAGGCATTCGCGAATCAACTCGACAGGATGCTGGCCAGACATACCAAGTAAAACAGCCTTCCTGCCCATTGCTCTGTACCAGCAAGCGTACTTTCGATTCAGGATTGTTCGTCCATGCTGTCGGGCTCGTCTTCCGTCACGCGCCGGTCTTGCCACTGCGCGTAGCATTCGAGTCCGCAAAAATGGGCAACGTAATCCCCCACCTCAAAATCCACCGCATCAGCGCGGGGAACTTCCTTCTTGCAGACCGCACATTTGACGGACTCCGACAAGACCTGGAATTGGTTTTCACGGTTCATGGCACACCTCCTGCAGGGTGTTGACATGGCATCAGACTATTCCTGCCCCATCGAAGTGGCAAGTACCAATATCATCCCCGACTCATCCCATGAGCACAGCATGGAGATAAGCATTTCACGCACGGAGTACAATCCCTCCGCAGATGCCGCCATGATCCTTAGCAAGAGGAGACCACGGTCATGCATATCATCTGGAAAAAAGAACTGGAGATCGACAACGAGATGATAGATACCCAGCATCGCATGCTGGTGCTGTTGCTCAAGAAACTCGACCTCGCACTGACCAGCAGGATGGATCACAAGGTGGTCATGGGCATCATGCTGGAGATCAAGAAGTTCACCGAATTCCACTTCCTGAGTGAAGAAAATCTGATGGCAGAGCTACGCTACCCGGGACTGGCCGATCACGAACGCATCCATTCTGAATTGCTCGCCGTGCTGAACGTCTTCATCGCCCAGATAAACCGCAAACAGGAAGCACCGGAAGACATCCTGCCGCAGATCGTTTCCTGGGTCGCCAACCACGTGGTCAGCGAAGACCTGAAGATCGCTGAATATGTGAGAAACTCCTCATACCGTCCCATCGCAGAAGAATGCTACGCGCTGTACTTCAAGCGCTACGAATGAAACCTCACATCACGGCGTACAGCTTCTTGGCCTCCACTACCTTGACCACATAACCGCGCGTCTCCTCGTAGGGCAACCTGGTGCGCAATGCCGCATACACCTGCTCCGGCTTCATCCCGTTGATCTTGTTGATCGCCTCGTACTGGCGGTCGCGGCTGTTCCTGGCATCGCTGAAAGCACGGAACACATTCGACGGCCCGGTGTTGTAGGCTGCAATGGCGCAGTATTCGCGTGACACCGGGTTCTGTATTTCGCGCAGCGGGCTGTCCTTGAGCAGCACCCCCAGATAAGTGGAGCCCAGCTCGATGTTGTTGTTCGCGTCGAACAGGTATTCCTTGCTCGGCATCACATCCTCACCCTTGGCCTTTCGATAAGCCTCACGCCCGCCGCTGGCAGGCACCAGCTGCATCATGCCGTAGGCTGGCGCACTCGACACGGCGTAAGGGTTGAACGCACTCTCGGTCTTGATCACGGCATAGATCAGGCTGCGGCTGACATGGGTGCTGTCCGAATGGCGGCGCACGGTTGCGGCATATTGCATGGCACGCTTGTCGAGATGTGAATTCACCATGTTGAAACTCACGTAATACACGTTCTTGCGCGTGCCGTTCGCATCGATGCTGCGCGACTGCAACCTGTTATCGACCAGGTAGTCTGCGTAGCGCTCGACATCCTCGCGCGACTTGAGCAGGTTGCCGTTCTGGTCGGCCACCATCTGCTCCAGATAGGGATCGCCGTTGAGTGATATCTCCTTGTCGGAGAACAGGTCGACCGCGCCCGGATCGCTCGGCGTCAGTAGCGCCACCACCACTGCGTTGCGCAGCTTGTCCTTTACGCCGGCTTCGTCCAGATGCTCGATGAGGATGCTGCCCGCGTCGTAATCCACCACCACGCGGTTCTTGTAGTTCTCGGTGTATTTGACGTAGCGCGTGCGACTCGGCAGGGTGCGCGATTCCTTCTTGCCCCATTTCGAACCGCTCTCTTTTTGCACATTCCCCATCAGCCGGTTGTATTCGGTACGCACCTTGCGCAGGTCGGACAGGATCAGTTGCGGATTGTACTTGTAGGCTTCGACGCGGTTCGTGGCGACCCTGCGCAAAGCTTGCTTGGGATCGCTGGCCGTGGCGATATCGATCAATTGTCTGGTGGAGCAGGCCGGCAGACACAACAGCCCCGCACCCAGTGCCATCAACAGTTTGCGTTTCATCTCCCCTCCCTTTCCCACTGCTCAGCGCGACTCCAACGCCTCCCAACGGGTCATCAGATCCAGTATCCGTTCCTCGATCTCGGCAGCACGCTGACTCAACTGTTTGGCATGGGCCGGATTGTCACGAAACAAGGTACCGGCGCCCAGCGCCGCTGCGATCTCTTCCTGCTCACGCTCAAGCTGCTCGATGTGGCGCGGTATCTCTTCCAGTTCCTTCTGTTCCTTGAAACTCAGCTTGCTGGCAGTCTTGGCCTTGGGCGCATCAGGCTTTGCCGCCGGCTTGGCGGGTGCCGGTGCTGCCACACGGTTCTTCGCCTCGAACTGCTTCACGCGTACCCAGTCCTCGTAGCCGCCCACATATTCCATCAGCTTGCCGTCGCCCTCGAAGGCGATCACCTGCGTCACCACGTTATCCAGGAAGGAACGGTCGTGGCTGACCAGGAACAGCGTGCCCTCGTAGTTGGCCAGCAACTCTTCCAGCAATTCCAGCGTCTCGATGTCCAGGTCGTTGGTCGGTTCGTCCAGCACCAGCACGTTGGCCGGCTGCGTGAACAGGCGCGCCAGCAACAGGCGGTTGCGCTCGCCGCCGGAACAGCTCTTCACCGGCGAACGCGCACGTTCCGGCGCGAACAGAAAATCGCCCAGATAGCTGATGACATGTTTCTTCTGTCCGCCGATCTCGATGAAGTCCGAACCCTGACTGATGGTGTCGGCCAGTGTCGCCTCGTCGTCCAGCTGCGCGCGCAGCTGATCGAAATACGCCACGGATATCTTCGTCCCCAGCTTCACATCGCCGCTGTCCGGTTTCATCTCGCCGAGGATAATCTTGAGCAAGGTGCTCTTGCCTGCACCGTTGGGACCGAGCAAACCGATCTTGTCGCCGCGCTGGATGCGACAGGAGAAGTCGCTGATGATCCTGCGCTCGCCGAAAGACTTGCTGACATGCGTCAATTCGGCCACCAGCTTGCCAGAGCGGTCACCCGCATCCAGGTTCATCTCGACCTTGCCCACCTTCTCGCGGCGCGCTGCACGTTCCAGTCGCAAGGCTTCCAGTCGCCGCACGCGGCCCTCGTTGCGGGTACGGCGCGCCTTGATGCCCTGACGTATCCATACCTCTTCCTGCGCCAGCACCTTGTCGAACTTGGCATTGACCACCGCCTCGTCCGCCAGCATGCGTTCCTTGATCTTCTGATAAGACGCGAAATTGCCGGGGAAGCTGGCCAGTTGGCCACGGTCCAGTTCGATGATGCGGGTGACGACGTTATCCAGGAAGCGCCGGTCGTGGGTGACCAGCAGCACGCTGCCGCGGAATTCCTTGAGCAGGCCTTCCAGCCATTCTATGGAGGCGAAGTCCAGATGGTTGGTCGGCTCATCGAGGATCAGCACCTCGGGTTCGGCCACCAGCGCCTGCGCCAGCGCCACGCGTTTACGCACGCCACCAGATAGAGAACCTACGATAGCTTCAGGATCCAGTTCCAGACGCTGGATCGCCGTCTCGATACGCGCCTGCACCGACCAGCCGTCCTGCGCTTCGAGCGCGGTCTGCAAAGGCTGCATCGCCTCCAGCAGCTTGTCGTAATCGGCGTCCGGTTCGGCCAGTTGATGCGACAGATGGTGATAGTCGGTGAGCAGCTGATGCAACTCGCCCAGCCCGCGTGCGACCTCATCGAACACGGTCGCCTCCGCGTCCAGCGGTGGTTCCTGGCTGACATAGCAGACCCGCGCAGACGGCTGACGCCACAAGGTACCGTCGTCCAGATGTGCTTGCCCTGCCAGCACCTTGAGCAGACTGGATTTGCCGCCGCCGTTGCGCCCGATAAGTCCGACGCGCTCGCCCTCGTCGAGTTGGAAATCCACATGGTCCAGCAGTGCGACGTGACCGAAAGCCAGCGAGGCCTTATCCAGCGTAATGTACGGCATCAGGCCACCTCAATAAAAACAATACTTCGTCGCAATGCTGCGTTGCTCACAAAAAATTGCTCCTTACATATATCAATATGCCGCGTCGCGATTTTTTGCTCGCGCCTTGCCTTGCTTAGAACTATTGCTTTTCTTGAGGTAGCCATTAACTATTCTTCTCTTCCTGCGGCATCGAAGACTGGTAGATGAAAGAGAAACCGCCCGCGAAGAAGCCCATGCACAGGTAACCGAACATGGTGGTGAACTTGTCCAGCACCAGATGGGTGTTGTAGTCGGTGATCTGCAACGCGAAGAAATGGAACACGAACAGACAGGCGGCGAGCACATTGCCGACCAGTGTCAGCCTGTGACCGAAGGTATACCCGTTGCCGCCTTCCTTGCCCTGCGGCGGCAGGCCATGCTTCAGATACCAGACGACGAACACGCCTGCGAACAGCAGCAGCGCCCCCACCAGACGGCTCGGGATATCGCCTTCGGTGGTCGGCAGACCGAGGATATTGAGCACGGTGCCGCCCGCAGCAGCGACCCAGCCCATGAAGATGGTCTGCGGCATGAAGAACCACGCGGCAAAGATATTCACATTCGGATACTTCATCACTTCCCTTTCGCAATCATTGCTTTCAAATCCTCGATGACATCCGTCGAATGCCTCGAAGTCTCCACTTTCAGATAAACCCTGGCGACCCTGCCCTGCGGATCGATCAGGAAGGTGTAACGTTTGGCCACCTTGAACAGCACCATATCCAGCAACGCCCCATAGCGCGCCGCCACTGCACCGGACTTGTCCGCCAGCAACGGGAATGGCAGATGGTATTTTTCGGCGAATTCGGCATGGCTCTGACTGTCGTCCACGCTGATCCCCACCACCGCAGCCCCCATCGCCGTCAGCTTGTGCAAGTCGTCGCGGAATGCACAGGCTTCCTGCGTGCATCCGGGCGTATCGTCCTTGGGGTAGAAATACAGCACCAGCCACTTGCCCGCATACTGTTGCAGACCATGCTTCACGCCATGCTGATCGGGCAGCTCGAAATCCGGCGCTGCCTCCCCTTCCCTGGGCAACTCGCCCGCACGCGCCATCTGCATCACCAGCAAACTCATCGCCGCGAACAATCCGAACAGAAGCAGCCATTTCATAGCGAATCTCCTCAGGCAAGCGTAAGCGAGGGCGGGATTTTACGTTAGAATGCGCGGTACCTAACGTGAATCACGCGCGTCCTCGTAGTTAAATGGATATAACCGCCCCCTCCTAAGGGGCAATTACAGGTTCGATTCCTGTCGAGGACACCACACGGACGCGGAGTACAGCGATGCAAGGCAAAGACCACGCACGCATTACCCATCTCGACACCGCACGAGTCGTGGTGCTGTATGCCGTCTTCGCCAGCTTGTGGATATTGATCTCGGACGAAGTCATCCGCTGGCTGGCCACCGACCCCATCTATTTCCACTTTGCGCAAACGTTCAAGGGGCTGCTCTTCGTTGGCATCACATCCATCCTGCTCTACCTGTTGCTGAATCACCGCTTGTGGCCGCAGGACGCCTCAAGTTCGCTCAGATTGCAAGGCAGCCTGCTGCACTGGCCCGCCTGGCAACTCTATCTGCTGGCGGCGGGCCTGCCCCTTATGACGCTACTGATGCGGAATGATCTCGCCCCCCTGTTTTCCGATCGTCCCTTGATGATGCTGTTCATGGTGCCAATTCTGGTTTGCGCAGTCATCGGCGGTCTCGGCCCCGGCCTGTTCGCCACGCTAGTCTCTGCCGTCGTGCTGGATGCCTATATCCTCGACGACCTTGCGCCGGCGCACAGGCTCGACATGATCCAGCTGGCCATCCTGGTGGGAAACGGCATTTTGATCAGCCTGCTCAGCATGATGTTGCACCAGGCACGCTACCGGACAGAAATGGCCAGACGCATGGCAGAGAAGAACCTCGGCGAACAGGAAAAACTGGCTTCCTTGCTGAATGCCATCGCCGAAGGTTCGACGGATGCGATCTTTGCCAAGGATCTGCAAGGTCGCTACCTGTTATTCAATCGGGCGTCGGAAAAGTTCGTCGGCAAACCGGCCTCGGTGGTGATCGGCAAGGATGACAACAATATCTTCCCGCCCCAGGAGGCGGAATTGATCATCAAAAGCAACAACCGTGTCCTGGATGAGAACCGGATCATCACCGCGGAAGAAGAGCTCACCACCACCAATGGCTCGACATTCTTCCTCGTCACCAAAGGCCCGCTGCATGATGCGAACGGTCAGGTGACCGGCTTGTTCGGCATCTCGCGCGACATCTCCTATCTGAAGAACGCGGAACTGGAGATGCGCAAACAACGCGACTTCGCCGAGACATTGATCGACACCGCCCAGGCCATCGTGCTGGTGCTGGATTGCGAAGGACGCATCGTGCGCTTCAATGCCTATATGGAGCGACTCAGCGGATGGCGCCTGGACGAGGTGCGCGGCAGGGACTGGTTCGAGACATTCCTGCCGCCCGCAAGTCGCAATGCCGACCGTGAAATGTTCAAAGCCGCGATCCACGACGTCCAGACCGTCGGCAACATCGACATCGTGCTCACGCGCGACGGCACCGAATTGAGCGTCGAGTGGTACGACAAAACGCTCAAGGATGAGCATGGCAACATCACCGGCCTGCTTGCCATCGGCATGGATGTCACGCAGCGACAGAAAGCGGAACAACAGATACACAGCCTGGCGTTCTACGATAGCCTGACCGGCCTGCCCAATCGCGCCCGTCTGCTTGATCGTCTGGGCATGATGTTGCCCATCGCGGTGCGCCAGAGCCGCCACGATGCCTTGTTGCTGGTCAATATCGACCGCTTCAAGAATATCAATGACGCCAGCGGGCAAAATGTAGGCGACGAGCTGCTCAAGGCCGTCGGTGCAAGGCTAAGTAATTTATTGCGCGAGGGAGACATGCTGTCCAGGCTCTCCGGCGACGAATTCGCCATCCTGCTGCCTGATCTCTCCAAACAGCAGCAAACAGCCGCACACCAGTCCATGCATGTCGCGCAAAAGATCCACCTCAACATGCGCGAGCCGCTCCTGCTCGGGGACGACAGTTTCACGCTTACGGTCAGCATCGGTATCGCACACTTCCCGCTGCGCAAGGATGAAGATTCGGCGCTCGATATCCTGCGCCGCGCCAACACCGCCCTGCATCGCTCCAAAAATGCAGGCGGCGGGCAAACCGCGCTGTTCGAACACAGCATGGACGAGACCACCAAGCAACGCTTCCAGATCGAAAGCGAACTGCGCCAGGCGATCCCCGGCGGACAGTTGCGCCTGTATTTGCAACCGCAGGTGGATGCATCCGGCAGGACGGTCGGGGCGGAAGCACTGGTGCGCTGGCAGCACCCGCAGCGAGGTCTGCTCATGCCCGGCCTGTTCATTCCCGTGGCCGAAGAGTCCGACCTCATCATCGAGATCGGCCAATGGGTGATGGGCGAAGTGTGCAAACTGCTCACACATCAAGCCCTGCAAGGACGCCCCTATCGCATCGCGGTCAACATCAGCCCGCGCCAGTTCCGCCAGCCGAACTTCGTGGAATGGGTGAATGCCTCGCTCGCCGCCACCGGCGCGGAACCCACGCACCTGACCATAGAGGTGACGGAAGGCGTGGTGATCGACAACGTCGGCAGTGTGATCGCCAAGATGAACGAGCTGGCCGTGACCGGCATCCACTTCTCGGTGGACGATTTCGGCACCGGCTATTCTTCACTGGCGTACCTGAAACGTCTTCCTATCCACGAGCTGAAGATAGACAAGACCTTTGTGCAGGATGCACCCAGCGACCCGAGCGATGCTGCCCTGATCGAATCCATTCTGGCGGTCGCCAAGCACATGCATCTGAAGATCGTGGCCGAAGGTGTGGAGACGCAGGAACAGGCGGACTTCCTCAACCAGCGCGGCGAGGTTGTCCATCAGGGGTATCTGTTCGGCCGGCCCGAACCGGCCGAACTCGTGCTGGCGTCCCTGGCTGACTAGACTGCCGCCACGCGCGCCGCGCCGGTAGTCATCTCGCCAACCACGGCTGCCTGCGCAAAACCTGCCGCACGGAAACTTGCCAGTACCGCCTCGACGCCTTCCGGGGCGACCGACACCAGCAGCCCGCCGCTGGTCTGCGGATCGGCGAGCAGTTGGCGCTGCCATTCCGACAGCCCGGCCGCAAAGTCCACCTCGTGCCCGTAGCTCGCCAGATTGCGCGCAATGGCGCCGGCCACGATGCCTTGCTGCACCAGCGGCAGCGCCTCGGACAAGGTCGGCACCTGATCGAAGTGCACCGTCGCGCCCAGCTGCGAACCGCGGCAGATCTCCAGCAAGTGACCCAACAGACCGAAGCCGGTCACATCGGTCAGCGCATGCACGTGCGGCATCGCTGCCAGCTCGCTGCCCACGCGGTTGAGTTTGGTCGTGGTTTCTATCATCTGCGCATAGCCCGCTTCGCTCAGAAGTTCTTTCTTCATCGCGGCTGCCAGCACACCGACGCCCAGGCCCTTGCCGAGGATCAGTACATCACCGGCGCGCGCCGCGTTGTTCTTCTTCACATACTCCGGATGCACAATGCCGAGCGCGACCAGTCCGTAGATCGGTTCCGGCGCATCGATGGAATGTCCGCCCGCGATGGGGATGCCCGCATCGCGGCACACGGCTTCGCCGCCTTCGAGGATGCGGCGGATGATATCCGGCTGCAGCGTATTGATCGGCATGCCGACGATGGCCAGCGCCATGATGGGGGTGCCGCCCATGGCATACACATCGGAGATGGCATTGGTGGCCGCGATGCGCCCGAAATCGAAGGCATCGTCGACGATGGGCATGAAGAAGTCGGTGGTGGCGATGATCGCCTGTTGATCGTTGAGACGATACACCGCCGCATCGTCGCTGCTCTCGATTCCCACCAGCAGGTCGGGGAACGGCATCGCCTGTGAGGTCTTGCCTAGTATCTCCTGCAACAAGCCCGGTGCTATTTTGCAGCCGCATCCGCCGCCATGCGACAATCGGGTCAATTTCACTTCAGACATCTTCACTCCAGCACGCATGTTATTCAGAACCGCGAACCTAACACAGCTCGATGAGTTTGACGAAATCATCGACGTGCGCACCCCGGCGGAATTCGCCGACGACCACATCCCGGGCGCGATCAACTGCCCGGTGCTGTCCGACGAGGAACGCATCACCGTCGGCACCCTGTACAAGCAGGTGTCGCCGTTCGAGGCTCGCAAGGTCGGCGCGGCGCTGGTGGCGAAGAACATCGCCCATCATCTGGAGACGCGCTTCATGGACAAGCCCAAGTCATGGAAGCCGCTGGTCTACTGCTGGCGCGGCGGACAGCGTAGCGGCGCGATGAGCATCATCATGGCGCAGATCGGCTGGGCGGCGCACAAACTGGAGGGCGGCTACAAGACCTACCGGCGCGACGTGCTGGAAAAACTGGAAACGCTCCCCGCCCGCTTCAACTTCCGCATCGTCTGCGGCCCCACCGGCTCCGGCAAAAGCCGGCTGCTGGCTGCGCTGGCAGCCAAGGGCGCGCAGGTGCTCGACCTCGAGACCTTGGCCCATCATCGCGGCTCGGTGCTGGGCGGCATCCCGTCCCAGTCACAGCCCTCTCCCAAGTCGTTCGAAACTGCGCTGGTGCAAACGCTGGGCAAGCTGGATTCCGCGCGCATGGTGTTTGTCGAATCCGAAAGCAGCAAGATCGGTCGCCTCACGATTCCTGCACCGCTGGTGAACGCCATGCATAACAGCAAATGCGTGATGCTGGACACCTCGCGCGAAGCGCGCATCGCCCTGCTGATGGACGAATACCGGCACTACATCGACGACCCCGAGGCACTGATCAAACGGCTGGAAATATTGAAGCCCTTCCACGGCGCGAAACGCCTCGCGGAATGGGAGCAACAGATACGCTCAGGGAAGTTCGACACCCTGGTCGGCGAACTGCTAGCCCTGCATTACGACCCGGGTTATCTGCGTTCGCTGAACAGCCATTACGGCAATATGGAACGCGCACAACTGCTTACGCTGACGGATACCTCCACACCTGCCATGCGTCAGGCCGCCAGCGAACTGCTGCAAGCGCTCAGCGCCTGACCGGCACGCGCGGCGCCAGTGCGCACAGCAATTCGTAGCTGATGGTACCGGCGGCGCGCGCCACATCGTCTATCGGCATGCCCTCGCCCCACAGCACCACGCGACTGCCCACGCGCGCTTCCGGCAAATCGCTCAGATCGACACTGAGCATATCCATCGACACCCGCCCCACGGTATGCGTGCGTTTGCCATCCACCAGCACCGGCGTGCCGCTCGCGGCATGGCGCGGATAGCCATCGGCATAGCCGCAAGCCACGGTACCGATGCGCATGGCCTGCCCGGCACGGAAGGTCGCCCCATAACCGACCGCATCGCCCGCCTTGATCTCGCGCACCGAGATCAGCTCGCTGGACAGCGTCATCACTGGCTGCAAACCCAGCGCTTCCGCACTGACATCGGCGAACGGCGAACTGCCGTAGAGCATGATGCCGGGCCGCACCCAGTCACCGTGCGAAGCGGGGTGATGCAGGATGGCGGCAGAGTTCGCCAGCGAGCGCGGCAAACGATGATTGGCAGTGAGCTGCTCGAACAGCGAGAGCTGCGTGGCGACACCGGGCGCTTCGTCCGCCAGCGCGAAATGCGTCATCAGCGTCACCTCGCGCACTGCGCGATGCGACTTCAGTCTTTCCATCACGGCGGGGAATTCCTGCGCGGCGAAGCCGAGCCGGTTCATGCCGCTGTTGATCTTGAGCCACACCGCCAACCCGTTACGGCGCGGGTAGGCTTCCAGCCATTCGATCTGCTGCTGGCTGTGGATCACGGTCGTCAGTTCATATTCGGCCAGCAATGGCAGTTCGTCACGCGAAAAGAAGCCCTCCAGCAACAGGATGGGCTGACGAAAACCGGCCTCGCGCAGCGCCACCGCATCGCGCACATCCAGCAAGGCAAAGCCATCCGCATCGCTCAACGCCTCCGCCGCCTGTAGCAGACCATGACCGTAGGCATTGGCCTTGACCACCGCCATCACGCGTGCCGATGAAGCACGGCGTACCACGCGCAAGTTGTTGCGCAATGCGGAAAGTTCGATATGGGCCTGGATGGGGCGCGACATGGATGCTCTGCAGGAAAAATCTTGCCGCGCATGATAGCAGGCCTCACTTTCCATTCGCCCCGAAAAGTGCCGCAAATATTCAGAATTTAACAATCCCGCAAGATGTTTCATGTTATAAAACCGCGTCATTTCAACTTGTACCTATCGTGAATCGCGGCTTCTACACCATCCTCGCAGCGCAGTTCTTCAGTGCGCTTGCCGACAATGCCCTGTTGTTCGCCGCCATCGCCCTGCTGAAAGAACTGGCTTCTCCCAACTGGCACACGCCGGTACTGCAGCAGTTCTTCATCTTCTCCTACATATTGCTCGCGCCCTTCGTCGGCGCCTTTGCCGACTCGCTGCCCAAAGGGCGCGTGATGTTCATCAGCAACCTGATCAAGCTCGCCGGCTGCATCGCCATGCTGTTCGGCATGCACCCGCTGCTCGCTTATGGACTGGTGGGACTGGGCGCGGCAACCTATTCGCCCGCCAAGTACGGCATCCTCACCGAGTACCTGCCGCCCAGCCAACTGGTGAAAGCGAACAGCTGGATGGAAGGCCTCACCGTCGCCGCCATCGTGCTGGGGGCCGTGATCGGCGGCGTGCTCATCTCGCCCAACCTGTTCGGCCCCATGGTCGAGTCATTGCATATCCCGCTGCTGGGCAGCGTACCCAAATTCGCCATCGCCATCATCGTGCTGCTCTATATCGTTGCGGCCGTGTTCAACCTGTACATCCCGCGCGTCCCCATCGAACACAAACCGCTGAGCCGCGACCCGATCACCCTCATGCAGGATTTCTGGCACTGCTTCAAGCTGCTGTGGAAAGACCCGCTGGGCCAGGTCTCGCTGGCGGTGACCACGCTGTTCTGGGGTGCGGGCGCGACGCTGCGCCTGCTGCTGATCGGCTGGGCGGCAGTGGCGCTGAACTACGACATCGGCCAGGCCGCACAACTGACCGCGTGGTTCGCCATCGGCATCGCCATCGGTTCGGTGCTGGCCGCGCGCTACATCAAGCTGGAACATTCGGTGAACGTGTTGCCGGTCGGCATCGCCATGGGGCTGACCGTGCTGCTGATGATCCCCATCAGCAGCAGCGTGCTGGCCGTACTGCTGCTGATCGCGATGGGCGCGATGGGCGGCTTCTTCGTGGTGCCGATGAATGCGCTGTTGCAGCATCGCGGCCACCTGCTGATGGGTGCGGGACGCTCCATCGCGGTACAGAACTTCAACGAGAACATCAGCATCTTCGCCATGCTCGGCCTGTACGCCGTGATGGAAAAGCTGGAACTGCACATCTTCATCATTCTGGTGGTGTTCGCACTCATCCTGTCCGGCGTGATGAGCCTGCTCTACAAGAAACACAGCCACGACCAGGACAGCGGCGCGATGTGACGCGATAGCCGTCCGGCTATCGCTCAGTAACCCAGCGCAAGACCCGTGTTGTGGCGCGGATCGTTGGCACCGTAGTAACGATTGTTCCCCACCGCTTCCCCGCCCAGTTTCGGCGCGCCGATCAGGATCGCCGTCACATGGTTGGCATAACCGGTTTCGCGGAAGTTCTGTCCCCATGATTCGAGCACTGCGCGCGTGTCCGGACTGAGCGCAAAGCGCTCGACGAAAGTGGTATCGGGCAACCACTGCTGATGGAAGCGCGGCGCATCCACCGCCTCCTGGATATCCATACCGTAGTCGATCACGTTGATGATGGTCAGCATCACTGCCGTGATGATGCGGCTGCCGCCCGGCGTGCCCACCACCATCAGCGGCTTGCCGTCTTTGGTGACGATGGTCGGGCTCATCGAACTCAGCGGACGCTTGCCCGGTGCGATCACGTTCGCTTCGCCCTGTACCAGACCGTAGCTGTTCGGCACGCCGACCTTGACCGTGAAATCGTCCATCTCGTTGTTGAGCAGCACCCCCGTCCCGGCCGCGGTGACCTTGGCACCAAATGCGCCGTTCAATGTGTAGGTGACCGACACCGCATTACCCCAACGATCCACGATGGAGTAATGCGTGGTGTTGTCGCCTTCATGCGGCGCGACACCGGGTTTGATCTGCATGGAGATGCCCGCCTTGTCCTTGGCGATCTTCTCTCTGATCTGTGCGGCATACTGCTTGTCGAGCAAACGCGGCAGCGGGTTGTGCACGAAATCGGGATCGCCCAGATAACTGTTGCGATCCACATAGGCATGGCGCATCGCCTCGATCTGGTATTGCACGGCCTGCGCCGAATGGAAACCCAGCTCTCCCAGCGGGTACGCTTCCAGGATGTTCAGCATCTCGCACATCGTCACGCCACCCGAACTCGGCGGCGGCGCGGAGATGATGCCGTAACCGCGATAGCTGCATTCGACGGGTGCGAGTTCGCGCGTCCGGTACTGGTCGAGGTCGGCTTGCGCGATGATGCCGCCGTTCCCCTGACTGCTCGCCACCAGTGCCCTGGCGACCGGTCCCTGATAGAAACCTGCACTGCCGTGCTGGTCGATGTAGCGCAAGGTGCGCGCCAGATCTTTCTGCACCAGCCGCTGACCGACACGATAGGGCTGACCGCGCTGCAGGAAGATCGCGGCGGACGGCGCATCTTTGCTGAACGCCTGTGTCGCCATGCCCAACATAGCCACATCGCTCTGTCCCAGCACGAAACCACGCTGCGCCAGCTTGATCGCAGGCGACAACACCTTGCCGCGCGGCAACGTGCCGTATTTCTCCAGCGCGTATTGCATGCCGGCCACCGTGCCGGGCACACCAACCGCCAGATGCCCGTCCGTGCTCGCGCCCGGCACCACATCGCCGTTGCGGTCCAGATACATGTCCGCGCTCGCCGCCAGCGGCGCTTTCTCGCGGAAATCGAGGAAGGTCTTGCGGCCATCGGCCAGCATGATGGTCATGAAGCCGCCGCCGCCCAGATTGCCCGCCACCGGATACACCACCGCCAGTGCATAGCCCACCGCCACGCTTGCATCCACCGCATTGCCGCCCGCCTGCAACACCTCGACCCCGACCTGCGTGGCCAGATGATGCGCCGTCACTACCATGCCATGCTCCGCCGCGACCGGCGCCGGCGAAGCCGCCCAGACACTGCCCTGCAGAATGAGTAACGCGGCCAGCAACGATCTGGCGAGTAGATTGAATCTCATGACTGTGCTCCTGAATGTCTTATCGATTGCAGCGGATCAGGATGTGATCGAAAAAATGAAACCGGACAGTAAACACGCATCACTTGCCGCAATAGAACTTCCAGATATTCTTGCCGCCGTGCTTGGCGATGTACATCGCCTCGTCGGCATGTTTCACCAGCGCTCTGGCGTCCTGGGTATCGTCGGGGAACAAGGCGATGCCCACACTCGCCCCCACCTTCGCAAGCTGGCCATTCAGGTCCAAAGGTTCAGCCAGTGAATTGATGACTTTTTCGGCCAGTTGTCCTGCCTTCTCCGCGCTGCCGATATTCTCCAGCAGCATGATGAATTCGTCGCCGCCCAATCTGGCCAGCGTATCCGACTCGCGTATCGATTTCTTGAAACGTATCGAGACGCCTTTCAACAACTGATCGCCCGCTTCATGCCCCAGCGTATCGTTGACCTGCTTGAATCCGTCCAGGTCGATGAACAGCACCGCCAGCACGCTCTTGTTCCGTTTTGCCAGGCAGACCGAGTGATCGAGGATGGTCAGGAATGACGCACGATTGGGCAGATTGGTCAGGAAATCGAAATGCGCCAGATGGGCGATGCGCTCTTCCGTTTCCTTGCGTTCGGTGATGTCGCGCACGATACCGATGAAATAGCGCTGCCCGCCCAGCGTCATCTCGGATGCGGAAAGCTCCATCGGGAATGTCTTGCCGTTCTTGCGCACCGCCACCACTTCGCGACCGCGCACGCCAAGGATGCGCGTCTCGCTCCCATGCACGTAACGATGCAGATAACCGTCATGCGCACTGCGATCCGGCTCGGACATCAGCATTTTCACGTTCTGCCCGCTGACTTCCTGCGCCGAATATCCGAAGATGCGTTCCGCCGCCGGATTGAAGCCCTGGATCGATCCCGCCTCATCGATGGTGATGATGCCATCCATCACGTTGCGGATGATGGCCTGCAACTCGTCCTGACTCTTTTCCAGTTCCTCTTTGACCTTCTTGAGATTGGTCACCATCTGCCAGAAAAGTTTGACCTCCCCGCCGCCCGTCACGCGGTGGTCTCCGAACACTTCATATGCCTGGTCGGCGACCGATTCGTCGTGCGACAAGTTGTAGATGATGCAGTCGGTATATGCCTTGCAGGCTTGCAGAGCAACGACGGTATTGGTGTAAGTAGGGATCCCGTACTTGCGGGCCAATGCGAATCCGGGCGCATCCGGGTTGGTATCCGTGATGGCGACCACGCTGGCCAGATTGTCTTCCATGAACATTTCGAGCAATGCCGAACCGCCGCGCCCGGCACCTATGATCAACACCGGTTGTCCTGAAACGAGTCGTGATGCCATACACATCCTCCATGATCCTGGATCAAGTCCTGCGCAATCCGGAATATGGACCGCGCGACAAATAGGCTGAATCCTACCTTAGTCGCCCCTGAAAAATGAAATAAATGCCGCGGACTGCGCGAACATTCCGTTCCTGCATGGCCTGCGAGCGGATTTCTGATTATCATGACCGCGTCTGCCCCAAGGAGAACATCATGCGCTCATATATCGCCGTTATCCTTAGTGTCACCCTGCTACTGTCTGCCTGCGAGCGCAGCGATACGCAACCGCCCCCACCGAAGCTGTTCGAAGCGCAACGCGATGCGCTGGACAAGGCGAAACAGGCCGGCGCCATGCAACAGGACGCGGCCGAGCAGCAACGCAAGGCGATAGAGCAGCAGACACAGTGATCCGGCTGGCATCATGACCGACTCGCTCAGCCTGACCCGCGCCGCAAGATTGATCGGCGTGACGCGCGCCGAACTGCAACGCAAGATCCAGCATGGCGAGATGATCGCGCACGATGGCATGGTGACCGTCGGCAACCTGCTCGCCTGCTACCCCGCGGCGCAACTGGAAGACACCGCCGAAACACAGCGCATCGCACAGATCAAGGAACGCGCCTTCGGCAAACGCGTGTTCGAACGCGCCCTGCCGGAACCAGAGGTGCTGGCTGCGCGCATCACCGGGCTGGGCAAGCAACTGGCGAACAGTCAGGCGCAGGTGAATCGTTTCAAGGATTTGCTCGGCCGACTATGGGACAAACTGGACAACACACCGGATATATCGATGACAGAATTAAAGCAATGGCTGGCACAGGAAGTCGAATCAGCGACTGAACCCGGCTTCATCAATCCGCTGGCGGTGAAGGACAACCTGCTGCGCGTGATGAGTGCCCAGGTAACGATACTGCCCAGCAAACACGACTTCATGGTCGAAGGCCATGACTCGCTGCTGGAAGCCGCCATGCGTGCCGGCATCCCACTCAACTACGGCTGCAGCGGCGGCAACTGCGGACTGTGCAAGGCGAAGGTGATCTCCGGCGAAGTGCGCAAGACGCGCAACCACGACTACATCATCAGCGAGGCCGACAAGCAGGCAGGCTATGTCCTGCTGTGCAGCAACACCGCCGTCAGCGATGTGGTGATCGAAGCGCCGGTGGCGGATAGCGTGCAGGACATCCCCTTCCAGCAGATCGAAGCCCATGTCAAAGCGGCCGGTCACATCAACGACGATGTCCTGCTGCTGCATCTGCAGACGCCGCGTACCAAGCGGCTGCGCTTCCTCGCGGGACAGAATGTCACCCTGCGCCTGGCCGGATCGTTCAGCGCCGTGCTGCCCATCGCCAGCTGCCCCTGCGACGACCGCAACCTGCTGTTCCATCTGCAGCGCCAACCCGGCAACCTGTTCTCGGACTACGCTTTCGACAAACTCAAGACGCATGAAACGGTGGAAGTCGAAGGCCCGCAGGGAGAATTCATCCTGCACGAGAAATCCCCTCGTCCGCAGTATTTCTTCGCGTTCGATTGTGGCTTCGCCCCGATCAAGAGCCTGATCGAACACGCCATGTCGCTGGAAGTGGAGAACATCCGCCTGCACTGGATCGGTTCCGACAAACAGCATATCTATCTGCCCAACATCGCCCACGCCTGGGACGATGCGCTGGACAACTTCAGCTATCACGAGCATATCGCCGGCTTCGACCTGCGCACTCTGAGCGGCAAACGCGAGCAGGCCTTGCACGATCTCCTGCACGACATCCAGATCGCGGACGCGGACATGTTGCTGGGCGACATCTACATCGCCGGCCCGCAGGATGCGGTGGACACGGCGGAAAGTTTCTTCGCGGAATTTGGCTTACCCAAGACCCGCGTCTCCGTGTCTCGCGTAAAATGACGGCTGCGCGCGCGACCGCGCGCCCACAATAATTCTGGAGGTTTCAATGGGTCTGGTTTCATGGCTGGTGTACGGCGTGCTGTGCATGCTCGCGGAGTTTCTCTACGGCTCCATGTATCTGTTCGCGATCGGACTGGCATTCGCCTATCCCGCGCTCGCCGAATACAACGGTGCCAACATGAGCATGCAACTGGTAGCACTCGGCGCCGGTGCCATCGCCCATTCGCTGGTCGTGTTCTTCATCCGCAAAAGCCGTAAAGGCACAAGCGCCAAACCTGCCCGCCCGGAAGTCGGCGAACGCGTGGATGTGATCGAATGGCTGGACGAATGCAGCGCGCGCGTGACCTGCAAAGGCCGCGAATGGCAGGCGGACAAATTCGACAGCCGCATGCCCGACGCCATGCACGGCACCATCCACTCCGTGCAAGGCAGCCGCCTCGTCATCACCACCGAACAAGCCGGCTGAGCCGGCTCCCACCCCGTTCTTGATGCACACACTTGAAGCCCTGCGCGCCGGCGAACTGGCCGGCGTCACCCGTCTCGACCTCGGTTGTGGCCTGCGCGAGTTCCCGCCGGAGATATTCGCGCTGGCCGATACGCTGGAGATCCTCAACCTGTCCGGCAATGCACTGAGCGAGCTGCCGGACGACCTGCCGCGTTTGCACAAACTGCGCATCATCTTCTGCTCGGACAATCTTTTCACGCATGTGCCGGAAGTGCTGGGACGCTGCCCCGAGCTGGAGATGATCGGCTTCAAGGCCAACCGCATCGAAACGCTTTCGCCCTCAGCGCTGCCGCCGAAACTGCGCTGGCTCATCCTCACCGACAACCGCCTGCGCGAGCTGCCGCCGGAGCTGGGCCGCTGCACGCGCCTGCAAAAACTCATGCTGGCCGGAAACCAGTTGCAGCAGTTGCCGGACACGTTGGCCGCCTGCACCCGTCTGGAACTGCTGCGCATCGCCGCCAACCGTTTCGAGCAACTCCCGGCATGGCTGTTCGACATGCCGCGCCTGGCCTGGCTGGCCTGCTCCGGCAACCCATGCAGCGACATCAACGAAGTCGCCGCGCTCGAGCATCTGCACATCACGCCCGTACAGTGGCATCAACTGGAGCTGCATCACCAGCTGGGTGAAGGCGCTTCCGGCGTGATCTACCGTGCCCAGCATCAAGAACAGGATGCATCGGTCGCGGTGAAACTGTTCAAGGGCGCGGTCACCAGCGACGGCCTGCCGCGCAGCGAAAAAGCCGCCAGCATCGCCGCGGGTGCGCATCCGGGGCTGATCCCTGTCATCGGCAAGGTCAGCGAGCATCCCGAACAGACACCGGGGCTGGTGATGTCACTGATCGACCCGTCCTTCCGCAATCTGGCCAGCCCGCCCAGTCTCGCCTCCTGCACACGCGACATCTATGCGAAGAAGCTGCGCTTCAGTCTGCCCGTTGCGCTCAACATCGCCTGCGGCATCGCCGCCGTGGCCGAGCATCTGCATGCGCAGGGCATCATGCACGGCGACCTGTACGCGCATAACATGCTGTGGAACGACGCGGGCGACTGCTTGCTGGGCGACTTCGGCGCCGCCTCCTTCCTGCCGCCGGATGCGCAACAGGCCGCGGCCATGCAACGCATCGAAGTGCGCGCCTTCGCCTGCCTGCTGGAAGAATTGATCGCACGTTGCAAGACCACGCCGAACAGCACCGCGATGCTCGATGCCCTGCGCACCCTGCAGCAACGCTGCGACAGCGAGCATGTGCACAGCCGCCCCTTGTTCGCCGAGATCCATCGGGAATTGGTCGCGCTTGTGCAGCGCATCCCGCAACAGCGAGCCGTACCGGGCAAGGAACAGATCGCGCTGATGGAACCCTACATCGGCCTGCCGCTGGATCGCATCCATCTGCTGGCCACGCCGGAAGCCTGTGCCGCCGCTGCGGCGGAGATCATGGCGGCAGGCGTGGTCGGCTTCGATACCGAATCCAAACCCACCTTCGCCGTCGGCGAAGTGAGCGACGGACCGCACGTGGTGCAGTTCGCCTTGCGCGACAAGGCTTATCTGTTCCAGACGCAACGCGCGGAAAGCCTGCCCTGGCTGATCGAATTGCTGCATTCTCAGCAATTGCTCAAGGTCGGCTTCGGCCTGCGTTCGGATAGCAAACACATCCAGTCCAGACTGGGCATCCGCCCCGGCGGGCTGGTCGACCTGAATCAGGTGTTCAGCAATGACGGATATCAGAAAGAGATGGGCGTGCGTAATGCCGTCGCGCTGATGTTCGGCAAGCGCTTCCTCAAATCGCGCAGCGTCACCACATCCAACTGGGCGCAAGCCGAACTCTCCGCGCAGCAGATGCTGTACGCCGCGAACGACGCTTATGCCGCACTGAAAGTACTGGATGCCCTCGCCCTGCCGCTACATCTGCTACCCGTCATGGTCCAGCCGGTGTCGGACAATGCCTAAGTGGCGGCGACGCCAGGCATTGATCTGCAACAGGACTCACGCCTGAAAAATCCCTGCAATATGTCGGAAATATCCTGAACTAGGACTTTCCCTACACCGGCTACACGCAAGACTACACAAGAATCAAGAAGTGCTGACTGTGGCGTCTGACTGCCACATGTATCGTTCGCCCCGCATAAGGAGGAATGTCCTCACAACAAAAATAACAATGCATCCACTCGAAACAGAAACCCTAACCGATCGCCGCAGCAAAATCGGATCATCAGGAGAGCTGACATGAAATTGAACATGCCTGTAACCAACGTCGAGCGTCGTTTCAGTGAAGATGAGTACATCGTCTCCAAAACCAATTTGAAGGGGCAGATCACCTACATCAACCGCCCCTTCCTGGAGATCAGCGGTTTTACCGAACAAGAGCTGCTGGGCGCTTCGCACAATATCGTGCGCCATCCCGACATGCCGCCCGAGGCCTACAAGGATCTGTGGCGCACC
The DNA here is from genome assembly GCA_028687425.1 of Sideroxydans sp. Classification (GTDB taxonomy): domain Bacteria; phylum Pseudomonadota; class Gammaproteobacteria; order Burkholderiales; family Gallionellaceae; genus Sideroxyarcus. The sequence continues at coordinate 51,036 of JAQUAD010000008.1, forward strand.
TTGCAAAGCGGCAAGGCCTGGCGCGGCATGGTGAAGAACCGCTGCAAGAACGGCGACTATTATTGGGTAGAGGCGAACGCCAACCCGATCTGGGAAAACGGCAAGATCACCGGCTACATGTCGCTGCGTACCAAACCCAGCACAGAGCAGGTCAGAGCCGCCGAACAGATCTACAGCAAATTCCGTAACGGCACAGCCAAAGGGCTGACCATCAAGGAAGGTCAGGTGGTACCCGCCGGCTTGCGCGGAAAGCTTGCCGCACTGCGCGATCTGAATATCTCAGCACGCCTGTCTATCGCCTGCGCCTTAATCGGCACCATCATCCTTGCCGTGGGCGCTGATCACTTGATCGCGCTCGCCGGAGGCCCAAGCCATGATGAAAATGACAACATCCTCGGCGTGCTGGTCGCCACCGCGACGGCCTCAGTGGCATGGTTATGGTGGTTCCTGACCTACAAAGTATTGCGCCCCCTCAAGCAGGCTGTACAAGCCTGCCAGGTCATCGCTGCCGGCGACGTCAGATTGCTCAAGCCCGCCGATTTCAAGAACGAAGTCGGACAACTGATGCACGGCATCAACACCATGGCGGGCAACATCGCCAGCATCGTCAGCGATGTGAGTTCCGCCGCCAACGAGCTGGCTTCCGCCTCGGAAGAGATCAACAGCACCGTACAGCACCTGAGCAACTCGGCCAGCAAGCAAGCTTCCAACGTGGAAGAGATCAGCGCCTCCATCGAAGAGATGAGCAGCGCCATCCAGAACAACGCCGAGAACACCCGACAGACCGACGAGATCGCCACGCAGGCTGCCGCACAAGCGAGCGAAGGCAGCGAAGTGGTGAGCCAGACCGTGGCCGCGATGAAACAGATCGCCGCCAGGATCAGCATCATCGACGACATCGCCTATCAGACCAACCTGCTGGCGCTGAACGCCGCGATCGAAGCCGCCCGCGCCGGTGCGGCAGGACGCGGATTCGCCGTGGTCGCCAGCGAAGTGCGCGCACTGGCAGAACGCAGCCAGTTGGCGGCACAGGAGATCGGCGATGTCGCAGGCGGCAGCGTCGAGCTGGCAGAGCGTGCAGGCAAGCTGCTCGAGCAGATGGTGCCCGCGATCAACAAGACTTCCGAGCTGGTGCAGGAGATCTCGGAATCCAGTACCGAGCAATACAGCGGCGTGACGCAGATCAACACCGCGATGACGCAGATCAGCCAGAGCACCCAGAGCAATGCCGCAGGCAGCGAACAGCTGGCCGCCACCTCGCAGACGCTGAACGGCCAGGCGGAACATCTGCAGCAACTGGTGGGATTCTTCAGGATGGGATCGGGCGCTGTCGCACCGGCAAGCAGCTCACTGCAAAGAAAACCTGCCTTGCGCAGCGAACCGGAGTTCGCCTGAACGGATGCGATTCAGGCTGGTGCGTGTTTCTGTTTGAGGTTGAGCAAGGCATCGCCGGCGATCTCGCGCACTTCCTCCTGCGCATCGTGCAGGCATGCTTCCACGTATGCCTTCGCCGCAGCGCTGCCGGTCAATCCCAGCAGATAGCAGGCATCGGCGCGCACGCGGTGGTCGGCATGTTTGCTCAGTTCGGCCAGCTCGGGCAGCAGGTTCCGCAACGCGGATGAATAGGCATACGATTCCAGCAAGGCACTCACGCCCAGACGCACTTCCAGATTCGCCGCGGGATCGGCCACGATGGAGAGTAGCGGTTTGAGGCGGCGCGTATCGGCATGGATGAAGGCACTGGCTTGCACATAGCCGCCTTCTGAAAGCAGGTGCGCGACATAGTGCGCCGTCCCCTCCTCGCCATGCGCCCAGTCCACCCATTGCCGCAATTCGCCCAGCGAGTGCGCGCCGGTCAGCGTGAATACGCCCAGCTTCAACCAGGGCGCGCTGCGTACCTCGTATTCCCGCGCCAGCTCGGTATTCTCCGAAGCATCGACCACACGCACCTGGGCGATCTGCCCTTCTTTCAGCAACTCGCCCAGCGCATGCTTCACCGTCGCGCAATGCGGACAGTCCGGCGTCACGAATAACAGGGCTTCGGGCGGATAGTTGGTCATGGCAGCCAGTCGCGCAAAGTGTGTTCGGTCCATCGCCACAGCGCATCGTCCAGCTCGTGATCCTTCGCGAGTACGGAACATTGCGCGATCTGGCAATCGTCGAAATAGCATCCGGTCACACCGCGCACTTCGGGCGAGGTCGCCAGATAGATCGAAGTGCGCGCGCCGTTTCTCAGCGTATCGCCCTGCATGTTGAAACCGGCATGCAACAGCTTGGTATCGATCACGCCCGGGTGCAGGCTGTTGGAACACAACCAGGGAGTGCGATGCGCCAGCGCGTTGGCGAACAGGGTATCGGCCAGCTTTGAATTGGCGTACGCGTGGTAGGCATCGAACTCGCGCTCGGCATTCATGTTGTCGAACTCGATGCGGCCGCTTTGATGCGCCACCGAACTCACCGTCACCACGCGCGGATCGGCAGTCGGCTTCAACACCGGCAACAGCCAGCGCGTCAGCACGAACGGCGCCAGATAATTCACCGCCAACGTCATCTCGAAACCGTCCGCCGACAACTGGCGCGTCGTCATATACACGCCGGCATTGTGCAACAGCACATCCAGGCCATGCAGGCGCGCGTTCAGTTCCTGCGCCATCTGCACCACCTGCCCGAGATCGGACATATCGGCACATGCGGTCTGCAACTTTGCATCCGGCACTTCGCGCTGGATCAGTTCGATGGCATGCATCGACTTTTCCGCGCTGCGTCCATGCAGCACCACCTCGTGGCCCAGCATCGCCAGTTCTTTTACCGTTTCGAATCCGATGCCGTCCGTCGCACCGGTGACCAATATCGTACTCATGCAACACCCCGTACTTCAAAATTCGTAAAGCTGCCGCTGCCCTGTCCTACGTCGACACGCGACACCTGCGCCAGTTCCGGCCCGCGATGCGCCCATGCCAGCAGCGCATCCACGGCAACTGCATCGCCTTGCAGCATCGCTTCCACCGTGCCGTCGCTGCGATTGCGGCACCAGCCGTGCACACCCAGCCTTTGCGCTTCGCGCCGCATCGAATCGCGGAACCACACGCCCTGCACGCGGCCGTGCACTACCAGACTCAGTGTCTTCACGTCGCCGCCCATCTCACTCCCCCTGCACCGTCACCACGATGCTGCGGCTGCCGCCGTGGTTGCGATGCTCGCACAGATAGATGCCTTGCCAGGTGCCCAGCGCCGGGCGTCCGTCCGCAACCGGTATGTTCAGGCTCGCCCCGAGCAGACTGGATTTTATATGCGCCGGCATATCGTCCGAACCCTCGTCCTGATGCCGGTAGTAAGGTTCATCTTCCCGCACCGTGTCGTTGAACCAGCTCTCGAAATCCTGTCGCACGGTCGGGTCTGCGTTCTCGTTCAGCGTCAATGAAGCCGAAGTGTGGCGGATGAACACATTCATCATGCCCACCTTGAATCCGCGCAATTCCGGCAACGCGCGCAACACCTCGTCGGTCACCAGATGGAAACCACGCGGGCGGGATTGCAGTCGTATCTCTTTCTGTAACCACATGGTAATAAACCTGAAATAACTATCGGGTGGCTGCTTCATGTAATATCCATGCGACGGAAGCCAGCCGTATGGTGAAAAGGCTATCTCTTCCCGGCGTCTATTACAACGCAAAACACACGTTCAATAACCGCATGATGATCAGTCTTTTTCCGAGCAAACCGAACATGCAAGTGCGCGCAGAGCAGATCCGCATGCTCTACGAACAGGGGCCGACCATCCAGTTGCTCGGGCTGCTCACCGGCCTGATCGCGGTCGGCGTGTTCTGGGATCTGGCCGATCAAAACATGTTGCTGCTCTGGCTGGGTGCGCATTTCCTGCTCACATTGCTCAGGCTGAATATCAACGCAAGTTTCACCCGCCTGAACCCCACCGGCGTCGCCGCCCTGAACAAATGGGGCACGCTCTATGTCGCGCTCACCTTCATCTCGGGTTTGATCTGGGGCAGCTTGTCCATGTTCTACGACCCGGCCTGGCCCGCCTCCTACCAGATCACCCTGTTCGTCATCTACACCGGCATCACGGCGGGCTCGTTCAATACGCACACGCCCTACTTCATCGCCTTTCCCGCGTTCTATCTGCCGCCGGTCTGCTGGCTCGCATACACGCTGCTCCAGCAACATGGCGAAGGTTATCTGTCTCTCAGCGCGCTGTTCGCCATCTACATCGTACTGATGTACACCTCCGCGCTGCGCTACCACCGCAGCCTCACCCGCGCGCTGGAAGTACGCTTCGACAACGAGCGGCTGGCCGAGGAACTCTCCTCTTCCAACCTGCGCCTCAGCTCGCTGGCGGACACCGACGAACTGACCGGACTGTATAACCGCCGTTCGATGTTCAACCGTCTGCGCAGCGAATGGAACCGCCATTACCGCAGCCAGTCGCTGCTCTCTTTGTTGTATATCGATCTGGATTGCTTCAAGCAGTACAACGACACCTACGGACACGAAGCCGGCGACCAATGCCTGACCAGGATCGCCAAGCTGCTGCACAACCATGCGCTGCGTTCCAGCGACATGGCGGCGCGTTTCGGCGGAGAAGAGTTCGCCCTGATCCTGCCCGACACGAGCCGGCACGATGCGGAAAAGATCGCCGCTTCCATCATCAACGATCTGGCGCTGTTGCATCTGCCGCACACCGGCTCAACCGTGACCGATTACGTCACGGTCAGCATAGGCATCGCCTCCATGATTCCGAATGAGCCGGACAACGATGCGATACTCAGGGAAGCCGCCGACCAGATGCTGTATCAGGCCAAGCACGAAGGGCGCAACCGCCTCGTCTCGACATCGGACGCAGACTTGGACGCCGAATTCGCATCGGCGACTGCCGCCTAGCACGCAGCAACGGCTAGCGTTCCACCTTACATCTGCAGGAGTCGCACATGGCCGCTTGGCTCGTTCCCGTCATCAAATCCATACTGCCGCACGTCGGCACCATCATCGCCACGGCCGCACCCGTATTCACACGCAAGAGCGGCGACAGCGCCACACTGCAACAACAGATCACCGAATTGCAGAGCGCCGCATCGGCCAACGATGCGCACATCAAAGACCTCGCCGCACAGATGCAGGTCGCCATCAAAGCGCTGGAAAAAGGCACACGACTCGCCGAAAAAGGCTATCGCAACGCCATGCTGCTCGGCATCACTTCGTTCATCCTTTCGCTCGCCGCCTTGAGCGTGGTGCTGCTCAACTGAGCTATAAGACATGGCAATGAAAAGCGTCTACGAAACCTCCAGCGGCCTGGACGGCCACATGATCCTCAACCTGCTGGAGCAATACCGCATCAGCGGACGCATCGAAGGCGAGCACCTGCAAGGCGGCATGGGTGAGTTGCAAGCGTTGGGGTTCGTGCGCGTGATGGTGGCGGAAGAAGATTACGAACAGGCAAAACAGATCATCCGCGAATGGGAAGCACTGCAGCCGCCGGATGAAACACACTCGCCCGTGCCGCGCGAAACGAATGGCATCCAGCTGTTCCTGGCAGGCGTCATCATCGGCGCGGCGCTGATGTACTGGCTGCTCAAGCTCGGCGCCGCCTGAACCTCAAGCCTGCGGCAGACTCACCTCGAAACAGGCCCCGCCCGACTGAGCGGACACACAGCGCACACTGCCGCCGTGGCGCTCGGCGATCTGCCGCACCAGCGACAAACCCAGACCATAGCTGCCTTCCTTCTCGCGGCTGCCCGCCGGACGATAGAACGGTTCGAAGATGCGCTCACGCTCTTCCGGCGCGATACCCTTGCCGTTGTCGCACACACGCAGCAGCGCCTGTCCCGCATCCCGCGTCAGGTCGGCTTGCACCGCATCGCCGCCGTGGCGCCGCGCGTTCTCCAGCAGGTTGCGCAGCAGGCGACGCAACAGTCGCTCGTCGCCCTTGATATTCAGCGGCACGGCTTCGCATTGCGCATCGCTGCGCGCGCATTCCTCGGCCAGCAGCGCGGCCAGATCGACATCGTCCGCATGCAGCGGCTCACGCGTCGCATCCAGCCGGCTCGCCAGCAATATCTCTTCGATCAGTTGATCCAGCTCGTTGATGTCCTTGCGCACCTCCGCCTGCAATTCAGGCGTGGGACGTTCGCCCTGCATCTCCAGCGCGAGGCGGATGCGCGTCAGCGGCGAGCGCAGTTCGTGCGAAGCGTTCGCCAGCAATTGCTTGTGCGCCATCAACAGCGACTCGATGCGTTCCGCCGCTTGATTGAAACTGCTCGCCAGCGACGTCACCTCGTCGCAGCCTTTCGCTTCCACGCGCGTCTTGAAGTCGCCTTCGCCCAAGGCTTCCACCGCCTGCTTCAAACCTTCCAGCCGCTTGGTCATGCGCCGCGTCATCGGGTACGCCACCACCGCCACCACCAGACCGATCAACAACAGCGTGAGGAAGATGGGCAGCGGCGGACGCGGACGCTCACGCGGCGGCTGCGCCAGCAACCAGCGGCCGTCCGGCAACTGCATCACCCAGGCCGACTGATGGTCGGGGCGGTGCAGCCATTCGTTCTCCTGCGCATTCGGCCCCGGCGGCAGCAGGCGGCGGCCGGTATGCGCCAGCAACTGGCGGTCAACTGAATACAAGGACAGGCGCGGCAAGGCGGGCCGCGCCAGACGTTCCAGCACCTCCTGTTGCAATTCGCGCGGCGCATCGGCCGGCGGCAAGGCCATCACGATCACATCGCGCACGGTCTGGAATATCTGGTTCTGCGGCGAGTTCTTGCCCTGGAAATGCCAGAACGTCGCGGCCAGCACCACCAGCAACACCAGGCTGGCAACCACACCCATGTATATCTGGAAATACAGCTTCCTCATGCCGCGTCCCCTTCGCCATCCTGACTGCGCGCGAACACATAGCCCGCGCCGCGCAGCGTGATGATGCGGCGCGGATGTTTGGGATCGTCTTCGATGGCGGCGCGGATGCGCGAGATGTGCACGTCGATAGAACGGTCGAAGGCTTCCAGCGGCTCGCCCTTCACCGCATCCAGCAGCTGCTCGCGGCTCATCACCCTTCCCGGCTTCTCGGCCAGCGCCAGCAACAGGTCGAACTGATAGGAAGTCATCTCGCACGGCTTGCCGTCCACGCGCACCAGTCGCGCCGCGCGGTCGATCTCCAGCCGGCCGAAACGCAACACATCGTTGCTCGCCGTCTTGCCGCGACGCAGGATGGCTTTCAGCCGCGCCAGCAACTCGCGCGGCTCGAACGGCTTGGGCAGGTAATCGTCAGCCCCCATCTCCAACCCGAGGATGCGATCCATCGCCTCGCCGCGCGCGGTCAGCATCAACACCGGGATGTCGGAGAAAGTGCGCAGCTGGCGGCATGCATCCAGCCCGTCGCCGTCCGGCAGCATCAGGTCCAGCACCAGCGCGTCGTAGTCCGCCTGCTTCAAGGCTTGCAGACCGGGCGCGATGGCGTGGCGCGCATCGACGCGATAACCGGCGTCGCCCAGATACTGCTGCAGCATGCCGCACAGGCGTTCGTCGTCGTCGATGATGAGGATGTGTTGGTTCATGCGTCGCTCCAAAAAACTTGCCCCGCATCATACCAAGCGGCATGCATGCGGGGCGTTGCTGCACTCAGATCATTCGCGGCGCAATTTCGAATGACGCTTCTCCATCTTCTGCTCCAGCTGCGCACGCTGTTCCGGCGTCAGCACATCCGCCACGGCCAGCATGGTCGAAGTCATGCGCTTGCTTGCTTCGTCCGCCAGCTTGATCTGCTCGGCGCGCATCGCTTCGATGGCGGCCTTGTCCAGCGTAGCTGCCGACATCAGCTTGCGCATCTGCAAATGGTTGTCGCGCATCTGCTTGGCCAGCGGCGCACCTTCCTCCAGCGCAGCCTTCACGATGGCGGATGCCTTCTCCTTCTGCGCATCGCTCGCCTTTACATCGTCCAGCATGCGTTGCATGCGCTTGTCGGCGAATTTGCCCATGCGCGCCGTATCCATCTCCCCACCGGACATGAAGGCCTGCGGGCCGCCGTGACGGAACTCATGTTCGCAGGCCATCACCTGGCCGGAGAAGAAACCGATGCCGAACACCGCCAGCAGGCCGACCACGCGCGCCAGACAATGGCCGCGACGGCCGTGGCAATGATGGTCATGCTTGCCGTTGCAACGGCCATTGGTTTCATTGTTAGTTTCCTGTGTGGTTTGCTCGCTCATGTCTGTCTCCTTTGTCGTTGGACACCGCACCGTGTGGCGGCTGGATGACACTTTATGAGCGGGCCGTTGCCCGGATGTGTGGGGAAGGTAAAGTTTTGTGAAGACGCGGCACCGCCGATGCAATCGCCGCTCTCGATCCGCATCCAGATCGAGATAGTAAACAATCGGTTAGCGAGGCATATTTGTTATACTCTGCTCAACGATTCTCGCCGTCCGGCGAGGCATTAGGGAGCATATGATGCAGATCAGCACCAGCCTGAACCAGAAGATCGAAAAAGCAGTCCAGACATCGATGCGCATCGAAGGCTGCAAACCGGCAGCATCCACGTCGGTCAAGCAACAGGCTCAAGTTCTGATGGAACAGCATCGTGTCCAAGTATCAGTTCACAGAAAGTGACATCTACCTTCCCGGCACCGACATCCCCAGAAACAAACTGGGGATAGACAACCCGGAACTGCTGCACGAAATCGAAGCCGCCCTGCTGCAACAAGCCTACATCCACTTCATCGCAGAACTTTCCCCCACGGTCCACTTCGATGAGGAATACTTCAAATCGCTGCATCGCGACACTTACGAATCCCTTTACGAATGGGGCGGACACTACCGCTCAGTAGACATGAGTAAAGGTGGCTCGCTATTTTGCCGGGCCGCCTATCTCGAACAAGAATCCCGACGCATCTTTCGCGAGCTTGCGCGTGAACGTTATTTGCAACCACATGCTGGCGGGACAGCAGAGGCGTTCGCCGAACGCCTCGCCCATTTCCAATCCGAGTTAATCGCGCTGCATCCGTTCTACGAACTCAACGGACGCATCACGCGTTTGTTTTTCGACCTTATTGCCATCCATAACGGCTACGAACCCATCGACTACAGCGAAGCACTGGCGGCAGGGCCATCCGGACTCAATGCCTACATCGAAGCTTCAATACAATGCGTACAGCGTGCTGAAAGCGGAAAGTTGCAGCAGATCATTCTGCGCGGTTTGCGCAAATCGGAAGCCGTGTAGACCTGTTCAAGCCGATCATGCCTCCGAATCAATACATGCCGTTGCCGACAGACTGACAACGTACATTCAAGCGGCGTGTCGATAGGCCTCATACTCCCTCTCGATCTCTTCACGGTCGAGCATCAACCCTTGCGGCCCTTCTATCTTCCATACCACGCCGCCTTTGTAGATGACCTTGAACGCTGCTTCGAGCGCTTCATCCATGGTCAGGAAATCCACCGGCATCAGCAACGACAGGTCCTGCTGCACATCGCCGGAAAGCGGAATGTCTGTGTAGTAAACGCTGTAGGTGGTCATATCGTCCTCCTTGCAATTGCCGGGACATACACCTGCCGCATATCCCGCATCACAGCAATTTATTCATTAGAACAATCAACTGGCGCAACAGTTCCATCCCGCACGCCTGACGCGCTCCCCGTTACAATGCCGCATGCCCCTGCACTACGACATGCCGCTGTTCCGTCCGCCCTCCGAAGGCGACAACCTCATCATCCAGGCCACGCTGGGATGCAGCTTCAACCAGTGCAGCTTCTGCGCCATGTATCGCACCAAGGAATATCTCGCGCGCCCGCTGGACGAAGTGTTCGGCGACATCCACGCCGCCGCTGCCGACTGGCCGGATGCACAGCGCGTGTTCCTCGCCGATGGCGATGCGCTGGCCCTGCCGACTGAACACCTGCTCGCCATCCTGAACGAACTGGCCGTCACCTTGCCGCGCCTGACGCGCGTCTCCTGCTACGCCACGCCCGGCAACCTCGCACGCAAATCCATCGAAGAACTGGTGCAGTTGCGCGAACACAAACTCAGCCTGCTTTACTTCGGCATCGAAAGCGGTTCCGACCTCATCCTGAAAAAGATCACCAAAGGCACAACGCAGAAGCGCATGGCCGAAGTGCTGCACAAAGCGCACGACAGCGGCATGAAAATCTCCGCCACCGTCATCCTCGGCTTAGGCGGCACCACGCACAGCGACGAACACATAGACGGCACCATCGCATTACTCAACGATGCTCCCGTCACCTACCTCTCCACACTGCAGCTGTATCTCGACGACAGCATCCTCGAAGAATTCCAGCACAAGTTCGGCGAGCCATTCGAGATGCCGAACGACCTCGCCATCCTCAAGGAACAGGAAAGATTCATCGCAGGCCTCAACCCGCCGCAGCCGGTCATCTTCCGTTCCAATCACGCGTCCAATGCATTGGCGCTGGCGGGCAACCTGCCGCGCGACAAAGACAAACTGCTGGCGCAACTACAGCAAGCGATGGCAGGCGAACGCCCCCTGCGACCGATCTTCATGCGCGGCTTGTAAAGAACACGCCGCATATCCACTGCACCAGCGTGGCCTATTCAGCAGGATTCGGAGTACAGTCTGCCCAGACACTCATCAAGGATCCGCCATGAGCACAGAAGAATTGAGCAAGGAACAACGCATCCTGCGCCAGATGCGCAAGACACTGGGCAGCGTTGTGCGCGACGCCACACCACTGGGTGGCCGCCCCAACCCGCTCACCGAAAACACCATCGAAGAGATCAAGGCATGCTTCACACTCATCGCAGAACGCGAACGTGAACTCGCCACGCAACTCGGCTTCGACGAAGCCAAGCCGTATTACAAGGACGGCAGCGAACACCAAAGTGCGCAGATCATCAGCCTCATCAAACCCGCCAAGCACTAGAAATGCGCTGATTTATTCCTCTGTTCGTAGTGAGCTTGTCGAACCATGAACGGAGGAATTCAACAAATCACAGGCTTGCAATACTCACCCTTCGACAAGCTCAGGGCGAACGGGATAAATCAGCTCTTTCCTGGCGAAACAAAGATTCATCGTTCGCATGGCCCGCAGAATTCCTTCCCAAGCCGACATGGCAAAACCCCATGAAAGATTTAACAACGAGCATCTTATTAAAGGTTTTGCACTGAAACATTTAATAAGGCCGTTGCCGTGATCGAGGATGTCGAACAGCACCCCCGCTTCAACACCTGAACAAGTGATCCGCCAGAGCTTGATGGGCATTGACACACCCCAGCCCGCTCCAATACATTCGAGCCCACTTGCAAGTCTGAAGTGATGTACATCCCGCCGCACGAACGGCGCGAGGCACGCCTCAGATTCCCCAGAACAGGATGGCTGGCGCAAGATAAGAGCCCGCATCGACGGAACGAAGCTAGCCGCACGACTGTGAACAAGGGGAAGCATGTCTCAAACACCAAACTATTCGCTCGCCACCCGCGAGCCATGGAACCGCATAACCGAGACCGGCATGCGCGCCTTCCTGCGCTTTACAGCAGTGGCCCTGCCCTATACGAACGAAACCATCAAAGCCGGATTCGAGGACGTAGAGGTACGACCCCTCGCCCAAGGCTTCCCCGTCGCCACCATTACCCGATTCTTGGAAGACATGATCAAGGACTGCGCTGCGAGTGATGAGAAAGAAAGTGATGTGGGAGAGGTATTATGACAACTAGTTTTTCGGCAGGACCTCATGCCTTGGGTTATCTATACCAAGCAAGAGTCGCACTGTTCTTGCTTCTTGATAGCCCCGATGAATCCATCGTAAAAATTGAGGCGCTAGACGATATCGAATTATCTCCCCAAAGCACGGGAAACAAACTTACGTTAACGCAACTGAAGCATCATATAAGCAAACAGGCTGAGCTTACGGACTACAGCCCTGACCTTTGGAAAAGCATCAGAGTATGGGCAACACAAGTGACGGATCGTCGCTTCGCACTTCAAGATACGCGTCTCAATTTAATTACAACTGCAACTGCCGCACCCGGCAGCATTGCATCGCTCCTGGGCGTAAAAGATAGAGACCCTCAAAAGGCCGAGAATCAACTCATCCATGTATCGAACAATTCTAGTAATAAAAGTTTAATTGCCTCGTTCAATGCATTCAAAGCGCTAACACCAGCCCAGAGAACTGCGCTTGTTTCTTCAATAACGATTCTCGATCAGCACGAAAATATCGATGAATACAAAATAAAAATCTGTCAGCTCATTAGACCAGCAGTCAGAAAAAAATATGTTGATAGCCTATATGAGCGACTGGAGGGTTGGTGGTTTAATCAAACTGTTCGGCACTTGATCAACATAAGCCAAACTCCATTTATTACCGCTTTTGATCTAAATGAAAAAATCGCATCACTGGCCGAAGGTTTTCATGAAGAGAACCTCCCAATAGATTTTTTAGGCGAGGAGCCTGATGCCGCCTTTTTAGCGGACAACCAAGACAAGCTTTACGTCCGTCAATTGGAGGTCATAGGCGTCAAACCCCGTGTGGTTAAAAAAGCCATTTTTGACTACTACCGCGCATTCCATCAGAGAAGCCGCTGGCTCGATGAGGCTCTAGTGTTTCCAGAAGAGTTAACAGCATATGAGATGCTTTTGGTGGATGAGTGGGAACGCTATTTTGATAGCATCTGCGACCCTTCACTAGATGCCAAAACAGAGGAAGAATTAGTTGCCTATGGAAAAAGAATTTTCGAGTGGGCCGAGCTAGAAGCAACTCATCTAAAGATACGGCCTCGTGTAGAAGCTGATTTTGTTCGACGCGGTAGCTTCCACATACTGGCAAATAAAGAGCCTACTCCTTCAGTACATTGGCATCCGAAGTTTACCGAAAAGGTTTTGGGCACAATGCACGTGGCCGCTAAAACGACCAAATGAATAATCTACCAGCCTGGAACAAACGCCCCACAGAGGTGGCAAACCTACTTAATCCTGCATACTTTTCGATGCTCATCAATAAAGTATGTGAAGGCTACAACAGTGAGGCGAAAGATGATCTGCCTTACGCCTTAGCATTTATTACGCTCCCTCTCATTCTGTACCCAGACTACTTAGAAGTTCTCCCAAAAACCTCGCGAACAAGACTTCACATTTGGGCACAACAAAATCCAGAAATCCTATATGACTTTGCAAAACGTGCCAGGGCACTAGCACCACACATTAGAGAGGCAATTTCCTTTGGTGCATTGCATGAAGTTATTCAGTTAACAGAGACCGGAAAAATATTATCCCAACCTCTAAAAAGAGCAAAAAGCTTGGTGGATTCCGACTCACCAAGAGCAACAGCTAAGCAGGCTTATGTAATTGGAAAGATTTTTGGACAAGTTAATGATGTCCCAACGTTGTTTGCAATATTTGGAGCATGCCCATGACAATGCAAATTAGGTCGATCATTCTTTACGGACCTGAAAACAAGAAGAGAGAATTGAAGTTCAAGCTCGGACAAGTAAATATCATTACTGGCCAATCCAGAACAGGGAAGTCCGCAATCATTGACATTATCGACTACTGCCTTGGGCGTAGTACGTTTCGGGTTTTCGAAGGTGTAAATCGCGATGTTGTGACGTGGTATGCCTTGAAATTGCAGGTCAACAATAGTGAAGTTTTTATAGCGAAGCCCGCCCCAAAAAGTGGAGCGGCAAGCCAGTCTTCAGCCTACCTAAAGATGGGAGCAAACGTAGGCCTACCAGAAGAATCAGAGCTGGATATCAATAGCAACGATGGTGCGATAATCTCACAATTATCAGCATTACTAGGTATTTCCCCCAACCTAAGCACACCAGCAGAAACACACACTCGCCAACCGATACAAGCAACTATAGATCACACAAAGTTTTTTCTATTCCAGGAACAGGGCGAGATCGCAAATAGAGGTCTGCTATTCCATAGACAAGGCGAGCAGTTTCTACCACAGGCTATTAAAGATACATTGCCGTACTTGCTTGGGGCGGTATCAGAAGATCGCCTCACACTAGTACAAGAACATCGCGAACTTAAGAGGCAACTAAAGTTACTTGAGCGAAGGAGTGCTGAGCTAAATTCGATTGGCGGCACAAGTCCTCAGGGCACCCAACTTATCAATGAAGCCAAGACAGTCGGCCTAATTGAACAAGATGTAGATATATCCACACCTGACAAGCTGCGAGTAGCACTCGAAAATGCAAGTCGATGGCGCCCTGGCCACTCAAGCCCCCTCCCTGAGAACGTCGACGCTTCGCAACTTAGCATCAGCATTGCACTTGATGAAGCAAGGAAAAACTATCATGAAGTTTACGAGCGCCTTCTCCAAGTCAAATTGTATGAAACTCAAACTGACAGTTTCGGCACCTCTGCTCTCGAGCAGGTTAGACGACTAGAATCTATAGCGATTTTGCCGTCGCAAGCCCCTACCTTGAACAACTCCTGCCCACTATGTGGATCGACGGCTCACAGCACACCATCTTCAAACGAGATACGCGCCAATCTAATATCCCTACAAAATGATCTAAAGATTGTTGAAGCCCAACGGCCGCGTCTGAGAGAACACGCTGAAAGATTGGAACTTGAGGTCTCTAAAGCCAGAAATAGATTGAATGAACTACAAAGTACATTGAGGTCATTAGCTCAATCGACAGATGCTTTACAGGCACAACAGGATATAAATGCACGTGCCGCAATAGTAGCCGGACGAATTAGCCTGTATCTTGAAAGCATTAAAGAGACGGCGCCTGACGCAACGCTAAGCAGGGAAATTAGTTCAGCTAAGGCACGACTCAGTGTACTTTCTGAACTTCTTGATGATGAGCAATCTGCCATGGATTTGAGTTCCGCTCTCAATCGAATTGGCGTATCAATGACAGCATTCGCCAAAACACTCCAATTAGAATTCTCTGGTTCACCGTATAGGTTAGATCTAAATACATTGACCGTAATAGCCGATAGCAATCGGGCAATACCAATGGAGCGCATGGGTAGTGGCGAAAACTGGCTTGGGTGTCACCTAATCTCCCTTCTGTCGCTCCACAAACACTTCATAGAACATCGTAGGCCAGTACCCGGCTTCTTGGTAATTGACCAACCGTCACAAGTATATTTTCCATCTACTGCCACCTACAAATCGTTAGATGGCACTTCTGAAAGTTTTAGGACAAGTGATGCTGACGTAGACGCAGTGAGCAGAATGTTTAAGTTACTGCTAACAGCATGTAAAGAATTATCTCCAAATTTCCAAGTGATAGTTACCGAACACGCCAATCTGCCAGAACCTTGGTTTCAGGAACTTCTCGTAGAACCACCGTGGCGAGATGGTGGAGCGCTGATCCCACAAGACTGGTTAGTACAAAAGTAGTCTGAGATTGAACAGATTCTTCAAGCACAACAATTTTCTTTAGGAGCATTATGAGCGACAACGAGCAACAAACCACATCGACAGATCGAGCTGTTCAAGAATGTGACGAAATGATTCGAGCACACAGAAAATCGCTGAGCCAAATTATTGTTATTGGAGCCTCACTTTTGTCATTAGTTGTATTTGTGGGATTTTCACTTCTTTTTGGCCCTAATGGTTCAGCCCAGAAATCTTCATCTGCGATTCCAATATCTGCAACATCTGAGCAGATTTCAGCAACCTCCGATCACAAGCCTGCGACTACTAAACAAAAATCTACAGCTTCAGACAAACCACCTGCAACCTCGGTAGAAATTCCAGTGCTTTCAGCACAGTTATCAAATTCTGTTCTTTGGGGAGTGTTTGCAATATTTGTAATCATATTCAGCGTAGTCATGTCTATATATCGCTTCCACTTAAACGAGATTTCAAAAGCAGAGCACTATAAATTGGGGTTCATGCGAATCAGAATAGCTGCAAGCAACTCAAAACCAACATATCAATCCGAAGTGAGAATATCGTTAACTGATCATGCGTTTGCTTATGAAAAACCTTCACATGGTTTATTTAAGAACAAACATATTGAAAGTCCGCTACCAGGCCATCCAACCTCAGATTTGGCCACACACTTACTAGACAAGATGTTAGACAAATTCGAATTGGTAGAGCGAAAAAAATCTGCTGATAAACCACCCCTGCAGTGATATGGCGCAGTGATATGGGGTCAGCATCGCAATACTCCCCAAGAAGAAAGCCCGGCGATGCCGGGCTTTCTCTTTACTGACACAGCGAAAAACCAACCCCATCTTCAAGCCGCCTTCAGCATGAAGTCCACATGGATAGCATCGTAGGGGAAGACGATCATCCCGTCGTCGGTCTTCGACAATATCCCGGCATTGATCAGCGCGGTCACGTCGCCGTGCACGGCTTTGACATCGCGTTCCACGCGCCTTGCCGCTTCGCGGATAGACATGGGGCCTGCACCGGTCATGGCGTTCAGCAGTTCCCAGCGTTTACCGGACAGCGTCTTGAACAGCAGTTCCGGCGATTCAAAGCTGATGCGCGGTGCGGAGGCTTTGCCGCTCTTCCATGCTTGTGTGAAATCACCGAGCGTATCGGCTAATGGTCGAACGTCAATCGTTACTGTTTTCATCGCGCCACCTCTTCACATCATCAAAAAAATCCGCCACCAGTTTGTCGACGGAGACGAAGCGGTATTTCACTTCCTGACCGTCCACATGCTTGTGATCGCCCTTGCCCGCCTCGTTGTCGTATCGCAGTACACATACCCCTTCAACCACAAATGCCAGCCTGTACTTGTAAGCATGACTGCTGCCGGATAGCGACTCGGGCAATTCCCACAGCACCAGTTCGGCAAATGCCTGTTCTGCGACCGGTACGCGACGATTGAATAATTCGCGGGCTTTCATGTTGGAGACGATAACAACACATCAAGGTGTTGTCAAACAATCCAACAGAGCAAGTTGGGTCGGCATCACATTACCCCCTACTGCCCTGCCAAAAACCGAAACAACGCCGGATCACCACACGCCGCAACATTGAACCGCAGCCAAGGCGAAGGCTCCTGGTGCGGGCGGAACAGGTTGCCCGGCGCGAGGATGATGCCTGCCTTCGCGGCCTTACTCGCAATAGCCGCTGCATTGGCCTGCGACGATCTCCTTGCCCAGAGGAACATGCCGCCTGTGGGTATCACGTTGGTTTTGTAGCCGATGCGCTCGAGGTTGCGCAGGGTCTTGTCGCGGGCGCGATCCAGTTGCGAGCGCAGCCTGTCCATGTGTTTGCGGAACTGGCCGTCGATCAGCATCTGGTAGATCAGGCGTTCGTCGATCTCGGATGTGGTGAGGCCGGAGAGCAGTTTCAAATCAGTGAGACGTTCGGCCAGTTCGCGGTTGCAGGCGATGAAGCCGACGCGCGCGCTGCATGAGATGGTCTTGGAGTAGCCGCCGATGTAGATCACGCGGCGCAGCTGGTCCAGCGTTGCCAGCCGTGTTGCGGGGGCTGGCATGAAGTCGCCGTAGACATCATCTTCGACCAGCGTGAGATCGTGTTTCTCGGCCAGTTGCAGCATGCGGAACGCGACCGACTGGCTGATGCTGGCGCCGGTGGGGTTGTGCAGGATGGTGTTGGTGAAATACAGGCGCGGCTTGTGTTCCTTGAGCAGCGCTTCCAGCACGACGGTATCCGGCCCGTCCTCGTTCCACGGCACGCCCACCAGCTTGGCATTGAGCGACTTCAACATGCCGAACAGCGTGAAGTAGCCCGGATCATCCACCAGCACGGTATCGCCGGGACGCACCAAGTAACGCGCGATCAGGTCGAGGCCGTGCGAAGTGCCCTTGGTCAGCACGATCTGTGAGGCATCTGCCTGGATGCCATTCTCGGCCAGGCGATGCTGCAACAGCTCGCGCATCGGCCCGTAACCCGCAGGTTCGCCGTAATGCGTGAGGGAAGCGCCGCCATATTTCGACAAGGCGCGCAGGCTGCGCTGCACGCCCTCTTCGTCCAGCCAGGCATGCGGCAACCAGCCCACGCCCGGCATCGCTTCGCGTGTGCCGGGACGCAAGGCGTTGTGCAACAGCCACAGCACGTCGGTCGCACTGTCCAGCTTGTACCCCGTCTCTTTCGCCACACGCGGTTGCGCACGCGACGCGACATAGAAACCGGAACCCAGCCGCGATTGCAGATAACCTGCCGCCACCAGCCTGTCGTAAGCCTGCACCACGGTGAAGCGGCTGACGCCGTGATCGGTGGCGAACTTGCGGATGGAGGGCATGCGCGTGCCGACGCGCAAGGCGCGGTCGTCGATCTGTTTCATCACGGCGGTGACGATCTGGTTGACCAGCGGGACGGGGTCATGTGCGTCTAGCGTTACCAGTGACATGGTTGCTCCTGAATTGAACTGTACCGGTCGTGCGACCGTGACAGGTTTTGCCTTCCCCAACAAACTGTACATGTATTGTCAGAAGATTGTCCGCTATTGTCAAAGCCCGATCTGACACAGGAGGCACACCATGCACAGCGCACCTTCCCATTCGCGAGAGAACCTCGGCATGTTGCTCGGGCTGATCGGCGTCGCGGGGTTCAGCGGCACGCTGCCCGCTACCCGGCTGGCAGTCGCGGAACTGGACCCGACACTGGTGGGGCTGGGGCGTTCTGTGGTGGCGGCGTTGTTCGCTGCCGTGTTGTTGCTGTTGCTGCGCCAGCGCTTGCCCTCGCGCCACCAGATACGCAGCCTGTTCATCGTGGCGGCGGGTGTGGTCATCGGCTTCCCTATCCTCTCGGCCTGGGCGCTGCAACAACTGCCCGCTTCGCATGGCGCTATCGTGGTCGCCGTGTTGCCACTGCTCACTGCGCTGGCGGGCAGCTTGCGCAGCCAGATGCGCCCCTCTCCCGGTTTCTGGCTGACCAGCCTTGCCAGTTGCGCGGCCGTGCTGGGTTTTTCCATTTCATCGGGTAACGGCGGCTTGCAGGCAGCAGACCTCATCCTGCTCGCGTCCGTCGCAGCAGGTGCTATCGGTTATGCCGAAGGCGGCGAGCTGGCGAAGGAGATGGGCGGCTGGCAGGTGATCTGCTGGGCGCTGGTGCTGACCGCACCTTTGCTCATCCTGCCGGTCGGCATCGCCGCCTGGCAGCACGGCTTCAGCGCATCTGACGAGGCGTGGTCTGGCTTCGTCTATGTCAGCCTCATCAGCCAGTTGATCGGTTTCTTTCTCTGGTATCAGGGGCTGGCGCTGGGCGGCGTGGTGCGCGTGAGCCAGGTGCAATATCTGCAACCTTTCATGACGCTCACCATCGCCGCAATGGTGCTCGGCGAACCGGTCACGCCCAGCATGTTGTCCATCGCCGCCTTCATCGTCATCATGGTGGCGCTGGGCAAGCGCATGCCGGTCGTAGCGGCAAAGCCCGCTTAACCGTAAGGAGCGTATATGCCTTCCATTCCATCGCAAAGACACTTGTTCGACGTTCCGGATGATGTCGCCTACTTTAATTGTGCATACAACTCCCCCCAGCTGAACGAATCGTTGAACCAGCTAATTTCTGGCGCACGGACAAAAAGCCATCCATGGGAGCGCCTCCCAGAGAGCTTTTTTGACGACGCCGAGACTATTCGCCACCTGTCTTCCGCTGTCTTCGGTGGCGACGCAGACGGCTATGCGGTCGTTCCCGCAGCTAGCTATGGATTGAGCACTGCGGCGCGAGCCGTCGAACCGCACCTGCAATCAGGCAACCGGATTTTGGTCATTGCGGAGGAATTCCCCAGCAACGTCTTGCCTTGGAAAAGGACTGCGCAGGAAACGGGCGCTGTTTTGGAAACAGTTCCCTCCCCTGAAGACGGCAACTGGACGCAGGCGATACTTGGCAGGATCAAGATGGGGGTAAAAGTTGTCGCTGTCTACACCTGCCATTGG
>JAQUAD010000058.1 GCA_028687425.1 Sideroxydans sp.
CTGCGCGGCTTGCGAATAGACGAGGTGCACACGTTGCCCGCTTTGCAGCAGGCATTCGAGCAGGCGCATGCCGTAGGGCAGGCCGGAGGCACCGGTGAAGGCGAGGGTGATGGTCTTCATGTCTTGCTTTCTGAAACGGGGTCGCTGCCATTATCCATGAAACGTGCCGCAACCAATCCGTTCACGGTGCCGAATACCAGTGCCGCAGTGGCAAAGAAGGGGATGAGGTAGGCGATGCCGCTGTGCGGGATGAGCCACAGGTAGACCACGGTCATCTGTCCGGTGATATGCGCGAACGAGGCGAGTACGCTGTGCGTGACGGGACCGAACAGGCGTTGCGGCAGATGGATGGCGAGGGCGAGCACGGCGAGGCTGCATAGCGCGCCGCTCAAGCTCAGGAAGAAACCGGGTGCAAGGAAATTGCCGAACAGCAGACTGCCGGCGACCACGCGCAGCAGCGATACCCATGCCGCCGCACGCCAGCCGAAACGCGCCAGCACGATGAGGGTGATGATGTTGGCCAATCCAGGCTTTACGCCGGGCAGGGGCGATGGGATGGCGTTTTCCAGTACGGTGAGGCCGAGCGCGACCGCTGCCATCCTGGCGAGGTGGTGATCTTCGGTGGTGGTGTTGAGCAGGATGCGGGATTCAGGATTCGGAATCCGGGATTTCCGCTGCTCCTCTGAATCCTGAATCCCGTATCCTGAATCCTGCTCGTCAGTAGTTGAGGCTGTCATATTTCTTCTGTCCACCGGTCAGTTCCACGCTGACCTCGTTCGGCAGGCATATCGCGATCTCGCCGGACTGTTCCAGCCAGCCCTGCCGTACACAATATTGTCTGGGGCTGGGGTCGCTGCTGATGCGTGCCTTGCCTTTTTCGATGGTGATGATGCTGGTGCCGAGCGGGCCGGGCACTTCGATCTGCTGGTCGCGCGAGAGCGGGACGCTGCTGAAGATTTTGCCGCTGCTGCGAATGACGGCGGTGTCGGCAATGCCGCCGTTCCATACTTTATTGGTGAGCAGGATGATGCAGAGTCCGCCTGCCAGCAGGGTGAGCCAGTCGCCCGGCTTCAGATCGCGCAGGAAGGAGCGATGCAGCTCATGAGAGTTCACGGTGGCGCACCAACACCTGTTGCTGGGACTGGAAGTGCTGGGCGAGACGCTCGGACAGGTAGACCGAGCGGTGTTGCCCGCCGGTGCAGCCGATGGCGACGGTGAGGTAGCTGCGGTTGTCGGCGATGTATTGCGGCAGCCAGTCTTCCACGAAGCGGCGGATGTCTTCATACATCTTGTCGACCATGGGCGTGTTCTGCAGGAATTCGATCACCGGTGTGTCGCGTCCGGTCAACGGGCGCAGCACGGGGTCGTAGTGCGGGTTGGGCAGGCAGCGTACGTCGAACACCAGGTCGGCATCCAGCGGGATGCCGTGTTTGAAACCGAAGGACTGGAACAGCAGGGTGAGGCGCGCGCGGTCGAGCTGGATGAATTGTTTGACCCAGGCGCGCAGCGCATTCGCGCCCAGCTCGCTGGTGTCGATGCGGTGGCCGATGCTGGCGATGTCGGTGAGCAGTTCGCGCTCGTAAGCCACGCATTCCGGTAGCGTGCGCACGCCGTCGTTCAGCGGATGCAGGCGGCGTGTCTCGGAGAAGCGTTTGACCAGCGTGTCGGTCTGCGCATCGAGGAACAGCAGGTGCACGTCCAGCCCCAGTAGCTTGAGCGTGTCGATGTGTTGCGGCAGGGATTGCACGCTGCCGCCGCTGCGCACGTCGACGCTGACGCCTATCCTGTTGCAGCCGCTGTCGCGCAGGGTGGCGATCAGTGCGGTCAGCAGTTCCGCGGGCAGGTTGTCCACGCAATAGAAACCGGCATCCTCCAGCGTCTTGAGCGCCACACTCTTGCCGGAACCGGACAGGCCGCTGATCAGAATGAGTTGCATCGCTCAGTCTCCGGTGAGCTGCTGTTCCTGCCGCGTGATGAATTCCTGCATGGTGTCGATGCCACGCTGCTGCAGGACGAAGTTGCGCGCGGCGGCTTCCACCAGCACGGCGAGGTTGCGCCCTGCCAGCACCGGAATTTCCACCTTGCTGATGGAGACGCCGAGGATGTCTTCCTGCCCGGACTGTGGCAGGCGATCCAGCTTGGACAGGTCGTCATGGGGCGGGCGATACAGATGCACGATGAGCTTCAGGCTCTTTTTGCGGCGCACGGCGGTCTCGCCGAACATGGTACGGATGTTGAGGATGCCCAGTCCCCGCACTTCCAGCAGGTCGCGCAGCAGGTCGGGGCAGCGTCCTTCCAGTGCTTCGGGCGAGATGCGGAACAGGTCGACGATGTCGTCGGCGACCAGGCCGTTACCGCGGGTGATGAGTTCGAGTGCGAGTTCGCTCTTGCCGACACCGCTGTCGCCGGTGATCATCACGCCGACACCGAGCACGTCGAGGAACACGCCGTGCCGCGAGGCGGAATCGGCCAGCGCCTTGACCATGTAGTGGCGCACCATCCACATCAGGTGCACGCTACCCAGCTGGGAATGGAACAGCGGGGTCTCGGTGCGGTTGGCGAATTCGATCAGTCCCTTGGGTATCTCGGTCTCGCCGGCCACGATCAGGCAGGAAGGCTTTTGCTGGTCGAGTGCAGCCAGCGAGGTTGCCAGGTCGGCGGGGGAGAGGTCGTGCAGGTAATCCAGTTCGGTGTTGCTCAACACCTGTATCCAGTTCGGATGGACCAGATTCAGGTGGCCGATCAGCCCCCAGTTGGATGCGTTGACGGTTTCGCTATCCAGCGTACGTTCGGAACCGTCGCCGGCAACCCAGGTGAGTCCCAGACGCTCCTGTTTGTCACGGAATAACTGTCTGATATGGACCTGGGCCACGGCGGATCAGGCGTTCCAGTCGTTGAACATTTGATGCATTTCGGTCGTATCGTCGGTCGCTTCCAGGCGATCACGGAACGATTGTTCACTGAACATCTGCGCCAGTTCGCCGAGGATCTGCAGATGCAGGTCGGTGGCGCGTTCCGGCACCAGCAGGACGAAGATGAATTTGACGGGCTGGCCATCGGGCGCATCGAACGGGATGGGGGTCTTCATCTTGACGAAGGCGGCTGCCGCATCACGCAGGCCTTTGACGCGACCATGCGGGATCGCCACGCCTTGTCCCAGCCCGGTGGAGCCCAGCTTCTCGCGTGCGAACAGGCTGTCGAACACCTGGCTGCGCGCGATGCCCAGCGTATTCTCGAACAGGATGCCCACATGCTCGAATACGCGTTTCTTGCTGGCGGACTCGCTGTCCAGCATCACGCAGTCAGGGGCCAAAATCTTGCTAATTAGACTCATGCTGATTCACCAAATTAAAACGAGGCAGCGTTTGTCGCTGCCTCGTCCGGTTTACTCTGCTGCTTGATGTTTGCCCGAATCGTCGTGACGACGTGCTTCGAACTTCTCCTTGTGCTTCAGTACCTGGCGATCGAGAGAGTCGATCAAGGTATCGATAGCAACGTACAGATTGCCGTCTTCAGACTCTGCAAACAGCGTCTTGCCGCTGATGTTGAGTGTGGCTTCGGCTTTCTGCTGCAGTTTTTCGACAGAGAGGATCACGTTGACGTCGATCACATTGTCGAAATGGCGTTTGACCTTGTCCAGTTTGCCGATCACATGTTCGCGGATCGCAGGAGTGATCTCCATGTGGCGTCCTGTGAGATTGAGGTTCATAGCCTGCTCCTTTATGGTTAGAGTGATTTACGAAGGTTGACCGGGAGTATGTTCATGGATTCCCGGTATTTTGCCACGGTACGGCGGGCAACAATGATGCCCTGCTGTGCCAGGATTTCTGACATGCGGCTATCGGACAGCGGTTGGCGGGTATCTTCCTCACTAACCATCTGTTTAATAAGCGCCCGGATGGCGGTAGAGGAACAGGCCCCCCCTGCATCGGTAGCCAGGCCGCTGCCAAAGAAATACTTGAATTCGTAGATGCCGCGCGGGGTGAGCATGAACTTCTGCGTGGTCACGCGCGAAATAGTGGATTCGTGCAGTTCGAGTTGTTCGGCGATCTCGCGCAGCACCAGCGGACGCATGGCGATGTCGCCGTGTTCGAAGAACTGGCGCTGACGCTGGGCGATGGCTTGCGCCACGCGCAGGATGGTCTCGAAACGCTGCTGCAGGTTCTTGATGAACCAGCGCGCTTCCTGCAACTGGGTGGCCATGCCCTGCGCGCTGGCATCGCCACGCTGCTGCAGGATGTTGGCATAGACCTGATTGATGCGCAGGCGCGGCATGGCTTCCGGGTTCAGGCGGGCTTTCCAGATGCCGCCGACTTTTTCTACCAGTACATCCGGCACCACATAGTCTGCCGCGCGATGCTCGAAGGCCATGCCGGGTTTCGGTTGCAGATGCACGATCAGGTCCTGTGCCGTGCGCAATGCATCGTCGTCGCAGCGCAGTACGCGTTTCAGCTTGGAAAAATCACGCGCTGCCAGCAAGTCCAGGTGTTCGCCGACGATGCTCAAGGCCATGTCGCGGCCGGGCACGTCCTCCGGGATGGCCTGCAACTGCAGGGTCAGGCATTCGCGCAGATCGCGCGCGCCGATGCCGGGCGCATCCAGATGCTGCAACTGCACCAGCGCTGTTTCAAGGTCGTCCAGCGTGATATCGAGTTCCTCGGGGAATATCTCGACGATCTCTTCCAGAGGCTGCGACAGGTAGGCGTTCTCATCCAGTGCGTCTACCAGCAGGCCGATGATCTTCTTGTCCCGCTCGTCGAGCAGGCTCATGTTCAATTGCCAGAGCAAATGCTCGCGCAGATTGGGGCGTTCTGCAGCCACTTCCTGAAAGCTGTCATCCTCGTCGTCCGGACTGGCATTGCCGGCATGGCTGAAATTGGCTTCGCCCCATTCGGGCGTGGGGTCGCTGTCCTGGCCGGTGCTTTCGGAAGCCGCGGGTTCGTTGCGTTCCTGAGTCGGAGTGGCGGTATCGCTGCTGCCGCTATAGGTCTGGTTGGCGTTGTCGTCGATCCGTTCCAGCAACGGGTTCTCGTCCAGCAGGCGCGAGGCCTCCTGATTGATCTCCAGCGTCGATAGCTGCAACAGCTTGATGGCTTGCTGCAACTGCGGTGTAAGCAGGAGCTGTTGGGATTGGCGAAGTTGGAGAGCGGGTTTCATCTTGGGTTTCTGGTGTGGGACGGTGCTTCTTATAGCTTGAAGTTCTCGCCCAGATACACCTTCCTCACGCCTTCATTATAGATGATTTCCTCGGGCGTGCCTTCCGCCATTACCGATCCGGCATTGATGATATAGGCGCGGTCGCAGATGCCCAGCGTTTCGCGCACGTTGTGGTCGGTGATCAGTACGCCTATGCCGCGTTCCTTGAGGAAGCGGATGATCTTCTGGATGTCCAGCACCGCGATGGGGTCGACCCCGGCAAAGGGCTCGTCCAGCAGGATGAAGCGCGGGTCTGTGGCCAGCGCCCGGGCGATCTCGACTCGGCGGCGCTCACCGCCGGACAGGCTGATCGCCGGGTTGTTGCGGATATGGGTGATGTGCAGGTCGTTCAGCAAGGCTTCGAGGCGCTGCGTTTGCTCTTCCGGCGAATAGTCATGCAGCTCGAGTACCGCTTCGATGTTCTGGCTGACGGTCATGCGGCGGAATATGGAAGCTTCCTGCGGCAGATAGGCCAGCCCCAGCCGCGCGCGCCTGTGGATGGGCAGGTGGGTGATTTTTTCGCCGTCGATGGTGATCTCGCCGCCATCCGCGGCGACCAGACCGACGATCATGTAGAAAGTGGTGGTCTTGCCTGCGCCATTCGGACCGAGCAGACCAACCACTTCGCCGCTGCTCACGTGCAGCGATGCATCCTGCACCACGGTGCGGGCGCGATAGGACTTCTTCAGGGATTCGGTGCTGAGTTCGCTCATGTCATTGTTTCTGCGTGATGGGGGGGGACAAGGTTTCGCTGGGCTGAATGTTGAGCGAACTTGCCGGCCTGGATGTCTCGGCAGGCTTGTCGCGCTTGGGTTGCAATACCGCCCGCACGCGCTCGTTGCCCGGTTTTTGCGAGGTGTTGTCACCGCTGGCCTGGAATACCTCTGTCTTGGTGCTGTAGGTGATGCGCGCACCTTGTACTTCATCTTGCCCGCGCTTTACCCGGGCATGGTCGTAAAAGTCCACCGTTTCGGCGCGGGTGTCGTATTCGATCCTTTCGCCATAGCCTTCCGCGTACTCCTCACTGCCTTCATATCGTTGTCGGAATTTGGCAGGATGCCCTGTGGCGGTGAGGTGCTGGTAGCCTTCGGGATCTTCACGAACTTCGATGCGTGCCGCCTGGATATTCAGGGTGCCTTGAATCAATTGGACGCGACCTTCAAAACTTTTGAATTGGCGTGCGTCGTCTATCAGTACCTGGTCGGCTTCCAGATGAACCGGTTTGTCGCGGTCCGCTTTTTCCGCCATCGCGTTGTTAGCGAAAAGCACGAGCAGTAAGAGTGGCAGCAGATTTTCAGTCTGAATTCTCATGGACTGCTCTCACTTGTTTCAGGAATTTTATGGTGCGTGCTTCGTTGTTCAGTTCCATGCCGACGGCATTGAGGGTGTTATAGCGGTCGAACATCAATATCGGGAAATTGGTTTCCGCCCAGCCGTCGTCTGGAAGAACGCGCAGATATTCGGTATTGAAATACTGGTCTTGTGCCGGCGGTTTGCCGGGGCGGAGGATGCGTACATCCTCATGCAGCAGGATCTCCTCGCCCTTGCTGCTGAGCGTGCCGCTCAGTGCATCGATCTTGGTTGGCGGTTGATCTTTGTAGTAACTGGTCAGGTTGGGATTTTGCATGTGGGTGGTGTCGTCATCCGGGTAGTGCCACATCTTCTCGGTGAGTAACATAAAGCGTGGTTGTCCATCCTTGTTCAAGGCGGTCGAGCGCAAGCCGTAGACTACGAAATCGACATCATGGCGTTGCGCCCCGGAGGAGGGCTCGAAGGGTTTTACCTGCAGGTTCAGCCAGTAGCTGCCGAGCAGCAGTGCTACGACGGGCAGCAGTGGCAGCCATGCGCGCAAACGGTTGACGAAAGAAAAGCGGCTCATCGTGCCAGATAGGGGGAGAGTTGCGCTTCGAGCGTGCCTTGGGCCGACATGATCAACTCGCAAATTTCGCGCACGGCACCGTGGCCGCCGGCACGCTGACTGACATAATCGGCGCGGTCGCGCACGCATTGCGGGGCGTCAGGCACGCTGAACGAAACTCCGACGCGGCTCATCACCGGCAGGTCGATCACATCGTCCCCCATGAATGCAGCACATTCGGGGGGCAGCTCAAGGTCGGCCAGCAGTGACTGCATGGCGGCGTATTTGTTTTCTACCCCCTGATACAGGCGGGTGATGCCCAGATTGGCCGCCCTGAGTTCAACGCAGCGGGAAGTTCGTCCGGTGATGATGGCGAGTTCTACGCCGCTGGCTTTGAGCATTTTCATGCCGTGCCCGTCGAGGGAGTTGAAGCGTTTGAACTCTTCACCGGAATCGGAAAGAAAGAGTCCGCCGTCCGTCAACACGCCGTCCACATCGAAGGCGATCAGGCGCAGTGGTTTGATTCGGTCGGTCAGCGACATCAGATGACCTTTGCTTTCAGCAGATCGTGCATGTTCAATGCACCGACCACTTTCTTGTTGGCGTCGATCACCAGCAACTGGGTGATGTTGTATTGCTCCATCATTTGCACGGCCTCGACCGCGAGTGCGTCGGGGCCCACGGTGCGAGGTGTTTTTGACATCACCGAACTGACGGAGGTGGTGTTGAAGTCCAGATTCTTTTCCAGCGTGCGGCGCAGGTCGCCATCGGTATAGATACCCAGCAGGTGATGGCCTTCGTCGACGATGCCTGTCATGCCCAAGCCTTTGCGAGAGATCTCCAGCACCGCTTGCGCCAGCGTCGCATTCTCGCGCACTGTGGGGATGCTGGCATGGCTGTGCATGATGTCGCGCACATGGGTGAGCAGGCGCCGTCCCAGACTGCCGCCGGGATGGGAACGGGCGAAATCGGCTTCGCCGAAACCTTTGGCGTCGAGCAGGGCAACTGCCAGGGCGTCTCCCAGCGCCAAGGCTGCGGTGGTGCTGGCGGTCGGTGCAAGACCCATGGGGCAGGCCTCCTGGGCGACAGCCCCGTTCAGATGCACATCCGCTTCGAGTGCCAGGCTGGATTGAGGGTTGCCGGTCAAGCTGATGAGTTTTGCGCCCTGGCGTTTGAGCACGGGGACGATGGTCAGCAACTCATCGCTTTCGCCGGAATACGAGATGCCGATGAAGACATCGTCGCGCGTCACCATGCCTAGGTCGCCGTGGCTGGCCTCGCCCGGGTGAACGAAATAGGCGGGTGTGCCGGTGCTGGAGAGCGTGGCGGCGATCTTGCGCGCGATATGTCCGGATTTCCCCATGCCGCTTACGATCACCCTGCCTTTGCAGCTAAGGATCAGGTTGAGGGCGTTGAGGAAGTTCGAGTCGACGCGTTCGATCAGCGCCTTGACGGCGTCGGCTTCGATGGTCAGGACTCGGCGCGCAAGTTCTAGCGCATGCGTGGCGGCGGGAGCGGGTTTGTTCATGGCGCGAATTATAGGTGAACAACCCAGCCGTGTCTTTGCCGGCTTCCTGGCCGAGAACGATTTTGAAAGTAGCAAAAGTTAAGGCATCATCAGACGTATGAATAATTCCTTGCAACTGCTCCTCATTTTGCTTGCCGTCGCCGTGCTGGTGGTGGTGCTGTTCCGTTCGCTGCAACTGCCTGCCATGTTGGGTTATCTCATTGTCGGTGTGATGATCGGTCCCAATGCCTTGGGCTGGATCCCCGACGCGCCAGAGACGCGGCATCTGGCCGAGTTCGGCGTGGTGTTCCTGATGTTCAGTATCGGACTCGAATTCAGTCTGGCTCGATTGCGCGCGATGCAGCGCTTGGTGTTCGGGTTGGGTACGGCGCAAGTGGTTGCCACGATGCTGCTGGTGATGCTCACTTCCATGTTTTTTGACCTCGGTTGGGCGGCGGGGCTGGCGCTGGGCGGCATTATGGCGATGTCCTCTACAGCGATCGTCAGCAAGATGCTGGTGGAGCGGGCCGAGCTGAACACGCCGCACGGCCAGAAGATCATGGGCGTACTGCTATTCCAGGATCTGGCCGTGGTGCCGCTCATCATCCTGATCCCGGCGTTGTCGTCACACGATGGCAATCTCTCCGCGACACTGGCCTATGCAACTTTGAAGGCGATTCTGGTCCTGACCGCGCTGCTCACTTTCGGGCAGCGATTGCTGCGTCCATGGTTCCATTTGGTTGCGCGCCAGAAGTCGTCCGAATTGTTCATGCTGAACGTGCTGTTGTTCACACTCGGCCTGGCGTGGATCACCGAGTTGAGCGGGTTGTCCATGGCATTGGGTGCCTTCGTTGCCGGCATGCTGATTTCCGAGACGGAATATCGTTATCAGGTGGAAGAAGACATCAAGCCTTTCCGTGATGTATTGCTTGGCCTGTTCTTCGTCACGATCGGCATGATGCTGGATGTGCATGCGCTGATCTCCGGCTGGGGCTGGATCCTGTTGCTGCTGCTTATTTTGGTGCCATTCAAGGCGCTGGTGGTGGCGCTGCTGGTGCGTTCATTCGCTGGGGATTGGGGGCCGGCACTGCGTACCGGTCTCGGCCTTGCTCAAGCAGGGGAATTCGGTTTCGTGCTGCTGACACTCACCGGCGGAGCCAATCTGTTGCCGCATGACGTGATGCAGAATGTGCTGGCTGCCATGCTGGTTTCCATGCTTATTGCACCCTTCCTGATTCAGCATGCGGAAGCCATCGTGCGTCGTATTTCGCCGGAAGAATGGATGAACAGCGCCATGCAGATGCACCAGATCGCGGTTCAAAGCATGAGCAGTAACCAGCATGTGATCATTTGTGGTTATGGGCGCAGCGGGCAAGCGCTGGCCGCATTCCTGAAGAACGAAAAAGTGAGCTTCATCGCGCTTGACCTTGATTCCCGCAGGGTGCACGAGGCAAGCGCTTCCGGCGAACGTGTCGTCTATGGCGACGCGGGCAAACATGAGGTCTTGCAGGCCGCCGGTTTGATGCGCGCCAAGGCGCTGGTCATCACATACGACGACAAACATTCCGCACTCAGAATATTGCGCCATATCCAGCAGAACAGACCCGACCTGCCAGTCATCGTACGCACTTCCGACGATAGCAATGTCGAGGTCTTGAAAAAGGCAGGTGCGACCGAAGTCGTGGCAGAAGTGCTTGAAGGCAGCGTTATGCTCGCTTCGCAGGCCTTGCTGATGGCGGGCATCCCGCTCAGTCGTGTGGTCCGCCGCGTGCAGGAAGCGAGAGCCAGACGTTACAGCATGTTCAGTGGCTACCTGCGCGGCAATCGCGATGAAGCAGCCGAAGAGACGGACAGCGTCCAGCCGCGCTTCCAGAGTGTCATGCTGCATGAGCAAGACAGGGCGGTCGGTATGCGGCTGGGGGACCTGAAACTTGTGGAACTCAATATCGAAGTCAACGGCGTGCGTCGCCACAATCTGCTTGGTGGTGAGCCTTCAGACGACATGTTGCTGCGGGCGGGTGATGTGTTGATGCTGTTGGGGCAGCCGATGATGCTGGAGGCGGCGGAGAAGCGGTTGCGACAAGGATAAGGCGTGCAGCGATGCTTGCTTTCAGGTGCTCAGGCAGGCCAAATAGAAGTCGCTCTCGATGATGTTGCTTGTGGGTAGCGGCTCTCCGCCATCGTTCGCGTGAGATACCCGCATTGCGCCGCCGGCGGTATTGCCGTCGTCCAGCATCATGTCCAGTTGTTTGACCAAACGTCCGGAGATGTTGTCCGAGCAGATGATGTAACCACCACTCATGCCTTTGATGGGCGATGCGCTTATGTCGGAAACGCCCAGTTTTCCCCCAGAGCTGTTGAGCGGGACATAATTATTTGCCCCCGGATCAATAGTCCCGGAGAGGAAGCCGGCCAGTCTTACGTGTTGCCATAGAAAAAATGATTCGCTCATCAGGGGATTCAAATTCCCTTCTATGCGAAGATTTCCGTTCCCGTTGTGTATGGGTGTTGAACCAGTAGACAAGTTCGCAGAAGCTGCCGGGTCGTCGCCCGGCAGGGCGTGAAAGCGATCCTGATAGCCAAAGAGCGCTACCTGAATATCACGGAAATCATTGGCTAGGCTTTTGGCGCGTGAATTTTCCACCATCTCCCTTCCTTTGATAGTCAGCGTGATCAGCAAGCCGATGACCGCCATAGCGATGGATATTTCAATCAAAGTGAAGCCTGATTGTTTGTGTTGCATGAGACACAGCCCCTTCTTGATAAATAGCATGTGCTCATTAGCAGCAACCATGCCAAGCGCATGGATACGTATTAATGGGGCTGGAGTAACAAATTTTGAACTTTGAGCGCCGTCTGAGACGACGAGAGGCTGACGCTTGGCGACGAGAAATTGCCAGTTCTTGCAGTTGAAAATAAAAAGCCCGCAGATGCGGGCTTTTTATTTTGGAATTGCTGGGAAGCTTATACGCCCATGCAGACGATGTAGCTTGCAGCACCATCAATATCCGCAGTTGCTTTAGCGGCGGTAGCGGCTTGAGTTCCTACGGCATACCCTGTGACAGGAGTGGCCATCATGGAGCCTCCGGCGGTATTGCCATCGTCCATTTGTAGGTCGAGTTGTTTAACGAACTTGCCCAGAATGCCGCTAGAGCAAATCACATATGAACCACGAATAGCGTTAGTGCCGTCGTTGATGGCTGCTTTGGTGAGGTCGGTTGTGCCGCTCATGATGCCAATAGTGCCGCCAGATGCATTAACTGGCACGTAGTCTGTTGCTCCCTGTGTTGTGGAGCCGGTAGCCAATCCGGCCAGACGAACATGCTCCCAGAACATGTACGATTCAACATTTGCTACTTCGCTGTTCCAGGCGCCATCGATAACTCCGTTGCCGTTCCCGATTTCTGCAGCGGCTGCGCCGACATGGTCGTTGGCTGCTTTGTCGTCACCGGGTAGTGCGCGGAATTTGTCTTGATATCCATAGATGTAGACAGGGATATTTTTGAAATCGGTCGCCAGATTTTTTACCTTTGCGCTATTGATCAGCTCTTGCCCCTTCAGCGCGCCGCCGAGCAGCAGGCCGATAATCACCAGCACGATGGCGATTTCAATTAGAGTAAAGCCGGATTGTTTTTGCTTCATTGTTTTCCTCCAGTGGGTAAATTTGGGGTTCTTGGCACACTTAACTATTTGTCTTCTGGTGTGCGAAGCACCGGTAGCAGAGAGCGCTTGCTGGCACAAGATTTACTGCAATTCTTGTGCCATCGAGTGCGACAAATAGGGGGTACATATAAAATTAATAAAAACAATGCAATGACTCTTCCTGCTTTGCATTTGATTGACGATTTGAAATGGACTTTATTAGCTTTCGTCGAAAATTCGACGTTATGGTGACGATATGACGACAATTTATCCTGCGCAGTGGATGCGCTCAAGCCGGTGGCTCTCGTTGTTTATGCTGATCTTGCTTCATGCAACATTCTGGCTTGGCATCGAGCATATGTGGGCACGCCCGCTATTGCTTGGGCACTTGGGGGTGTTTCTCATATGGCAGCCGTTATGGAAAAGTGAAACACGCTTGAGTTGGGGAAACTCACTGTTCATTTTCGGGGTGAGTCTGGCGGCTCTTATCTGGTTGAACTGGTGGATATTGGCCTTCTGGGTAGCGGGGCTGTTTGCTTTGGTAGGTGCGCGCGCGTTCTCTTTCTATGCGCGGTGGCAGCGTATGTACCATCTGTTGGTCATGGCGTATCTCCTGGCAGTATTGCTACTGCACATTGCACCTCATCTGTTTGATCTTCCGGCTTTCGATGAAGTCTCGCGCAATCTGATGACGATTGCGCTGCCTTTGATGTTGGCGGTGATGGCGCTTATTCCGGTCGAGAGAGAGAAGCCCGATGCAGTGCAGGCCATCGATTTTTTCTACGTACTGCTGCTATTTACCTTGCTTACGGTAGTGGTGCTTGGTGCGCTCGCCTTCATGACCTTGAATCAGGTTGGCTATCTGGATGCCTTGCTGCGGACCTTGTTTTTGATAGCGGTTGCTTTGTTTATTCTGGGGGCGTTATGGCATTCCGACTTCGGCCCATTTGGTTTGAAATCCAGCTTTTCAAGATATGTGCTTTCCATCGGTACGCCGTTGGAAGTATGGCTGAAGCAACTGGCTGCAGATGCACAAAGGGATAGCGGTCCCCGGGAATTTCTTGAAGGCGCAACTGAACATATGCTTGACATGCCATGGGTGGTCGGGATGGCTTGGGTGTCGGAAGAAGGGCATGGCCTCCAGGGGAATTCCAGTCCGCACCGGGTTGAGTTGTTTGACGAGGATCTGAATATCACCTTGTTCACTCGGCAGGCAATTGCGCCGACTGTGTTGTTGCACTTGCGCTTGCTGGTGCAAGTGCTGGGATATTTTTATCAGTCCAAGCGGCGCGAAGAGCGTTTGCGAGAAATGACCAGGCAGCAAGCAATCTATGAAACTGGTGCGCGCCTGACGCATGATTTGAAGAACATGCTGCAATCCCTGTTTGCGCTTGCATCGGTTGCGCAAAACGAACCGTCGAAGGCTCAGCCCATTTTGCAACAGCAATTGCCGGTGCTGTCGCAGAGGATAGAAACCCTATTGGGCAAGCTAAAAGCACCGGCATCTGAAACCGAATCACGCGAGATCGAATTGCCTGCATGGTGGGATGCGTTGTGCCGGCGCTATGAACATCGCGGAATTGAGTGGCGACTTATCGGGGAGGGGGCAACCTCAGCTATCAAAGTGCCCGCCGCGATGTTCGACTGTGTTGCGGACAACCTTCTGGAAAATGCACTTAACAAGAGATTGCGAGAGCCTGCATTGCACGTTCAGGTTAGCCTGGATGCGAATACCCGTACTTTGCAGGTAAGCGACGACGGTAGTGCCATACCTGATGGCTATGCACAAAAGTTATTGCGAACGGTCGTTCCTTCAGAAGATGGCTTGGGTGTCGGTCTGTATCAGGCCTCAAGGTGGGCGCAGCAAAATAATTACAGAGTGCGGCTGCAGAATAATCAGCCCGGTCAAGTAACTTTCGCGCTTAGCCCGGATAGCATTTCAAGGAGTGATGAATAAAGTTTTGCCCTCGTGAGGGTGTGAACACGCTTGAAAATATAGCTGCAATTTCATTTATGGCTATGCCTGGAGGCCGTGCTGACATGGTCGTTTCAATGGGGTAGGGCGATTGTGTTGCAATATTGCAACACAGTTAAACAAAATTTTGACACCATCTTCACGCTTTCTTTATTGTTCGCCTCCATGGTTGTAGGGCAGATGCCCTTCAATCATCAAAAGGGTAATTTCCAAATCAACGAGGAGAAACATCAATGAAGAAAGTAGCTCTCTCTCTGGCTGGCGTTCTGGCTGCAGCAGCCTTCGCACCGGAAGCATCCGCTATTCCCGCATTCGCACGTCAAACCGGTATGGCTTGCTCTGCTTGCCACGCACAACACTTCCCGATCCTGAATGGCTTCGGTCGTGCATTCAAGGCGGCTGGTTTCACCATGATGGGTTCGCAAGAAAAGGTTGAAGGCGAACACCTGTCTATCCCGGCGCAAATGAACTTCGGCCAGTTGCTGAAGGTTCGCTATCAGAAATCCTCTGGTCCGTCTGATGCCGTGTCTGGCACTTCCACTAACAGTGGTCAGTGGCAGTTCCCAGACGAATACGCCTTGTTCGTTGGTGGTCGTATGGCTGACAACGGCACCGTCAAGGTTGGTGTGATGGCTGAAAATGCGTTGGGCGGTACCAATGCGGGTATCGTTGCTGGCCTGCGTGTACCAGTTGTGGTTGAAATGGATTCGGCTTTGATCTCCGTAATCCCCTTCACTACCGATTCCTTGGGCCCATTCTACGGCTACACTGAGTCCAGCCAAGGTATCAACCGTGCGGTTCGCTGGGCAGAGCATCGTCTGGAAACATCTGCATGGCAATACGTCACCAATACAAACTGGCACGCTGCTGATGCAGTTGTTGCTGGTGCGTTCGATACACAAAGCGGTGGCGAAGCAACTGGTATCGCACTGGTTGCTCATACAGACATGGGTTACATCAACGTGACTCGCTTTGCGCCGACTTTCGCATCTGCAATCCAGATGTCCTCAACGGCTGTGGAAATCGCTGCAACGCCTACTATTGCTGACTTCGCAACTATTTTCAGCGCCAACATTCTTTCGGGCGAAAGCTACTTGGCCGGTCCGACCAAGATCGCTACCAAGGCAACTGGCCTGAGCGCACAAGCTCATGGCGAATTGGCTGGAATGGAAACTGGCCTGTATGCGCAGTATGCAAAGGGTGATACAGCAGCGATCAGCGATTTCGGTGATAACCAAGCCACAACAGTCGGTGTTGATTTCACTGTGATCCCGCACGCCCTGTCAATCGGCGCATCTTTGCGCTCTGCAAAGAGCAACGGTGTTACCGACAATGCGACTACCTTCACTGCAGTGTATGACTTGGCACAGAACGTCGCTTTGGTTGCCAACTACACCAAGTACTCTAAGTTGCAGGAAAAGGGTGGTGCAGCCAAGGGCGACAGCCTGTTCACCGGCATGCTGGAAGCAGCTTGGTAAGTTTGAGCTGACGTAAGAGGTGGCTGGCTCGCCAGCTCCTTGAACAAAGCACAAGCACCAATGAAACAGGGGAGACTTCGGTCTCCCCTGTTTTTTTTGGTGCGCCCGGCAGGGCGCACTTACTTGGAGGTGAAAGTCCTCTACTCGCCCGGCAAGGGGAAGAGTTAGCTGAACGGCAAGGGTGTTCCGGGCGACTGGAAATCTGAAGGAAGCCTGA
>JAQUAD010000099.1 GCA_028687425.1 Sideroxydans sp.
GGCCTGGCTTACGCCTGCCACATGGCCGTCTCCGACCACTGGATGATCCACTACGTCAATGCAGGCATGTACGAGGACGCGGACAAGCGCGCCGAAGAGCTCGCCTTCATGGAACACTTCGACGGATTCGTGCAGCGCCATCGCAAAGCGCTGGACGAGATACATCGCCGCACCGGCCTCGACTATCTGTTGATCGACGGCGCTGAGACGCGCGACGGCGAACTGCTCATCTTCGAGATCGACCACACCATGGTCGTGCACGCGATGGATCCGGAGGACCTGTTCCCCTACAAGCAACAATACGTCGCCAAGGCGCGCGATGCCTTCCGCGCTTACCTGCAACGCCTGACCACGGGAAGCCATGATGCGTGAGCCCAGCAACCGACTGAATTTCTCCGGCGGCCCCGGCGCATTGCCGGAGACAGTGCTGCAGCAAGTGCAGCAATCCATCGCGGCCGTGCCCGATGTCGGCCTGTCCATCCTCGGCATCAGCCACCGCTCCGACTGGTTCGCCGCTGTCGTGCAGGAACTGGAAGACAACATCCGCACTTTGCTCGGACTGTCGAAGGATTACCACGTGCTGTTCCTGCAAGGCGGCGCGACCCAGCAGTTCTCCATGATCCCCATGACGCTGTTGCGCGGTAAAACCGCGCCCGCGGAATATCTGCACACCGGTTACTGGAGCGGCAAGGCGCTGGCCGAAGCGAAACGCGAAGGTCCGATACGCGTGCTGTGGAGTGGCGAGGCGAACAACTTCGACCGCCTGCCGAGCGATGAAGAGCTCGCGTATTCACCGGACGCGCCCTATCTGCACTACATCTCCAACGAGACCGTGGAAGGTTTGCAATTCCAGCGCGTGCTCGGCCGCGATGACGTGCCGCGCGTGTGCGACATGTCGTCCGACTTCCTGTCGCGCCCCTGTGCTGCGGATCGCTACGCCATGATCTACGCGCATGCGCAGAAGAACATCGGCCCCGCAGGGGTGACCGTGGTCGTGGTGCGCGACGAGATACTGAAAGACGCACCGGACGACCTGCCCGGCTTCCTGAATTACCGCAGCCACATCAAAGCACACTCCATCTACAACACCCCGCCGGTGTTCTCCATCTACGTGGTGCTGCTGGTGACGCGCTGGCTGCTGAACGAAGTAGGCGGACTGGAGAATATGGCCGCACTCAACACCAGCAAGGCCGAACTGCTCTATCGCGCGCTGGACGAGAGCGACGATTTCTATCGCGGCCACGCCGCCATCGCCGACCGTTCGCAGATGAACGTGTCGTTCAACCTGCCCAGCAAGGAACTTGAACAACGGTTCCTGAGCGAGTCCAAAGCAGCAGGCTTCTCAGGCCTTGGTGGACACCGCTCCATAGGTGGCATACGTGCCTCGCTCTATAACGGGTTGACGTTGTCGGCAGTGGAAGAGTTGGTGGGGTTTATAGCGGACTTCAGGAAGTCCAACGGATAACGATTTTGCCGATCCTCGCAAAGAATCTATACTCCGACCCATCGATAGCTTGAAGTCGGACACAAGGAGTCGTTCATGAAAACTTATCTTATGGCTTTGCTTGCCGCTGCAATGATGCTGACCGGCACAACCGTATTGGCGGACAGCGAAGAAGGCATTGGACAGAGCTCGACACCGAAGCTGGAAGTGGAAGAGCTAAAGCCGGTGGTTGAGGAAGCCCCTGAGGCGGAGCCCCCCATGACGAAGCCGGCTAAGCAATCCAAGCGCAGCAAATCGAACAAGCAGCGCGCCAAGGATCTGGATTTCAGGCACTGTCTGGAGCTGGAGGACAACGCCGCGATCGCACAGTGTGCGCGAGAGCAATAACTGTTCGAAACCCTGCAACATAGCCGTCGCGCAGCCCCTGCGCATCGCAACAGCGCCGGTCTGACAGCCGGCGCGACCCGATCAACCTCAACCATGACCAAACTCAAACTGCACTGGCAGATTCTCATCGCGCTATTGCTGGCCGCCATTGCCGGTTCGCTGGCAGGGACCGACGCGACGCTGTTCGGCCTGCGCTATTACGCGGCATTCGATTTCATCGGCACGCTGTTCCTGAATGCATTGAAGATGCTGATCGTGCCGCTGGTGGTGTCGTCCATCATCGTCGGCATCGCGGGCATCGGCGGCGGCGGTGCATTCGGACGGCTGGGCCTGAAGACGCTGGGCTACTACGCGGCGACCAGCCTGTTCGCCATCCTGGTCGGCCTGACCATCGTGAACATGACTGCGCCCGGCATCATCGACGGCCAGCCGGCGAAGGAACAGCTCGGCATGGCGCAGGTGAGCGACGAGGTGGTGGCACGCGTGGAAGGTAAAGGCGCGAGCGACCTGGTCGGCATCTTCCTGCGCATGGTGCCAACCAATGTCATCTCGGCCGCAGCCGATGGGCAGATGCTGGGGCTGATCTTCTTCAGCCTGTTGTTCGGCTTCTTCATGACCAAGATAGAAGAACCCTACGCGGAGACGCAATACAAATTCTGGAACGGCCTGTTCCAGGTGATGATGAAGATCACCGATTGGGTGATGAAGTTCGCACCGCTGGGCGTGTTCGGTCTGGTGGCGAAGGTGGTGGCGAGCACCGGCTTCTCCGCCATCGTGCCGCTGGCCTGGTTCTTCTTCAGCGTGCTGGCCGGGCTGGCCGTGCATTTCCTGCTGGTGCTGCCGGCCCTGCTGTATTTCGTGGGCCGGGTGAACCCGCTGCGCCACTACCGCGCCATGGCACCCGCCTTGCTCACCGCCTTCTCCACCAGCTCCTCCGCTGCCACCCTGCCGCTGACCATGGAATGTGTGGAGAAGAACGCGGGCGTGTCCAACCGCACCAGCAGTTTCGTGCTGCCATTGGGCGCGACGGTGAACATGGACGGTACCGCGCTGTATGAATGCGTGGCGGCGATGTTCATCGCGCAGGCCTACGGCATCGAGCTGGGCTTCGTGCAGCAATTCACCGTCGTGCTGCTGGCATTGGTCACCTCCATCGGCGTGGCCGCCATCCCTTCCGCCAGCCTGGTTGCCATCACCATCATCCTCGCCGCCATCGGCCTGCCGATAGAGGCCATCGGACTGATCCTGGCGGTGGATCGCGTGCTGGATATGTGCCGCACCGCAGTGAATGTCTACAGCGATTCCTGCGGGGCGGTTATCATCGCGCGTCTGGATGGCGAGCAGGATGTGCTGCGCGAAACGCCGCCGGCACAAAGCTAAATGCAATAAATCAACAAGTTGTTCTGATCAGGAGTCTCAGTTGAGCGTCAATTACGATGAGTCGTCATTCAAGGTGCTGCGCGGCCTGGACCCCGTGCGCCAGCGCCCCGGCATGTACACCACGCTGGACAATCCCAACCACATCATTGCCGAAGTAGTCGATAACGCCTGCGACGAAGCGCTGGCCGGTTTTGCGAAGAACATCTTCGTCACCGCGCACATCGACGGCTCGGTGTCGGTGCAGGACGATGGCCGCGGCATCCCGGTCGGCCTGCATCCGGAAGAGAAGAAGTCGGTGGTCGAAGTGGCATACACCGTGCTGCACGCGGGCGGCAAGTTCGACAAGGAAGCTGGCGGCGCCTACCAGTTCTCCGGCGGTCTGCACGGTGTTGGTGTGGCGGTCACCAATGCTTTATCCACTGCGGTCGAGGTCACAGTATTCCGCGATGGCGGCGAACACCATCTGCGCTTCGAGCACGGCGTCGCGCTGCAACCGCTGGTGCGCGTCGGCGACTGTCCCA
>JAQUAD010000100.1 GCA_028687425.1 Sideroxydans sp.
GTCCCAGCACATCCACCTGCGACACATCTTCCCAGCTTGCTTCCGCAGCTTCGGGGATGACCACTTCCTGCGTCTCGATCTGTTGTTCCTGCACCGCGGCCTGCTTGCCCTTCTGCATCAGGAAGAAAGCGAACCAGCCCATGGCACCGGCCAGCATCAGGAAAGCGAAGTGCGGCATGCCGGGGATCATGCCCAGCATGCCGATGATGGCGGCGGTGAGCACGATGACCTGTGGATTGGCCACCAGTTGTTTGCTCAGTTGCTGGCCGATGTTGTCTTCGGAAGCGACGCGGCTCACCACCATACCGGCCGCGGTGGAGATCACCAGTGCGGGGATCTGCGCTACCAGGCCGTCGCCGATGGTGAGCAGGGTGTAGTACTTGGTGGCGGTCGCCAGATCGAGGTTGTGTTGCAACATGCCGACGATCAGGCCGCCGATCACGTTGATGAGCATGATCATGATGCCGGCCACGGCATCGCCGCGCACGAACTTGGAGGCACCGTCCATGGCGCCGTAGAACTCGGCTTCCTGCGCGATCTCGGTGCGACGCTTGCGTGCCACGTCCTCGCCGATCAGGCCGGCATTGAGGTCGGCATCGATGGCCATCTGCTTGCCGGGCATGGCATCCAGGGTGAAGCGCGCGCCGACTTCGGCGATACGCCCGGCACCCTTGGTGATGACCACGAAGTTGATGATCACCAGGATGATGAACACCACCAGACCGACGGTGTAGTTGCCGCCGACCAGGAAGTGGCCGAACGATTCGATCACCTTGCCGGCAGCATCGGGGCCGGTGTGGCCTTCCAGCAGCACCACGCGGGTA
The DNA here is from genome assembly GCA_028687425.1 of Sideroxydans sp. Taxonomy (GTDB): domain Bacteria; phylum Pseudomonadota; class Gammaproteobacteria; order Burkholderiales; family Gallionellaceae; genus Sideroxyarcus. The sequence continues at coordinate 825 of JAQUAD010000100.1, forward strand.
GAGGCCACGTTGAGCGACAGGCGCAGCAAGGTGGAGATCAGCAACACGGTGGGGAACACGGCGAAATCGAGCGGCTTGGTGGTGTTCATCGCCACCAGCAACACCATGATGGACAAGGCGATGTTGAAGGTGAACAGCATGTCGAGCAGGAACGGCGGCAGCGGCAACACCATCATCGACAGGATCATCACGATGAGGATGGGACCGGCGAGCCCGCGTACACCGTTGCCGGTGAGCGATGCCTTCAGCGCTGCGATCAATGGGTTCATCTGTTGCGTTCTCCGATACGTTGCTTGCCCGGCTGGAAAGGGCCTGTGGGCTCATGCGTATTATCGGGAGCGCTGGTCAAGCCAATCGCTGGAATAGAGGGGGAAAGTCAGGGCAATTTGCGTGGCACGCCGGCGCGCGCCGTGTCAGGCCTGCCACTGATAGGCGCGCAGGGCGGCATCCAGTTCCTGCATGGCGGCTTCCAGCGCCGCCAGCCGTTTCGACCGGTCGGGCTCGGCGGCACCGTGTTCCAGCGCGGCGGCGGCCTGCATGCACGGCTCGGCGGCGAAGATGCCGACCATGCCCTTGATGGCGTGCGCCGCATGGCGTACCGCTTCGGCCTCGCCGCGCGCCACCCCGTCCTGTGCCGCGCGCAGATGTTTGGGCGCATCGCTGAGATACAGCCGCAGGATCTCTTCATACAGTTCGCGACTATCGTCCAGCGTCTGCCGCATGCGGGCGAAATCGGCCACCGGCTGTGCAGCGTTTGCCGCAGTGTTCTCCGGCCCGGCCGTGGTCGACGGCGCCACGCGCGCGAGCTTGTCCAGCTCATGCCACAGCGCTTCGTTGTCGATCGGTTTGGAGAGATAGCCATCCATGCCGTGGCGCAGACATTCCTCACGCGCGCCCTGCATGGCGTGCGCGGTCATGGCGATGATGGGGATATGTCCGCCCTGCACCTGTTCCTGTTCGCGGATATGGCGTGTCGCCTCGTAACCGTTCATCTCGGGCATGTCCACGTCCATCAGGATGGCGTCGAAACGCGCGGCCTGCCATTGCTGCAATGCCACCACCCCGTTGTGGGCGACGGTCACGCGATGCCCCATCTTCTCCAGCAGGCGCGTGGCCAAGGTCTGGTTGACCGGGTTGTCTTCCGCCAGCAGCAGGTCGAGCCGGCGGCGCGTCTCGCGCAGCGAATGCCGGGTGACCAGCTGCGGCGACGACTGCACCTCGCCCAGCGCGGTCATGATGGCGTCCAGCAGTTCCGACGGCGAGACCGGTTTCAGCAGGTAACTGGCCACGCCCAGCTCGCGGCAACGCGCGGCATGGCCGCGCTGTCCTTCCGAGGTCAGCATCATGGTGACCTTGACCGCTTCGCCGCTCAGCGCGCGGATGCGCTCGGCCAGCTGGAAGCCGTCCATGTCCGGCATCTGCAGGTCGAGCAAGGCCAGCCCGTACGGCTGCCCGGCCGCTGTGGCACGCTCCAGCTCGGCCAGCGCCGCCGCACCATCCGCCACCACCACCGGACGCAGTTTCCAGTTGGCCAGCATCTCCTGCAACAGACGGCGGTTGGTGGCGTTGTCATCCACCACCAGCACCGGCATGCCGGCCAGATGCCCGGTCTGCTGGTAGTTCCGCAGGGGATCGGCCGACACCATGGGCAATTGCAGCGTGAAGGAGAAGGAGCTGCCCTGCCCGACCTCGCTCTGCAACACGATCTCGCCGCCCATCAGGCGCACCAGCTGGGAAGAGATGGTGAGTCCGAGACCGGTGCCGCCGTACTTGCGCGTAGTCGAAGTATCCGCCTGCGAGAAGGATTCGAAGATGGTGGCGAACTTGTCCTGCGGGATGCCGATGCCGGTATCGCGCACCGTGAAACGCAAGCGGGTATGGTCGGCCGCTGCGCCCGGTTCGGTGACGACCGTCACCTCCACTTCCCCCTGCTCAGTGAACTTGATCGCATTGCCCACCAGGTTGACGATGACTTGGCGCAGACGTCCGGGATCGCCCTGCACGCGGTCGGGCACATCGGGCGCCACATGCGACATCAGCTCCAGCGCCTTCTCATGCGCGCGCACCGCCAGTGGCTTCATGGTCTCGCGCAACATCTGTTCCAGCGAGAACTCGATCGGCTCGACGGTCAGCTTGCCGGACTCGATCTTGGAGAAGTCGAGGATGTCGTTGATGATGGTGAGCAGTGCCGACGAGGAGGACCTGACCAGCGACAGATACTCGCGCTGTTCCGGCGTCAGTTCGGTATCCAGTGCCAACTCGGTCATGCCGATGATGCCGTTCATCGGCGTGCGAATCTCGTGGCTCATATTGGCCAGGAAATCACCCTTGGCGCGGCTGGCCGCCTCGGCAGCTTCCTTGGCGATGCGCAGCTGCTCTTCCCCCTGCTTGCGCTCGGTGATGTCGGCGAGGGTGCCGCTCATGCGCACGGCCTGTCCGTCGCCGGTGCGCTCCACCACCTTGCCATGGGCATGCAGCCAGACCTCGCGCCCATCCGGGCGCTGCATGCGGAACTCGACCGAGAACACCGGCTCCGAACCGCGCAATACGCGCTCCAGCTGTTCGCGCACCCGCCCCCGGTCGGCCTCGTAAGCTCCGGCGATCATCTGTTCGCTGGTGACGATCACATCCTGGCGTCCGGCACCCAGCATCTCCGACCAGCGTTCGTTCAGGTAGACCCGGTCGGCCGCCACGTCCCAGTCCCACAGCGCGAGGCCGGAGCCTTCCACCGCCAGGTCCAGGCGTTCCTTGGCCAGGCGCAGG
>JAQUAD010000101.1 GCA_028687425.1 Sideroxydans sp.
TATAGACCACGTATTCGGACATGTTCTTGGCATGGTCGCCGATGCGCTCGATGGCCTTGGCCACGAACAGGATCTCCAGCGAGGTGGAGATGGTGCGCGGGTCTTCCATCATGAAGGTGATGAGGTAGCGCATGATGGCGCGGAATTCTTCATCGACCTGCTCGTCCTGACGCACGACTTCTGCAGCGGCGGTCAGGTTGAGGCGGGCAAAGGCATCCAGCGATTTGCGCAGCATGTCGAGCGCGATCTCGCCGGCATGCTTGATCTCGTTGTAGCGCGGCAGGTGCAGACGCTCTTTCTGCGACAGCAGTTTGGCCATGCGCGCGATCTTCTCCGCCTCGTCGCCGATGCGCTCCAGGTCGGTGATGGTCTTGATCACGGTCATCACCATGCGCAGGTCACCCGCGGCCGGCTGGCGGCGCACCAGGATATGGTTGCAGCTTTCGTCGATCTCGACTTCCATCAGGTTCACGCGATGGTCGTCTTCGATCACCTGCGTCATCAGCGCAACATCGCCGGTGACCAGTGATTCGATCGCCAGCTTGATCTGGTTCTCGACCAGTCCGCCCATTTGCAGTACGCGCGCGCGAACGGCTTCCAGTTCCGCGTCGAATTGTTTCGAGGTGTGTTCGGTGCCGACCATGATCATTCCTTAAAGGTTGTGCAAATTACGTAAGCTAACAGAGCCCCGTTAAATTTTTGTTACTTGGCAGTCAGGGTCTGCACGCCATCCGGCGTCCCCAGCAGCAGCACATCGGCCGGGCGCAACGCGAACAAGCCGTTGGTCACCACACCGGGCAAATGGTTCAATTGCGCTTCCAGTTCGGTCGCATTGGTGATGCTCAATCCGTGCACATCGATGATGATGTTGCCGTTGTCGGTGACGAAGCCTTCGCGCAGTTTGGGCTGTCCACCCAGCTTCACCACTTCGCGCGAGATGTTGGCTTGTGCCATCGGAATGACTTCGATCGGCAGCGGGAACTTGCCCAATACATCCACCAGCTTGCTCTGATCGCATACGCAGATGAATTTCGCGCTTGCTGCTGCGACGATCTTCTCGCGCGTCAGCGCGCCGCCGCCGCCTTTGACCATATGCATGCGTGCATTGATCTCGTCCGCACCGTCCACATACACCGGCAATTCGCCTGCGTCATTGAGCGACAGCACTTCGATGCCGTGGCCTTGCAGGCGCTTGGCTGATGCTTCGGAGCTGGCGACCGCGCCGCGGATCTTGTCCTTGATCTTGGCCAGCTCGTCGATGAAGAAGTTTGCCGTGGAGCCTGTGCCCACGCCTACGATGCAATCGTTTGGTACATAGGCAATCGCTGCTTGGGCGACTGCTCGTTTCAGATCGTCTTGTGTCATTGCCATATCTATTCTCTTTGTTATCTCTCTCGGTGCGCTGATTATTGCAGGAATTCGCGGAATAAGGAAACGGATGCCCGTGCAATGACCTCGGCCACTTTTCAAAACCTGTTTCTGCCTTTAGGATTTCTCCACCGTGGGGGTGTAGCTCAGTTGGGAGAGCGTCTGGTTCGCAATCAGAAGGTCGTCGGTTCGATCCCGATCACCTCCACCACACCAGTCTTATTTCCGATGTATTCCATACAATGTCTGCAGGCGGATGCATTCCGGATTCTGCGTCCCGTCCGGCATCAGCGCCGGGAACTCCCGGCAAACCGAGGGACGGTTCTCATAGATGGTGCATAAGCCATCTTGCCCCAGCGCGATGCATCGCCCGGGAGCATGTTCGGTCCCCTTCATGCAGGCACGGAAAGGCGTCAGCGATAGCACCATGTCCGACGGCACGTAGCCGCCCGGCTGGCTATCCATCTCTCCCTGATAGAACGAGACGCGATAGTGCATGCAGCAGACCGCGCAGCCCAGACAGGGATTATCAATGCCTGACATGTCGTAGAACGTACGGCCGTCGTCCATCTGTATGGTGTGCTGGCTCATGGCTTCAACCGCGGGGATGATGTTGGGCATGCAACTGTTTCAGACGCTCGCGCGCCACATGCGTGTAGATCTGCGTCGTCGAGATGTCCGAGTGGCCGAGCAGCATCTGCACCACGCGCAGATCCGCGCCGTGGTTGAGCAGGTGCGTGGCAAACGCATGACGCAGCGTATGCGGCGACAGGGGTTTGTGCAGCCCGCCCTGCCTGGCGTGTTTCTTGATGAGATACCAGAACATCTGGCGTGTCATTGCATCACCGCGCTGCGTGATGAACAGCGCATCACTCATCCTGCCGGCCAGCAACGCTGGGCGCGCTTCGGCGAGATAACGCCTGACCCAGTCCAGCGCTTCTTCGCCAAGCGGCACGAGCCGCTCCTTGCTGCCTTTACCCATCACACGCGTCACGCCCATGTCCAGACTGAGTTGCGCCACGCTAAGGTTGACCAGCTCGGATACGCGCAGACCCGTGGCATACAGCACTTCCAGCATGGTGCGGTCGCGCATTCCCAATGGCGCTTCCACATCGGGGGCGTTCAGCAGCAGTTCGACATCCTCCTCAGTCAGGCTCTTGGGCAGGCTGCGCGGCAACTTCGGGGTGGCGATCTGCACGGTCGGATCGGTGCTTATCCGGTTCTGACGCAGCAGGTAACGGTACAGCCGTTTCAAGCTGGAGATTGCGCGTGAGGTGGAAGTCGCCCGGGCTTTTTGCTTGCTCACGAGAAAGGCCAGAAAGCCCTGGATGTCGGCATGAGTCGTCGCCAGCAGTCCGTAACTGCGCTCCTCTGCCAGCCATCGTGAGAATTTGTTCAGATCGCGGCGATAGCTTTCCAGCGTGTTGCGCGATAACCCGTCTTCCAGCCACAGCGCATCTCCAAACTCATCCAGCAGTTCAGCGTCGCTCATGGGCTAGCAGCCACCGTTTGATGTTCAGCGCATCGTCATCCGCGCGATGCATGAAACCACCCAGCCCCTTCTTGCCCACCACACGATGGCAAGGAATGACGAGTGGAATGGGATTGCTGCCGCAAGCCTGCCCGACCGCCTGCGCGCTTGAGCCGATCGTTGCCGCCAGTTCGCCATAGCTTTGCGTCTGCCCGCTGGGAATGGCCAGCATCGCTTGCCACACGTTGCACTGATGGTGCGTGCCTTCGAGCTCGAAAGGCAGGTCGATTTCATGCTGCGGATCAGCGAGGTAGGCCGCCAGTTCTGCGCAGATGGTTTTCGCCATTGCGCCGCTTGGGGCCTGGAGCTTTGCGCCCTGCGGCAGGAATTCGATACCCAGCAGATCCGTGTCTGAGCAGCGGATGCCAAGCTTGCCGAACGGTGCTGAAATGATGGCCTGATATTTCATGCGCGCATCATATCTGAACTGCAAAAATCTGCTTTACTACCTGCACAGGCAAGGTATCCGGAAGGCACAGACAAAAAAAACGGGAGCCGAAGCTCCCGTTTTCCTTGCCGTACAGCTTGCTTATACAGCAGCCTTGCGAGCAGGGAGCTTTTCCTTGATACGTGCCGACTTGCCGGAACGATCACGCAGGTAGTACAGC
>JAQUAD010000059.1 GCA_028687425.1 Sideroxydans sp.
ACCTGTTCAACAAATCCTATGCCGAACATATCAGCCGTGCCGGCACGATGGTGGCGGGCTACACGCAGACCACGCGTGTGAACGAGATGGGACGCAATCTGTGGCTGAAAGGGGATTTCGCATTCTGATGCGGAATCGGGGCTAGAATAGTGCGCCGCTGCCATGCGGCGCCCCATTTACAAGGAGTATCAAATGCGTAAGTTTGTTTTTGCAGTCTTGTTCGGTCTGTCGTTCGCGGCGCAAGCGGCCGATGTAAAAGTGTCGGAAGCATGGACGCGCGCCACCGCGCCGGGGCAGGACAGCGCGATGGTGCAGGCAGTCATCACCAGCAAGCAGGCGGCCGAGCTGGTCGGGGTCAGCTGTGCTTGTGCCCGGACTGCCGAGCTGCACAGCATGGTGCATGAAGACGGCATGATGAAGATGCGACAGGTCGAATCCATCAATCTGCCCGCCGGTGAAGCGGTCGACCTGGGGGCGGCCGGTTACCACCTGATGCTGATGGGGCTGAAGAAACAGATCAAGGAAGGCAAGAAGATCGAGCTGACACTCACCCTGCGCTATCAGGACGGCAAGACCAAGAGAGTAAAATTCCATGCGCCGGCCAGAGCGCTGGATGCAAGCGCAAGCAAGCCCATGCACGATATGCCGGCCGGCGGAAATCATGACATGGGCAACATGCACGGGAATATGCACCAGCATTGATAACGGAGGGCGGCATGCAGAAAGTTCTGTTCTTTATCCTGACTTTGTTCCTTGCACCGCAAGCCCTTGCAGCCAGGGATGTGATCGTGGACAAGGTGTGGATGCGTGAAAGCGTGCCCGGACAGACTGCCGCCACCGTGCAACTCAATCTGTATGTGACCAAGGATGCCAAGCTGCTGAGCGTCAGCAGTCCACTGGCGGCAGGCGGCGAGATACGCCATGTCATGAAACGCGGCGGCAAGATGCAGCAACGCACATTGCGCGACCTGCAACTGGAGGGGCACAGCAATACCTTGTTCGGCGAGCGCGGTCTGTACCTGATGCTGACCGGACTCAAGCAGCCGCTCAACGTGGGCGATCATGTGCCTGTGACACTGGAGCTTGCAGTCGGTGGCAAAGTGCGCACGATAGAAACCGAGGCTGAAGTGCGGCAGCTCGAACTCAGTTATAAGCACTACAACGATCCTGCTGTGGTGGATCACCAATAGTTTCTGGCGATGCTGCTGCAAGGCAGCGGCTGGAAAAGGTGCAAGGCAACATATGGACGGGCGGCGCTTTGCCGCCCGTTTTCATTCAGTCTGGAGTAGAATTCGCGGCAATTTTTTGAGCTTTCGCCGCTTGGCGAAATGCCTGAACCAGGAGCCGACATGCCTTTATCCGCCGCCACCGCCGCGCAAAAAGCCCATACCCTGTCCGAAGCGCTGCCGTATATCCAGCGTTTCTTCGACAAGACCATCGTCATCAAGTACGGCGGCAACGCCATGACCGATCCACAGCTGCAGGAGGGGTTCGCGCGCGATGTGGTACTGCTCAAGCTGGTCGGCATGAACCCGGTGGTGGTGCACGGTGGCGGTCCGCAGATCAACGACCTGCTGAAGCGTGTCGGCAAGGAAGGTACTTTCATCCAGGGCATGCGCGTCACCGACGACGAGACCATGGACGTGGTCGAGATGGTGCTGGGCAAGGTCAACAAGGACATCGTCAATCTCATCAACAAGCACGGCGGCAAGGCTGTCGGTCTGACCGGACAGGACAGCGCTTTCATCCGCGCCGACAAGATGATGCTGGAGAGCCAGGAAGAACCGGGCAAGATGCTGGACATCGGCCAGGTCGGCGAGATCAGCAAGATCGATCCGGCCATCATCACTTTCCTCGATTCCGGCGACTTCATCCCGGTGATCGCGCCCATCGGCGTGGCACCGGACGGCGAGACGCTGAACATCAATGCCGATCTGGTGGCGGGCAAGCTGGCCGAGGTGCTGCGTGCCGAGAAGCTGGTACTGATGACCAATACACCGGGCGTGCTGGACAAGGACGGCAAGCTGCTCACCGGACTCACCCCCAAGCTGGTCGACGATCTGGTGGCGGACGGCACCTTGTCCGGTGGCATGCTGCCCAAGATCGGCTCGGCGCTGGATGCTGCGCGCGGCGGTGTCAAGGCGGTGCACATCATCGACGGACGCGTGGCGCATGCTCTGCTGCTGGAGATCCTGACCGACGAAGGCGTTGGCACACTGATCAAGAGCAAGTGAACGAGCGCGTTTGGGTCTTCGATCTGGATAACACGTTGCATAACGCGACGCCGCATATCTTTCCGCACATCAACCGCAGCATGACGGCTTACTTGCAGGAACACCTCAAGTTGAGCGTGAAGGAAGCAAACGATCTGCGCATCGATTACTGGCAGCGCTACGGTGCCACCCTGACCGGCCTGATGAAACACCACGGCACCGATCCGGACCATTTCCTGTGGCATACCCACCAGTTTCCCAGACTGCCCGAGATGGTGTTGCGCGAACCGCGTTTGCGCTGGGCGCTGAAGCGTTTGCCGGGACGCAAACTGGTCTTTTCCAATGCGCCTGCGCACTATGCGCGGGCGGTGCTGAAACTGATGCAGGTGGACGATCTGTTCGATGATGTGTTCGCCATCGAACAGGCGCGCTACCGTCCCAAGCCGGAGACGGCAGGCTTTCGCAGACTGTTGCGCAAGCACGGGTTGCACGCCGCGCAGTGCGTGATGGTGGAGGACAGTGCCGAGAATCTGCGCACAGCCAAACGTCTGGGCATGCACACCGTGTGGGTGAGTCGTGCACCGCGTACCCCGCGTTATGTGGATGTGAAAATAAACGGCGTGCTGGAATTGCCGCGCGTGATGAACAGGTTATAGAGAGGAAGAATGATGGCGACCAAACAAACGGGTGAACGCAAGCTACAGATCCTGCAGACCATCGCCGAGATGCTGGAGCAACCCAAGGGCGAGAAGATCACCACGGCCGCGCTGGCGGCGCGTCTGCAACTGTCCGAAGCGGCGCTGTACCGCCACTTTGCCAGCAAGGCGCAGATGTATGAAGGCCTGATCGAGTTCATCGAACAGACGGTGTTCGGCCTGATCAACAAGATCACCACTGAAGAGCAGGACGGCCTGCGTCAAGTGGAAGGCATACTGGCCTTGCTGCTGGGTTTCGCGCAGAAGAACCGCGGCATGACGCGCGTGCTGATCGGTGATGCGCTGGTGAACGAAGACGAACGCCTGCAGATACGCATCAACCAGTTTCTGGATCGCGTCGAGACCACGCTCAAGCAATCGCTGCGCATCGCCAGTACCCAGGGGCGGCTGGCGGCGGATGCTGATGTCGGCGCGCATGCCAACCTGCTGTTGTGCTACGTGGTCGGTCGCTGGCAGCAGTTCGGCAAGAGCGGCTACAAGCGCCTGCCGCTGGAACAGTGGCCGCAACAGTGGGCGATATTGAGGCTGCAGTTCAATTAGGCTTGGTTGCGGCCCCTATTGAAAGCCGCTATATTCGTGTGCACGCACTTCTCACGCCAAATCTCGCAATCGCCCTCGCGCGTACTGAACCTTTCCCTGCCGGAAGCAGGTGGCTCGGTCGGTATGCGCCGTGGATGAACGATTGCGCTGGAGCAACATTAAATGACTGACAAGATAATCATATTCGACACCACCTTGCGCGACGGCGAGCAAAGCCCCGGCGCATCCATGACCAAAGAAGAGAAGTTGCGGATCGCACGCCAGCTGGACAAGCTGGGCGTGGACGTGATCGAGGCGGGTTTCGCCGCCGCCAGCCCGGGAGATGCCGACGCGATCCAGAGTATCGCCAGGATCATCGAACGTTCCACCGTGTGCTCGCTGGCACGCGCCAGCGAGAAGGATGTGCGTGCGGCGGGCGAGGCGATCAAGCCGGCCAAGCATGGGCGTATTCACACTTTCATCGCCACTTCCCCCATTCACATGCAGCACAAGCTGCGCATGAGCGAAGACCAGGTGGTGGAACGTGCAGTACAGGCAGTGAAGTGGGCGCTGGAATATACCGACGACGTGGAGTTCTCCGCCGAAGACGCGGTGCGTTCGGAAATGGACTTCCTGGTGCGCATCTTCGATGCGGTCATCAAGGCCGGCGCCACGACCCTGAACGTGCCGGACACCGTGGGCTACAGCATTCCTTCACTGTGGGGCGAGCGCTTCAAGGATCTGATCGCGCGCGTGCCGAACAGCGACAAGGTGATCTGGTCTACCCATTGCCATAACGACTTGGGTATGGCTTCCGCCAACTCATTGGCCGCGGTGATGAACGGCGCACGTCAGGTGGAGTGCACCATCAACGGTCTGGGCGAACGAGCCGGTAATGCATCCCTGGAAGAAGTGGTGATGGCGATCAAGACCCGCCGCGACGTGTTCACCTGCGACACGGGTATCGATACCACGCAGATCGTACCGACTTCCAAGCTGGTTTCCAGCATCACCGGTTACCCGATCCACCCGAACAAGGCCATCGTCGGCGCGAACGCCTTTGCGCACGAATCCGGCATCCATCAGGACGGCGTGCTCAAGCATCGCGAGACCTACGAGATCATGCGTGCCGAAGATGTGGGCTGGAGCGCGAACAAAATGGTGATGGGCAAGCACTCCGGCCGCGCCGCGTTCCGTGCACGCCTGCAGGAACTGGGTATCGTGCTGGAAGGGGAAGAAGCGGTGAATGCCGCCTTCGCCCGCTTCAAGGATCTGGCCGACAAGAAGCACGAGATCTTCGACGAAGACTTGCAGGCACTGGGGAGCGACGAAGAAGCCGCGCAAGTGAGCGAGCATTTCCGTCTGGTGGCGATGGGCGCCCATTCCGAGACCGGGGCGCTGCCGGTGGCGCGTGTGGTGCTGAACGTAGGCGGCAAGGAAACGCATGCCGATGCACAGGGCGGCGGGCCGGTGGATGCGATCTTCAAGGCAATCGAGCAGATCGTCAAAAGCGAGACCGAACTGCTGCTGTACTCGGTGAACAACATCACCAGCGGTACCGATGCACAGGGTGAAGTCACCGTGCGTCTGTCCAAAGGCGGGCGGGTGGTGAACGGGCAGGGGGCGGATACCGACATCGTGACAGCGTCGGCCAAGGCCTACCTGAATGCGCTGAACAAATTGCACGCCGGTACCGAGCGTGCGCATCCCCAGGTCTGAGTAAATGACTGAGGCAGGCAAGCAAAGCCGTCGCCAGCTCCTGATGCTCGGGTTGATGATGGTTTTTGCTGCTGCCACAGCAAGTGCAGTGCCGCTCGCAGAGAAGGTCGTCCAGAAAAAACCGGAAAAGGTGAGTGTGAGCAAGGCGTTGCACTACATCGAGAATCGTCCTGAGGCGAATCCCAAGGCACGAGAGGAAAGCAAGGAGGGAGAGCTTCCTTTGCTGGGCCCGGAGAAGCTGCCTGCCAGTGAACCGCTGCCACTGGAACTGAAGGGTGTGCGCGGCTAGGCTGCACCAGCGGCCAGTGCGGCTCTGGCTTCGGCGGCAGACAGAACGATTTCCTTGAATGTGTGGCGCTCGGTCTTGCCGTCGATCTTCAAGTCATAGCCATCGCAGTCCACGCCCAGCCATAGTCTGTTCGTGCCCGCCGTCCGGGCGTTCAATTCCGCCAGCAAGGCATCTTCCTCATCCATCAGTGCATAGCGCGCCAGCAGATATTTCTCGGTCTTGACCCAGTGTATGTCGCCGAAACCGCCGATGAAGCGGATCGCCAGCGGCGTGATGCGGTAGAAGTTGAAATCCGCCATGTCGAAATAGGTCTGCGCTTCCGGGAAGTAGCGCAGATAGCGCTTGCCGCAGCCTGCCCTGTCCTGCTGGTACACGGCATGGCCGACCACGGTGGCACGCCCCTGTGTCTGGATGTGCGGATCGTCCTGATTGTGGGTGATCAGGCTGACGCGCGAATCGTTGAGGATGTTCTTGGTGTGTTCCGCCAGTCCGCTGATCAGGATCAGCAGGCTGCCATCGTGCTCGACCATATAGGGCGTGATGGAAGTGAAGGGGTGGCCGTCGAATTTTTTGGATAGCGTGCCCAGCGCGCCGTAGCGGTGCGCACGCAGTAACTGGCGTGCCGTGCGGCCATGGTCTTGTATCGTGGTTTTGTCGGTTATCATGCGCCCATTGTATTGAGTCGAGCATGAATATGGAACGTTTAAAACAGGATGTACTGGACGCACTGCGTTTCCTGCGTTTTGTCGCCTTGCGTCTGCGCGATGACCGTTGCGTGGAGATGGCCGCCAGCCTGACTTTTACGACGCTGCTGTCGCTGGTGCCCTTGATCACCATCATGCTGACGGTGTTCGCCGCCTTTCCCGTCTTTTCGGACATGTCGAACGAGATCAAATCTTATGTGTTGTCCAACATGCTGCCCGAGACCGGCGGCAAGATGATCTCGCGCTATGTGGAGCAATTCGCGCAATCCGCTTCCAGATTGACGGCGATGGGCATCACTTTTCTCGGCATCGCCGCGATGATGATGATGATGACGATCGATAACGCCTTCCATCGTATCTACCGGGTGTCCAGACAGCGCAAGTTGCTGCAGCGTATTCTGGTTTACTGGGCCGTCATCACGCTGGCCCCCTTGCTGGTCGGCGCCAGTTTGTCCATGACTTCCTGGCTGACCAGCTTGTCTGCCGGTTACGTGCAACATGTGCCGCTAGGCGGGATCGCGGTACTTAAACTGTTCCCGGTGATCCTGACCGCGGCAGCCTTCACGCTATTGTTCAGTGTCGTGCCCAATCGCTATGTACCCATCCGCCATGCGCTGATCGGTGGTGTGATCGCCGCTGTTGCCTTCGAGTCCATGAATCTGGCATTCGCCTACTACATCACGCACTTTCCGACTTACAAGCTGGTGTATGGTGCATTCGCCAGCCTGCCGATCTTCCTGTTGTGGATCTACCTGTCCTGGCTGATGGTGTTGTTCGGGGCCATCATCTGTGCAGCGATCCCGCACTGGCGCAGTGAGCATGGCATCAAGAAAGATCAGGCGACGCAACTGTACTTCGCGCTGCATATGCTCAAATTCATGGACGAAGGGCTGAAAACGGGCGAGGTGCAGGTGTTGCACGGTCTGGCGCGCCAGCTGCGTATCGGTTATGAAGAAGTCGAGCGCATCCTGCAGAAACTGAGCGATGCCAAGGTGGTGAGCAAGCTCTCCGATCAGGGCTGGGGCATGGTGCGCGCACCGGAATATGTGTCGGCTTCCGAGCTGATTCGTTTGTTCCTGCTGGATACCGCGATCTTGCCCAAGCAATCGGCCGATCCGCATATCGTGGCCTGGTTCACGGCGCTGGAGCAACGCATGCACAAGCCCGAGCAGCAGACCTTGCGCGATTTATGGGCGACCCGCATCTGAGCAGTTGCCGTGCAGATTCGTTTCGGTTCTAATGCGCGCCGTTTTGGATTCCCACTTGAATAACTCTGGAGTAAAGCAATGAAATTACTGGAAACACTTTTCGAAGGCGTACTGTGGAACAGCCGCTTTGTCGTGCTCACGGCGGTCATCGGCAGTCTGCTGGCGGGCATCGCGATCTTCTATATGGCGACCGTCGATGTCATATATCTGTTCCAGCATGCGCTGCATTACGCGGATTCCTCGCTGACGGTCGAAGCACGCAAGCTGTTGCATGACACCACGATCGCGCATGTCGTCGAAGTGGTGGACGGCTACCTGCTGGCGACGGTCATGCTGATCTTTTCGCTGGGCCTGTACGAGCTGTTCATCAGTGATATCGATCAGGCGCAGGGCAGCCGCTCAGCCAGCAAGATACTGGTGATCAATAATCTGGATGATCTGAAATCCAAACTGGCCAAGGTCATTCTGATGATCCTGATCGTGACGCTGTTCAAGGAAGCGATGACGATGGTTATTGCATCCCCCATCGATCTGCTCTATCTCGGCGGCAGCATCGCGCTGGTGGCGTTGGCTTTGTACTGGGCGCATAGCTCTGAAGGCGGTCACTCGGCAGTGGGTGACAAGGAAAAGGCGGGCCATTGATGCAGGCCCGACTGCTCGCTGCAGCGCTGTCGCTTTGCCTGGCATGGCCGGCGATGGCGCAGCCCTTTGCCTTTGCTGATCTGACAGGCAAAGTGCAGCGTCTGTCTGATTACAAGGGCAAGTGGGTGCTGGTGAACTTCTGGGCGACCTGGTGCCCGCCCTGCCTGGAAGAGATCCCCGATCTGGTCGATCTGCACGAGTCGCACAAGCGCAAGGATCTGGTGGTGATCGGTGTGGCGCTGGATTCCACCGAGAAATCGGTGCGCGAGTTCGTGATGCGTTTCTCCATCAGCTATCCGGTCGCGGTCAGCGATTATGATCAGGCCGCACAGGTGGGCGAGGTGAACGTGTTGCCCACTTCCTATCTGTTCGATCCCAAGGGGGAACTGGTCAGTTACCAGGAAGGCATGTTGACGCGCAGCAGCGTCGAGTCCTACATCAAGAGCAAGCAGTGATCAGCCGTTCTGGCGCGGGGTGCTGAAAGGCGATTTCCAGTGCTTCTGCCAAGCTGATTTGACCAGATTGGGATATTTCGATTTGCCCAGGCTGCCGTTGTAGCGCCCCAGCGCGCGGTACAGATTGCCTCTCTCGATATCCACATAGTGACGCAGGATGGTGCAACCGTAACGCAGGTTGGTGCGCAGGTGGAACAGGTTCTGGTCGCCGGTGCCGATGGCCTTGGTCCAGAACGGCATCACCTGCATATAGCCGCGTGCTCCGGCTTTCGAAACTGCATATTTCTTGAAGCCGCTTTCCACCTCGATCAGTCCCAGCACCATGTGCGGGTCCAGTCCGGCGCGGGTTGCTTCGTAATGCACCGTACTCAGGAAATCGAAACGGAAGTTCGCATCTGGCATGCGCTTTTCCAGGCGGCGCGACATTTCGTCCAGCCAGGCCTGTGCTTCCTGCTGGGAGGCGAACGCCAGCTTGGGTGCTGCCTGGTCGGACACGGCACGCTGCAGCATCGCACGCACACTGGCGGAAAGTTTCTCCTGCTTCTGCGCACCGGCCTGAGCCGTGAGCGACAGACACAAACCCGCCGTCGCGAGCGACAGTAAGCAGGCGGATTTGCTGAGGATTTTCAGTCTCATAGTTTTGATTGTACGAGCTTGAGCACATCTTGCAAGGCAACGAGCTGTGCAGCTTCGTCCTTGCGTCCCTGATATTCGACGTTGTTCTCTTTCAGGCTGCGGTCGCCGAGCACGATGCGGTGCGGGATGCCAATCAGTTCCAGATCGGCGAACATCACACCGGGACGCTCGTCGCGGTCGTCCAGCAACACTTCGATACCGGCAGCCTGCAGGTTGGCGTAGAGCTGGTCGGCGGCGGCTTTCACCGCATCGCTCTTCTTGTAACCGATGGGCGCGATGGCGACCTGGAATGGTGCCATGCCGGTGGGCAGCGCAATGCCGCGTGCATCGAAGTTCTGTTCGATGGCAGCGGCCACGATGCGTGACACGCCGATGCCGTAGCAGCCCATCTCCATGATCTGGGCCTTGCCGTTCTCATCCAGATAGGTGGCTTGCAGCGCTTCGGAATATTTTGTTCGCAGCTGGAAGATGTGGCCCACTTCGATGCCGCGACACAATTCCAGCGTACCCTTGCCGTCCGGTGAAGGATCGCCCGCGACCACGTTGCGGATGTCGGCGACCAGATCGGGCTCGGGCAGGTCGCGTCCCCAGTTGATACCTGCGGTGTGGAACTTGGGTTTGTTGCTGCCCGCCACGAAGTCGCTCATCACCGCGACCGCACGATCCGCGATCACACGCACCTGGCTGCGGTCTATGCCGACCGGGCCGAGAAAACCGGGCGGGCAGTTGAAGAAGGCGCGGATCTCGTCTTCGCGCGCGAAGCGGAACTCGGCCAGACCGGGCAGTTTGTTGACCTTGATCTCGTTCAGGCTGTGGTCGCCGCGCAGCAGCAGGATGACCAGTTTCTCTTCCGCCACGACGGCTAGTAATTTCACTGTGCGTTGCAGTGTGATGCCCAGTAGCGCAGCCACATCTTCACAGGTGGTCTGCTTGGGCGTGTCCACTTCGCGCATGGTTTCACAGGCTGCGGCGCGCGCGGTCGCAGGTGCCAGCGCTTCGGCCAACTCCACGTTGGCGGCGTAGTCTGAATCGGGGCAGAAGGCGAGGCCGTCTTCTCCGGAATCGGCCAGCACGTGGAATTCGTGCGAGCCGCTGCCGCCGATGGCGCCGGTGTCCGCTGCGACTGCACGGAACTGCAGGCCTAGTCGCGTGAAGATGCGCGAGTAGGTCTCGTACATCACCTGATAGGTCTGCTCCAGACTCTCGAAACTGCTGTGGAAAGAGTAGGCGTCCTTCATCATGAATTCGCGTGCACGCATCACGCCGAAACGAGGACGTACCTCGTCGCGGAATTTGGTCTGGATCTGATAGAAATTCAGCGGCAGCTGGCGATAGCTCTTCACTTCGCGGCGTGCGATGTCGGTGATGACTTCCTCATGCGTGGGGCCGAAACAGAACTGGTGCTCGTGTCTATCCTTGATCTTCAGCATCTGCGGGCCGAACACATCCCAGCGCCCTGTCTCCTGCCAAAGTTCGGCGGGCTGCACGGCCGGCATCAGCAGTTCGATTGCGCCACTGTTGTTCATCTCTTCGCGCACGACGCTCTCGACTTTGCGCAGCACGCGCAGACCCAGCGGCATCCAGGTATAGAGTCCGCTGGCAAGCTTGCGGATGTAGCCTGCGCGCAGCATCAGGCGGTGGCTGGGGAGTTCGGCCTCGGCAGGCGCTTCCTTGAGGGTGGAGATGAAGAATTTTGAAACACGCATGTTATTGACTCGTGAGGCGTAATTAGAAGGGCGCGATTCTACTGCAAGCAGGCAGTCTCGTCTTTCCTGTAGGGCTGAAATGTGGAACAATCCGGCCATCGAAAAATGTATGGGGCGAATCATGATAGACCGAGAAGGTTATCGCCCGAACGTCGGCATCATTCTGACCAACGCAAAGAATCAGGTATTCTGGGGCAAACGCATCAGGCAAGATGCATGGCAGTTCCCGCAAGGGGGCATCCAACACGGCGAGACGCCGGAACAGGCGATGTATCGCGAGTTGCATGAGGAAGTGGGCTTGCAAGCCTGTCATGTGAAGATATTGGGCCGTACCCGGGATTGGATGCGTTACGATGTGCCGCAAAGTTGGGGCAAGTCACGCTCGCATTACAAGGGGCAGAAGCAGATCTGGTTTCTGTTGCGTCTGACGGGGCGCGATTGCGACGTGTCTTTGCGCGCATCCGGCCATCCGGAGTTCGATGCGTGGCGCTGGACCGAATACTGGATAGAGCTGGATACGGTGATCGATTTCAAGCGCGATGTGTATCGTTTGGCGCTCAACGAACTGGTGAGGTATCTGCCGGCGTTGCGCGGCCAGGAGCATCTGGCGACTCAAAAATAGCAGTCATAACTTTCATTCAGGAGGGATCATGATCACCCAGTACAACGCATTGGCATCTGCACCATTGAAGACAGGCTCCTCCTTTGTACGCCCGACGCAGTCCCTGCCTGAGCACGTCAAGCTCAGCAATCCGGCGACGGATGTCATGCCGATCTGACCAGGGTCTCGGTGGTCAGCGTGCGCGCCAAGACCTCGATGGACAAGGCCAATGCCAAGATGATCAAGTACGGTGTGCGGATGTTGCTGGTGCTGGATGACAATGAACAGATCGCCGGCCTGATCACCGCCACCGACATACTGGGCGAAAAGCCGATGCGTTTCCTGCAGAACATGGGCGGCACGCATGCCGACATCATGGTGCGCGACATCATGACCACGCAGCGCGAGATGGAAGTGTTGAATATCGAGGATGTCAGGAAAGCCAAGGTTGGCGACATCGTCCTGACGTTGAAAGCGGCTGATCGCCAGCATTCACTGGTGGCTTCAACTGCGCCGGATGGTACGCAGTCGATATGCGGCCTGTTCTCCATCACCCAGATCGCCCGTCAACTCGGCGCGCAGGTGCAGAGTTTCGAGCTGGCACGCACTTTCTCCGAGATCGAAGCTGTCATCGCGCATCATTAATTTCAACAATCCAAATTCTGGAATATCGGTAGTACTGTACTAAGGAACGATCAATGTCTAAATCACAGTGGCTGTATGTCAATGTCTTGCTGCTTGCAATGCTTTCAGGATGTGCAGGTGTCCAGGAGCCCGGCAACGCGATTTACATGCGCATGGACGAAACGGCTTCGCCTAACGCCCGCCAGCAAAAATACCCGGTGCTGGTAAGGCTGGCTGCATATGAAGATACGCGCGATGTGTCCGATCCGCACCGGATCGGTACGGCGACCACCCGCGTGTTGGGCATGTCAGGCAAGGAGATCATGCTGGACAGCGAAGTGGCGAAGGTGGTTGGTGCCAGTATCAAGAAGCGCTTGAGCGATGACGGACTGCAATTCGTCGAGGATGACAAGGCGCAGTTCCAGTTGGGCGGTGTGGTCAAAGTGCTGACTGTAGACATCAAGGAACGTGATTACTTGAATATCGCGATCGAATCGACCCTGACCGAGACCGCCAGCGGGCGCGTCATCTGGTCCGGTGTGGTTGCCGAGAAGAAGGAGCGTTATGCCGGTGTCATGGGCAACAGCAAGGGCGATATCGCGGACTTCCTGAAGAATGGGCTGAAAACGGTTAGCCACAAGACCAGCGAATCCATCCTGTCGGTATTGATGGCGACGCGCCCGGAATTGTTCGGCGTGGCCGGGGTCGCCAAGGCGGTGCCGGGTGTAACGGTTTACGCGGATACGCCGGTGCCGGTAGTGGCACCTGTAGCGATTGCGAAGCAGGTTGCCGCGACCGGAACATTGGCACTGACCTCTGTACCGGATAACGTCAAGGTATATGTTGACGATGTCTATTACGGCCTGACGCCGCTGGATGCAGAAATGCCCGCAGGCATCTACCAGCTGCGCTTCGAACTGGATGGATATGCCAAGAGCAGCGAGAAGGTTTCCGTGCGTAGTGGTAACCGTACCGAGCTGAAGGTGAAGCTGCATCCGTAATCAAGCCGGATGAGGCAATAAAAAAGCCCGCACTGCGGGCTTTTTTATTGGGGAAGTCGGAGATGTCAGTGTTTGCCGGTACTGCCGAATCCGCCTGCACCGCGATGGCTGATCGGAAACTCTTCCACGATGTTGAACTGCACCTGCGCCACCGGCACGATGACCATCTGTGCGATGCGTTCCATCGGCATCAGCTCGAAGGGGTGTGAACCGCGATTCCATACCGAGATGAATATCTGTCCCTGATAGTCCGAATCGATCAGGCCGACCAGATTGCCGAGCACGATGCCGTGCTTGTGGCCGAGACCGGAGCGGGGCAGGATCATCGCTGCATAGTGCGGATCGTTCAGGTGCAGCGCAACGCCGCTGGGGATCAATTCGCATTGACCGGGACGGATGGTGATCGCGCTGTCTATGCAGGCGCGCAGGTCGATGCCGGCGGAACCTGGCGTGGCATACAGCGGCGGATGGTCGTGCAGGCGATGGTCGAGAATCTTGACGTCCACTTTCTTCATGAATTGCTCCCTTTCTTGTAAAGCATGGTGGCATGGCGCAACAGGGCGCGCGCCAGTGCGAGTTTGTCGGTACGCGGCAACACATGTTCACCTGCATCGTCGAACAGAATAAGTTCATTGTCCGTGGCACCAATTGCATCCTGTGCCAGATTGGCGGCCAGTAGCGGGATGTTCTTCTTCTTGCGCTTGGCGGTCGCGTGTTCGCGCAACTTCTCGCTCTCCGCGGCAAAACCCACGCAGAACGGCGCATCCGGTTGAGCGGCAACCCAGCCGAGGATGTCAGGATTCGGCACCAGTTCCAGTTGCAGGCTGGCATCGCTCTTCTTGATCTTCTGTTCGCTGGGCTGCGCCACGCGGTAATCCGCCACGGCAGCGACCCCGATGAACATGTCGCACTGCGCAACCGCCTGTTGCACCGCGGCGAACATCTCTGCCGCCGAAGTGACGTTCACCACCTGCGCACCGGCGGGCGGGGTGAGCGAGACCGGGCCGGACACCAGCGTGACATCTGCGCCCATCTCCAGCGCAGCCTGCGCGATGGCATAGCCCATCTTGCCGCTGCTGCGATTGGTGATGCCGCGCACCGCATCGATGGCTTCGTAGGTCGGTCCGGCAGTGAGCAGCATGCGCACGCCTTGCAACTCGTCTGAATGTTCAACAGCCAGCGCACTCAGGATATCCTGCGCCAGTGACTCCGCTTCCAGCATGCGTCCCATACCTTCCTCGCCGCAGGCTTGCACGCCGCTGACCGGGCCGAGCAGCGTCACGCCGTCCGCTGCCAGTCGTTGTACGTTGCGCTGGGTGGCCGGATTCGACCACATCTGTTTGTTCATGGCTGGGGCAACCAGCAGCGGGCAGTCGCGTGCCATGCACAGCGTGGATAGCAGGTCGTCGGCCAGGCCGAGCGCCAGCTTGCCGATGAAGTCTGCCGTAGCCGGGGCGATCACGATGGCATCGGCCACACGGCTGCTGTGGATGTG
>JAQUAD010000102.1 GCA_028687425.1 Sideroxydans sp.
CTTTTTCGCAGGGTGGGCCATCATCATCACCGTGCTGGCCTTGATCGGCCGAGTAGCATCGCTGGTACGCAACGCGCGTCTGAAGCCGACTTCGACCATACAGACTGCGATCGGTGTGAAGCATCCCAAGATCACGCAGCGTTCCATGGGGGCAATGGGCGGCACGTTCAATACGCGCGAGTTCTTCCATGGCAAGAGTGCGGGTTTCCTGCGTGCCATCAAGCCGACCTTCCTGTTGCTGGCGTTCATTGTGCCGCTGGTGCTGCTGGCGATCGGCTTGTATCACCCGGCATTGCTGGGACTGGCGTTTTTCCTGCAATACATCGGTCTGCTGGCCGAGCGCTGGTTCTTCTTCGCCCAGGCTAACCACCCGCAGAACCTTTATTACCAGACGATAGGTTGATCATGACTAACCTTTTCAGATCGATCAGCAAGTTCGATTTTGCGGTGCTGAGTTTCGTCGCCCTGACCTGTTTCGCGTTGACGGCAGGTGCGGTCGAGTCGGTGGGGCAGGATACGGTGGCCTGGTGGGTGTGGCCGCTGGCCTTGTTCGTGACCTGTTTCTTCCTCGGTATCGTGGCCGTGCCTTCGGGTGTGGGCGGCGGCGTACTGTTCGTGCCCATCGTCGGTGGCTTCTTCCCGTTCCATCTGGATTTTGTGCGCGGCGCCGGTCTGCTGGTGGCGCTGGCTTCCGCGCTGGCGGCAGGGCCTTCGCTGTTGCGCGGTGGTCTGGCGAATCTGCGTCTGGCCTTGCCGCTGGCGGTGCTGGCCTCGGCCAGTTCCATCGTCGGTGCGATGGTGGGGCTGGCGATCCCCGCCAATATCGTGCAGATATCCCTGGGCCTGACCATCCTCGGTATCGTGATCCTGATGTCGTTGGCCAAGAAATCCGAATTCCCCGAAGTGCCTGCACCGGATCGCTTGTCCACCATCCTGTCCATGAATGGCATCTTCCACGATGCGGCACGCAACCAGAAGATCAACTGGCATGTGCACCGCACGCCGCTGGGCCTGACGCTGTTCCTGGGCATCGGTTTCCTGGCGGGCATGTTCGGCATGGGGGCAGGCTGGGCCAACGTGCCGGTGCTGAACCTGTTGATGGGGGCGCCGCTGAAAGTCTCAGCAGGCACCTCGAGTTTCATTCTGACGCTGGTCGATTCTTCGGCCGCATGGATCTATCTGAACAAGGGCGCAGTGTTGGCGATCATCGCGGTGCCGTCCATCATCGGTATGATGCTGGGGGCCACCATCGGTGCGCGTCTGCTGCATGTGTTGAAGGCATCGGTAGTGCGCAAGATGGTCATTACCCTGTTGCTGTTCGCCGGGGTACGTGCGCTGCTCAAGGGCTTGGGGATATGGCTATGAAAGACAATTCACACATTTCCGTCGAACAGCAGCGTTACGCTACGATGCTCAACTGGGGTGGTCGTTCGGGGCTGGCGATTCTGATCGTTTCTTTTTTGGCGTATGTCATGGGCTGGTTACCGGCACATGTGGCGCTGGATCAGTTGCCCAATGTATGGACGTTGCCGGTGGACGAGTATCTGAAGCAGACCGGCAGTCCGACCGGCTGGGCGTGGCTGAGCCGCTTGGGTGAAGGCGATTTTGCCGGGCTGTTCGGTATCGCCTGGTTGTCGGGCGCTACGCTGTTGTGTCTGCTGTCCGTGATGCCGATCTATGCCAAGCGGCGTGATTTCGTATTCGTGATCATCTGTATCATCGCCTTGCTGGTGCAGGTGCTGGCGGCTTCCGGCATGTTGCACTCGGGACATTGAAGGAGAAGGTATGAGCGACTATCCATTCGAACGCATCCTGCTGGCAACGGAACATACTGAATTCGACGTCGGCGCGGAGCGCATCGCGTTTGCGATGGCCAAGCGCTGCGGTGTGCCCTTGCGTGCAGTGTTGCCGGTCGAGAGCAATCCGGAATATGTGGTGCAAGCTCCCGAGCGCTTGCAGCGCGAAGACCAGGAGGCTGCGGCAAAGGTCGAGTCGTTGCGCGCCAAGGCCGCGGCAGCGGGTGTCGAGATCGAGATCAAGGTGCGGCATGGTGCAGAGACCTACCGCGAGATCGTGGAGGAGGCGACGTCCACGAATACGGATCTGATCGTGATACGGCGTCGCGGTAAACCGGGTTTTCTGTCGAACAAGCTGGTCGGCGAGATGGTCAGCAAGGTGATCCGGGATGCGCATTGCAGCGTGCTGACGGTGCCGCGCAATGCGGAGTTCTGGCAAAAAGGTGTGCTGGCCTCGGTCGGCGACACACCGCTGGCGCGGGAGATCAGTCAGCTGTCAGCTGGCATCGCACAAGTGTGCGGACTGCCGCTGACGATCATCAGCATCGCGGATAGCGCAGCGGCGATGTCCAGGATAGAAAGTCTGAATGCAGCTTATGTCTCCGCGGCGAATACCTTGAGTGACAATGTGCAAGGTTGGGTGCGCGAGGGGGCACCGGCCGAGCAGACCGTATCAGTCGCGCGCGAAACAGCTGCGGATCTGATCGTCATCGGTCGACAACGTTACCATCTGATTCCCTTCATCCATGGCAATACCAGCGTCATGCAGAAGATCATCGGTGCAATCGAGGTGCCGACGCTGGTCGTTCCGGCGTAGCAGGGGATAACACCAACGGGCTATCAAATTACCCCGTGGTGGTTATGGACGTCGTATACGGCATTATCCCTATAATGCAAGTCAGGTTTTGTGCGGCGACGCACTTTTTTGTAATCAACGAGTAGGAGAGAAACATGAATTTCGATCAGGAACTGAATGCACGCGGCCTGTCTTGCCCATTGCCCATCGTCAAGACCAAGAAAGCATTGGCTGGCATGACTTCCGGCCAGGTGCTCAAGGTCATTTCGACCGACACTGGCTCCGTCAAGGACATGGCTGCTTTTGCCGAGCAGACTGGTAATGCGCTGCTCGCTCAGGAAGAAGTCGGCGGCGAATTCGTCTTCTACATGAAGAAGAGCTAAGGCTCTTCTCCAACTCACACTCAGGGGGTACGCATCATGGCAAAGAAAATGGCGATCATCGCCACCAAAGGTACGCTGGACATGGCTTATCCGCCGTTCATCCTGGCATCAACCGCTGCAGCATTGGGTTACGACGTGCAAGTGTTCTTCACTTTCTACGGCTTGCAATTGCTGCGCAAGGATCTGTCCGATGTGAAGATCAGCCCGTTGGCGAATCCGGCCATGCCGATGCCTGTCCCGATGCCGGTGATGGTGCAGGCGCTGCCCGGCATGGAAACCATGGCGACCATGATGATGAAGCAGAAGCTGGCCAAGCACGGCGTTGCTTCGCTGGAAGAATTGCGCGACCTGTGTCTGGAAGCCGATGTGAAATTCATCGCCTGCCAGATGACCGTCGATCTGTTCGAGTTCGACAAGAGCGAATTCATCGAGAACGTCGAATACGGCGGTGCTGCAACCTTCATGAGCTTCGCCGGCGATACGGATATCTGTCTGTTCGT
>JAQUAD010000103.1 GCA_028687425.1 Sideroxydans sp.
TCCGGGAGTGCGACCTGGACGCCGACGACATGCTGGCCGCCGACCTCGCGGGACCGCAGGCCGGTAAGATGACGAGCCGGGGGCAGCTTACGGTGGAGCCGAAGGACGTGACGCGCAAGAGGCTAGGCAGGTCGCCCGACCGCGCCGATGCCGTGCTGATGACGCTCGCGCCCGAGCCGCCGCAGTACGCCTACGCCGTGTGAGGAGGTAGCCGTGGGCCGCATGGCAGACGCGCTCAAAGCGCTTACCGGCCGAGAGGTCAAGGCAGCCCCGGTGCCTGGCGCGGAGATCGTCCTGGGCAACGTCACCACGCCCACGATCCCGACCGCGCAGATAGACCGCGCGATGGACGGCGCGGCACGGCTGTCATCGGTCGTGGCGGCTGCGCTCACCTGGACGGCGCGGAACTTCGCCGAGGCGCCGCTGGTTGTCATGCGCGATGGCGAGCCCGACCACACGCACCCGCTGTCGCTCGTGTTCGCGCGGCCTACCCCGTTCCACTCGCAGACGCGCTTCTGGCAACGCTTCTGCATGCTGCTTCTGACCGACCCGCGCGGCGCGTACATCGTCGGGGCGAAGGACGATAGCGGAGAGATCGGCGCTCTGTGGGCGCGGTCCTCGCGCCACGTCCGGCCGGTGCTGTCGCCTACCGAGTACATCGCGGGCTGGGAGCTGGTGACCAACGGCTTCGCCGTGCGGGCCGACGAGAGCCGCTACGCTATCGTCCGGCAGGCATACGCGAGCCCCGAGCCTGACGACGAGTTCTACTCGTTGTGCCCTATCGAGCAGGTGCGCCGGGAGGTCCGCACGCACGTCACGGCGTCTTTGTGGCTCGACAGCATCCTCCAGAACATGGGCGTCAGTAGCGGCCTCATCGGCATAGACCACCCGGCGCTTGACGCCGCCACGGCCAAGAGCGTGCAGGACGAGATCAACGAGCGCATGGGCGGGGCGCACCGTGGCGGCACCTTCAGCGTGCTCGCTGGCAAGGTGACGGTGGACGAGATCGGCATGAAGCTCGGTGAGCTGGACTTCGGCCCGCTGGTGGACCGCATGGAGGTGGCTGTGGCCCGCGCCTTCGGCATCCCCGCCGAGCTGCTCCAGGTGCTCGCCTCGGTCGGCAAGGGCGAGGGGCTGAACGCGAGCGCCTACCGCGACAAGGCACGCATCGCGTATGACAACGGCATCATCCCGCTGTGGAAGGACGTGGCTGATTCCGTCGCGCTCGCGCTCGGCGATGCCTACGGCGTCGGCCCCGGGGACGTGGCGTTCGACTACGCCGGCATAGAGGCGCTGTCCGACGACCGCAAGCGGAAGGTGGAGATCGCGGTCGCCGCCCTGCCGTTCCTCGAGCTGAACGAGGCGCGGGAGATAGCGGGCTACGAGCCGAAGCCGTGGGGGAACATCAACACGCAGGCGCTCGTGTACGGCAGGCTTGCGGCACAGCCCGGCGGGGAGAAGGCATCCGGCCCGCTCGAGGTCAAGAGCAACCTGGACCGCTACGTGCGCTTCGAGAGCAAGGCGGCGGCTATGGAGCCGGACTTCGCGCGGCGTGCGCGTAAGGTGTTCGCAGCCGAGGCCGAGGCCGTCAAGGAAGCGATCGCCGGGCAGGACAGCCCGCAGGCGGTGGCGCGTGCGGCTACCGAGGCGATCGACCCGAAGCGGTGGGTGGACGAGTTCGCCGTCGCGCTGCTCGATGCCGTGGCCACCGGCTACGACGAGGCCCGCGCTATGGTCGCGCCTGGCAAGGCCGTGACACGCAGCTTCGGCATCACCGACCCCGACGCGGTTGAGGCGGCGGTGCAGCGGGTCGCCAAGCTCGCAGGGCACGTGACCGACACGACGAAGGACCGCATAGCCGAGCTGGTCGCGCAAGGCATCGCGGCGGGATTCAGTCCGCAGCAGGTGGCCGATGCGATCATGGAGCAGGGCTTCGGCCCGGAGTTCACCGCCAACCGCGCCATCACCATCGCCCGCACCGAAAGCCTCATGGCGATGAACGAGGGCGGGCTGATCGGCGCACGGAACACCGCTGCTGAACTCGGCTTGAGCGTCCGCAAGGCGTGGGAGACGGCGGGTAACGACGCGAGGCCGCTGCACCTGGCGGCACAGGCCGCAGGCTGGCAGCCGCTCGACAGCGACTTCGGCGTAGGGGCCGAGTACCCCGGCGGCTTCGGGGACGCTGGCGAGGATGTAAACTGTCGGTGCTCTCTGGTGTACGAAGCGACGTAGGAAGGAGGCGCAGCGATGCGCGTCAAGAAATGGACCGACACGCTCACACGTCCCTTCGAGGTCAAGGCGGGCAGCTTCGCCATCGAGGAGAAGGCCGACGGCGCTAAGGTCGGCCGCTTCGAGGGCTATCTGTCGGTGTTCGGCAACGAGGACGCCTGGGGCGATGTGGTCGAGCCCGGCGCGTTCACTCGCACGATCGAGCAGAACAACGGCCGCTTCCCGCTGCTGTGGTTCCACGACCCGACCGAGCCCATCGGCATCTTCACCGCAGCCGAGGACGACCGTGGCCTGTACATCACCGCCCACGTCAACCTCGAGACGCAGCGCGGACGCGAGGCGTACAGCGGCATGAAGTTCGAGGTGGACGGGCAGGACGCGGCGTATGTCTCGGAGCTGTCCATCGGCTTCAAGGCCATCGGCAAGGAGATCGACGAGAACGACGTGCGGCATCTGACCGAGGTCGCGCTATCGGAGGGCTCGCTGCTCACCATGCACTTCGCGGCCAACCCCGAGGCCGTCGTGACCGTCAAGGACACTGGCGAGCGCATGAGCACCGACGAGGCCCGCGCCATACGCGACGCCCGCGATGCGCTTGAGGCGAAGGCCGAGGCGCTGACCGAGGTGCTGGCGAGCGTGCCGGTATCGCCGGACGGGGCGCTGTCGGCCGAGCGCAAGGCGGCGGTGGCCGAGGCGGCGGGCGACATCTTCGAGCCGAAGCAGCCGGAGGCCCGTTTGAGCGATGAGGACGCCGCTGGTATCCTAGCCATCGTAGAGCACGCACGCGCCACCCTCGGAGCCTGACCGCCCGCCACACGGCACGCGGCAGACGACAAGGCCGGTACTGCGTCACGACATAGCAGAGCCGAAAGGAGCACGTCATGGGAAAGTCACTGGCAGCGCTCAAGGCCGAGGGTAAGCGCATCTCGGAAGAGATCACCCGGCTGGCCGAGGGCATCATGGACGGCGACGGCGGCGTGAAGCTCGCCACCGACGCGGCCGAGGCCGTCAAGCTGCAAGAGCTTGGCGCCGAACTCAAGCACATCGAAGCGCTCGCGGGCACGATCGAGGGCGCCGAGGTGTTCATGCAGGCACGCAAGGACTCGACCCCGCCGGTGCCGCATCCGCAGCCGAGCTACGAGGCCAAGAGCCTGGCCGAGCAGATCCTGGGCGACCGCGCCGAGTACAAGGGCGTCGAGCACTTCCTGCCGACGCTCGGCGGCCACAAGCTCGAG
>JAQUAD010000104.1 GCA_028687425.1 Sideroxydans sp.
ATGACAATGGTTTTCGTGGCGCGTGACAGCAAACCGGCATCTTCTTCATTCAGCTTGCTGGCGAGCTTACGTTCCAGGCGTTCGGCCGAAAGCTGAATCGGTGTCAGCGGATTCTTGATCTCATGCGCCAGCCGTCTTGCCACTTCACCCCATGCCGCATCGCGCTGCGCCTGCACCATGGTTGTTATGTCGTCGAACACGACGACATAGCCGTCCGTGCCGTTCGGCAATTTGGTACCGCGCAGCAGGATGATCTGCTTGCCATTCGCGCCGGAAATCTCCAGCTGTGCCTTCAATTCGGTCTGCAATTCGGCCTGATCCTGATGAAAATGCTGCAGCACTGTCGTCACTAACGGCTCCAGTGCCAGCTGCTGTTCTGCCAGCCGACTAAGCGGCTGATTCACCAACTCGGCCAGATTCACGCCGAGAATGCTGTGGGCGGCGAGATTATAGGTCCGCAGCTGAGCCTGCTCATCCAGCGCCAGCACACCCGAGGACAAGTGCGCCAATATGGTCTCAAGATATCCGCGCGCCGCTTCCACCCGGTTGCGGTTACGTTCCGCCGCCAGCGTCGCCTCGCCCAACTGGCGCGTCATGCTGTTGAAGGATTGCACAAGGATGCCTAACTCATCCTTGCCGTGCGCCGGCAGCATGGTGCTGTAATCGCCGCGCGCGATCGCACGCGTACCTTCTGCCAACACCCCCAGCGGGGCCGACAGGCGACGGCTCAACACCAGCGCGATAGCCACGGCCGAGAGCATGGCCAGCATCAGCACCAGCGTCAGCGTCAGCGAGAACACCTGCTTCAGCGATTCGCGGCTGAAGGAAAGCTCTTGATAGTCCTGATAAACCTCCTGTACCGATTCCGCCGCCAGGGATAGCACCCGCGGTACCGGCTGCAACAGCTGTAAAATACGGGTTTCGCCCGCCATGTCCTGCATGGCCACCGGCGCCAGCACGCGCAGATAGAGGCCCTTGTCCGGGATCGGCTCTATCGTACCGTAAACATGGTTGCGCGCCTGCCGGAGCTGGGCCAGGCTAGGCATCTCCGGCAGAAATGTGGAAGGATCGTCGCTGGAGAACGCCAGAATGCGTCCCTGCATGGTCAACAACACGGCGTCCTGCACTCCGCTCTTTTCACGCAAGTCATTCAACAACGCAAAATGCGTGCTACCCGGCTGGTAGGCCAGTCCGAGCACAATGTTCTGGCTCTTTTCCTCCAGATCGTCGAGCATGATGTCCAGCGTGCTCTGCCCCAGACGCAAACCGCTGTCGAGCGCCGCCTCGACCTTGACGTTGAACCAGGACTCGATCGAACGCGTCAGGAAATTGACCGAAACTGCGTAGACCAGCATGCCGGGGATGATGGCCATCAGGGCGAAGGCACCGAGCAGACGCAGGCTGAGGCGGCTGCCCATGACACCGCGGCGCATCTGCTGATAGAGCTTCCAGAGCTGGATGCCGATCAACACGATCAACAGCACGGCAATCAGGATATTCAGCGCCAGCAACAGGGTGTAATCAGCGCCGCCGGCTGTGGTATTGCCGCTGGCTCGCGACAGCAGATACAGCAGCAGTACACCCAGAGCCGCACAGATGAAGATGATGTATTTCATATCCGGACTATGGCACTAAGGCAGGTTCCCAGCGATACCGCTGGGATATCATGTTCCATGATTCGGAGCCGAGCGCCTCCACCTGAATCGGCTTGGGCAGTTTGGTCTGGTCCAGCCGCACCCGTAAACCCGCGTAATAGGTTCCATCCGGCTCCAGCAGACGCTTGTCAAACATGGCCCACTCGCGCATGCGCACGAATTCGGCAATGGCTTCCGCCAGCGTGGCGTAGGATTCCTGATGCTTGTTGCGATTGATCAGATACTGACGGGAAAGTGCGTGATAACTGAGCGAAACGTTGTTGCTGACGGTAATGATTTCCTTGTCGAACCAGTACTTGCGCGGGGTTGTCAGCTGGAATTCGACTAGGAAGTTGAGCTGCACCCCCTTGTTGAGGGCATCTTGCACCTGCTCGTTCAGGTTCAGTTCGAGGTCGGCA
Organism: Sideroxydans sp.; assembly: GCA_028687425.1. Classification (GTDB taxonomy): domain Bacteria; phylum Pseudomonadota; class Gammaproteobacteria; order Burkholderiales; family Gallionellaceae; genus Sideroxyarcus. The sequence continues at coordinate 2,054 of JAQUAD010000104.1, forward strand.
TTCAGCAGATATTGCTCGCCACTGGCAACCAGTTCTGCGTGTGTGATGGTCAGGTGACTGTCGGAGGCCGAAGCGGTCGTCACCAAAAGGAACAAAGACAAAAAGATGACAGTTAAATTAGTCTTTTTGTAATAGCGCGTAAAAAAAGCCGTCATGTTGTGCACAGGGTATAAGCTGTCCATCTTGAGGATGCGTCAGCACCAGCTGGGTGGCATCCTGAGTTTGCTCCAGAAATTGATCGATTTGACCTTGATTTTCCTCATGAAAAATCGAACACGTCGCGTAGAGCAATTTACCACCCTTTGCCAATAGCTGCCACAAACTGCGCAAAATCGCCGCCTGCTGTGCGGCGAATGCCTGCACATCCTCCTCGCGCCGCAGCCATTTGATGTCCACATGGCGCCGCACGATGCCCGATGCCGTGCAGGGCACATCGGCCAGAATACGGTCGAACGCTACGCCATCCCACCAGCTTGCCGGATCAGCAGCATCGCCGGCCTGCAGCCTTGCACGCAACTGCACACGGTCCAGATTGCTCTGCACGCGCTGCAAACGCTCTGCATCATGGTCGAGTGCCAGCATCTCCACATCCGCCAGTTCCAGTATGTGACTGGTCTTGCCACCGGGCGCGCAACAGGCATCGAGCACACGCATGTCGGCATAAACATCCAACAATTCCGCGGCGAACTGCGCACCGTAGTCCTGCACCGAAACCACACCCTCCTGGAATCCGGGCAACTGATCGACAGGTACCGGCTTGCTCAGGATGACGGCTTGGCGACCGAGCAGTTCATGTGCAATCTGCAATTGGTTCAAAGCCGCGCTGTAATCCTGCGGCGTGGTCTTTTTAAGATTGATACGCAATGACATCGGCGGATGTATATTGCCCGCCTCGAGGATGGATTGCCACGCTTGCGGATATTGCAGTTTGAGTTTGTCTATCCACCATTGCGGATAGGAGTATGTGGCTACTTCATTCTGCACATCGGTTTTTGCCAGCGTTTCAGCACGGCGCAAGTAGTTGCGCAGCACGGCGTTGACCAAGCCCTTGGCCCAGCGCTGTCTGAAGCTGGCAGCCGCCTCGACCGCCTGATTAACGACGGTGTGAGCACTAGCTTTATCGTAAAGCAACTGGTAGAGCGCCACCAGCAGCAAATGCTGCACGCCTTCATGGGTCAGCGGTTTTTCCAGCAACTGTTCCAGCACTGATTCGATACGGCCGTAGAAGCGCAGCGTGCCATAGCTCAGGTCTTGAGCGACTGCGCGTTGCTGCGGCGTGATGTTGGGGTGCGTTCTGAACAGCAGTTCCAGCACGCCGGTCAGATTACGCCCGGCCAGCACCTGGCCGACTGCATCCGCTGCCAATCGTTGAGCGATACGCAACTTAGCGGGCCTCAG
>JAQUAD010000105.1 GCA_028687425.1 Sideroxydans sp.
TTTTTAAATCAAAATACTATGAGGCAACCTGGTTTAGCTGGTTGGATTAAGGCTGCAAAACCACAAACTTGGAATGATTTTGCTCCTGGTTTAATCGAGTTTTGGAAGATCGGTGATACCTATTATGCCTGTCAATATGGCTTTTTTGATTTGGAAATAGAAGCTCAAATTGGTGCGGAAAACGCTATAGAGACGCGATTAGGTGCTGAGAGCGACCCTGTTACAAAACAAAATACAGTAAGTTTTAGCGGGCAAATTTATGGAGATAAGACCTTTTCTTGGAACTCTGAAATGGAAAGACAATATGGCGGGTTTGTCAAAGGGCCAAACAATGAGCCTTTTCCAAGTGAATTTGCAGGATTAGCTTATTCTAGTGGGTTATATTCTTGCGCAATACATGCTGGTGCTGATATTGTTGCTGGTGGCGTTGATAAGGAGCTTATGGAAAGTCTAGCTTTTAAGGTGCAAAAAAAAATCGGCATTGCCAGCTCTCTGAATGCTGTAAATACACAACTAAACCTGCTTATATCTAATAAAGGGATTTTAAACAGCCTTCAGGTAAAACTAGATAACTATGCAAAACACTACCAGGCCGGTGAATATTCAAAGTCTTTAAACAATATCAATTCTTTTATAAATGAATTAAATGCTCAGCGCGGCAAGCACGTTAGCGAATCAGCCTATCAAACGTTGAAAGGCTATGCTGATTCTATCGTTCAATCTCTTACGGCACTGATGAACTAAAAAGCGGTGGTGTCACTCCAATCTCGCCAGGCGAGTTTTGTCGCGGCACCTCTTAAGAATTGGATGGCTGGTTGCCTTCGCCCACCGCCCGCAAGCTCCGGCGAAGGGGCTGAGAACCGCAGGGTGAACGCGGCGCAAAAACCGCGCCAGTCGGGCCCCTCCCCGGCCCTCCCAACTGTCACGCTTTCTGCTTTGCCGCTTGCCGCCTAATAAGGGGTCACAACACCAAACGGAAATTTACGCACGCTAAGGAATTCTTAGTGGTCTAAAATTTCCTTGAGAAACATTCCTGTTCAGGCTCCAGACATAATCACCAGTGAGGTTTATGTGTAAGCGCTCAATAAACTGCCTTAGCGGTATTTATCTTTCATCGCCTGAATCATTGATCTGTCGATGTTTTGCGGGATGTACGGCGAGAAATCCTCTTCAGATTTAAGCGCTGGAAGCTTTTCAAGAAGCACTCTCAGATACCAATATGGCTCAAGACCATTGGCTTTTGCGGTTTCTATAATGCTGTAGATGATTGTTGAAGCTGCGGCACCTTCAGGGGTGTCGTTGAACAACCAGTTTTTTCTGCCCACGGCAATAGGCCGGATAGAGTTCTCCATAAGATTGTTGTCGATTTGAATACGACCATCTGCAAGATACTTTTCCAGCGCCGACCATTCTTTGATCGTATAACTCACTGCTTTTCCAGATAAAGATTTTGGCGGCAGCGCGGATTGCCAGACAAAAAGCTTCTTTTTGAAGTCTTCAAGCACTGGCTTGGAGGCGCTTTGTCTGAGTTGATAAATCTGTTCAGGTTGATAGCCTTTATCTCTGGCCTCCTTTTCGATGTAATACAGTTGTTTGATTATATCGACAGCCTGATGGGCAACTCCGGGTTGTGCGTTATCGCCAGCCACTTTGATGGCATCAACGAACTTGCGCCTGGCATGAGCCTTATCTGACTTCTCGAATAAGGCTCATTATCCAAGAATTATCATTATCCAAGAAGAATATTGGAAAGCATCATAAATAGTGCCTTTATAAGAGAACTTCTCGGATAATACCTATCTCCTTATAGAATGCGAATATCAAGCATTTCAAGGAGGTATTTTTATGAACCCGGAAGAAATCAAAAAACTGTCGTTTAGTGAGTTGCTAAATGAATTGCTACTCGACCTTGAGGCTAAGTCTTATGCTCCGTTGACCTTAATCAATTATCGCCGAACTCTTAAAAAAATTGAGCTATTTATGATCGAGCACTTTATTGATGCTTATACTCCTGAGATTGGCATGCGTTGGTATGGAGTCTACCTTGTCGAGAATAAGCTTGGAATTGCACGGCAAAAGGCTATAAGGACAGCAATTCGAAGGCTGAATGACTTTTATTCCAGCATGAAATATTGGCTTTATCGGAAACATGAAATCAATTTATTGCCCAGTGATTTCGAGAGTATGTTGGTCATGTATGCTGCGTCATGCGCTGAAGCTGGCAACAAAGATATAACTATTGAATCAAAGAAACGATCCATTCGCAGTTTCTTAGGAAAATGCATTGCATGCGGATGTTCGGATATTAAATCATTGAACGCTCCTTTCATAACCAGAGCATGTCTGGCGATCAAAAATCAAGATGTTTTAGCCGTGGCCAAGGCTTTCCTGAAGTTTTTAAGTATCAAAGAAGTTACTATTTCAGACTTTTCCACACTTGTACCACGCCACAAGAGGCCTATTAATTTGCCGACGACATACAGTGAAGAAGAGATCCTAAGATTCGAAGCAGCCATTAATCGCACAAGCGACATAGGAAAAAGGGATTATGCAATGCTGCTCCTGGCAACAAGACTTGGTATGAGATCCGGTGATATTGCAAAACTGTCCCTTAATGAACTGGACTTCGAACATGAAAAGATCCAATTCATTCAACAAAAAAATGGAGAAATGTTACATCTCCATATGTTGCCGGAAATCAGAACAGCACTGACTGATTACATTAGTAATATACGGCCCAGAGCAGAAAGTGAAACAGTGTTTCTGCGACATAAAGCGCCACATCACAGAATAACCACTTCTGTCATACGTTTTGCAACATCGAAGTATTTTGGTTTGGCTGGTATTTGTACGTCAGGAAAAAAGCACGGTCCCCATACATTTCGATCATCATTGGCCAGTTCAATGGTTAATGATAACGTGCCTTATGAAGCTTTAAGAAGCTTATTGGGGCATTCTGATCCTGATTCAATAAAGCATTATGCGAAGCTTAACATAGAAAAACTTCGTGAGTGTGCAATAGAAGTACCTGAACCGGTGGGCTCGTTTAAAGCATTTCTCAATGCAGGTGAACAGCCATGATCCAGTTCAAGAGTATACTACACGATGAGATTGCAGTTTTTTTAGCGCTGAGAAAAGCATCAAAAAGCAAAAGTGCTTTTGACCACGATTACCACACGCTCAAATTATTAGATGAATACCTCTGTTCCATTGACTGTAAAGACAAAAATCTGACAGAAGAGCAGTTGGCTGGTTGGCTCAGCACCCTTAAGGGAAAGAGCAGTTCCATAGCCAACGTGGTGATTGTTGTGAGAATCTTTCTGGCACATCTTAAGGGATATGGTGTTAATGCTTTCATCCCGCCGATTCCGAAGGTTCGTGACGATTATATTCCGCATATATTTTCTGAAGACGAGATTAAGCTTATATTTTCTAATGCAGATACTCT
>JAQUAD010000009.1 GCA_028687425.1 Sideroxydans sp.
CCAATCTGCTCTGCAGATCGTGGATACAGCTAAGCGCACTGGCGCTGTTGTAAAAGGTCCGGTTCCTTTGCCGACCAAGATCGAGCGCTTCGACGTGCTGCGTTCCCCGCACGTGAATAAGACTTCGCGCGATCAATTCGAGATTCGTACCCATCTGCGCCTGATGGACATCATCGATCCTACTGACAAGACAGTGGATGCGCTGATGAAGCTGGATCTGCCGGCTGGTGTGGATGTTGAGATCAAGTTGCAGTAATTGAAGAATTCGCAGTAGAAGTATTTGTAGTTGAATCGGCTGACCAATTGAAGTCAGCCCCTTAATAAAAGGAAAGAAAATGAGCTTAGGACTTGTCGGTCGCAAGATTGGCATGACCCGCATATTCACCGACGACGGTTCGTCGCTGCCGGTGACTGTGCTGGACGTGTCCAATAATCGTGTCACCCAGATCAAAACTGCTCCCATCGATGGTTACAGTGCAGTGCAGGTTGCGTTCGGTACGCGCCGTGCCAGCCGTGTGACCAAGGCGGCTGCCGGGCATTTTGCCAAGGCGGGCGTTGAGGCGGGTAGCGTACTCAAAGAATTTACAGCATCTCCGGAGCAGCTGGCCAATCTGACGGTTGGCGGCAGCGTGGGCGTTGATCTGTTCCAGGTTGGACAGAAGGTCGACGTGACCGGAGTGACTATCGGTAAGGGCTATGCCGGTACCATCAAGCGCTATCACTTCAAGTCGGGTCGTGCAACGCACGGTAACTCCAAGTCGCACAATGTGCCGGGTTCTATCGGTATGGCGCAAGATCCGGGCCGCGTTTTCCCGGGCAAGCGCATGACTGGTCACTTGGGTGATGTGCAGCGCACTGTTCAAAATCTCCAGATCGTTCGTATTGATGCTGAGCGCCAGTTGATCCTGGTTCGCGGTGCTGTACCGGGCGCGCCCGGCGGCGATGTGATCGTACGTCCGGCAGTGAAGGCGGGGGCATAATGGAACTTAAAGTTATCAATGAAAACGGCAAGGCCGGCGCAAGCATGACTGCTTCTGACGACCTGTTTGGCCGCGAGTACAACGAAGCGCTGGTTCATCAGCTGGTGGTGGCATATCAGGCTAACGCACGTTCTGCCAACAGCAAGCAAAAGGGCCGCAGCGAAATCAACAAGACCACGCACAAGCCATTCGCGCAAAAAGGTACGGGCCGTGCCCGTGCTGGTCGTGCATCCAGTCCGTTGTGGCGTGGAGGCGGCAAGATTTTCCCGAATCAGCCTGATCAGAACTACACACAAAAGATCAATCGCAAGATGTATCGCGCAGGTCTGGCTTCGATTTTCTCGAAGCTGGTCAGCGATGGGCGTCTGAGCGTGCTGGAGGGGTTGTCTGTCGATGCACCCAAGACCAAGCTGCTGGCATCGAAGATCAACGACATGGGGCTGAAAGATGCTCGCGTCATGATCATCACTGACAGCATCGACGAAAACATGTATCTGGCTTCTCGCAACCTGCCCAACGTACTGGTGGTTGAGGCGCATCAGGCAGACCCGGTCAGCCTGATTCGTTTCCCGAACGTACTGATGACCAAGGGTGCGATTGCCAAAATTGAGGAGATGCTGGCATGACGACCAAGAACATCGAAGCGCGCTTGATGCACATTCTGCTGGCGCCGCAGATCTCGGAAAAGGCTACGTTTGTTGCTGAGAAGAACGAGCAAGTGATTTTCCGTGTTGCTTCCGACGCGACCAAGCCTGAAGTCAAGGCTGCAGTTGAGAAGTTGTTCAATGTCACGGTTGATAGCGTGCAGATCAGCAATGTAAAGGGCAAGCAAAAGCGCTTTGGCCGTTACATGGGTAGCCGCAAGGACTGGAAAAAGGCATATGTGTGTCTGGCTGCCGGTCAAGAGATCAACTTTGCCGCAAGTGAGCAGGGGTAAAACATGGCACTGATTAAACTCAAACCAACATCGCCAGGTACACGTTCCGTCGTCCGCGTTGTCAACAAGGAACTGCATAAGGGCAAGCCCGTCGCATCCTTGCTGGAAAAGAAAACACGTACAGCGGGCCGTAACAACAACGGCCACATCACAACCCGTCACATGGGTGGTGGTCACAAGAAGCATTACCGTGTGGTTGACTTCAAGCGTAACAAGGACGGCATCCCGGCAAAGGTTGAGCGTCTGGAATACGACCCGAACCGCACTGCGCACTTGGCACTGCTGCTGTACGCGGATGGTGAGCGTCGTTACATCATCGCTCCCAAAGGTATCTCTGCCGGTGCGGAACTGATCAGTGGATCAGAAGCACCGATCAAGCCGGGCAATGCCTTGCCGCTGCGCAACATTCCGGTGGGTTCCACCATTCACGCGATTGAGATGCTGCCTGGCAAGGGTGCACAATTGGCTCGTTCGGCAGGTGCCTCTGTGCAACTGCTGGCTCGCGAAGGCAGCTACGCACAACTGCGTCTGCGTTCCGGTGAAATCCGCAAGGTGCACATCGATTGCAAAGCTACGCTGGGCGAAGTGGGTAACTCTGAGCACAGCCTGCGCTCCATCGGCAAAGCTGGTGCCAATCGCTGGCGCGGCATCCGTCCGACCGTGCGTGGTGTGGTGATGAACCCGGTCGATCACCCGCACGGTGGTGGTGAGGGTAAGACTGCTGCAGGTCGTCATCCGGTCAGCCCATGGGGCACTCCGGCCAAGGGCTACCGTACACGCAGCAACAAGCGCACTACGAATATGATCGTGCGTCGTCGCTTCAAGGCTTAAGGGGTAAATCAGAATGGCACGTTCAATCAAAAAAGGTCCTTTCGTCGATCTGCACCTGGTTAAGAAGGTCGAAACGGTTCGCGCAACCAATGACAAGCGCCCGGTCAAGACTTGGTCTCGCCGCTCCACGGTGTTGCCAGAGTTCGTCGGTCTCACAATCGCCGTCCACAACGGCAAAGCGCATGTTCCGGTCTACATCTCCGAGAACATGGTCGGTCACAAGCTGGGCGAGTTCTCACTGACGCGCACCTTCAAGGGCCACGTCGCTGATAAAAAAGCGAAGAAATAAGGAGAGATGATGAGTACAACAGCAGTCATCCGGGGTGTACGTTTGTCGGCGCAGAAGGCGCGTCTGGTCGCTGACCAGATTCGTGGTCTGCCTGTCGCGCAAGCCTTGAACATTTTGACATTCAGCCCGAAGAAGGGTGGCGCCATCATCAAGAAGGCGCTTGATTCCGCGATCGCCAACGCCGAGCACAATGACGGTGCTGACATCGATGAACTGAAGGTTTCTACAATCTACGTGGACAAAGGTGCTTCCCTCAAGCGCATGATTCCTCGCGCCAAAGGCCGTGGGACAAGCATCGAGAAGCAGACTTGCCACATTACGATCACTGTCGGGAGCTAAGCATGGGTCAGAAAATTCATCCGATCGGTTTCCGCCTGAGCGTTACTAAAAACTGGTCGTCCAAGTGGTATTCCAACAGCAAGAGCTTTGCCGAACTGTTGCATAAAGACATCGAAGTTCGTGACTATCTGAAGAAGAAACTGGCTGGTGCCGGTGTTTCCAAGATCGTCATCGAGCGTCCGGCCAAGAACGCCAAAATCACCATCTACACAGCACGTCCTGGTGTGGTGATCGGCAAAAAGGGCGAGGATATCGAGAAACTGCGCGTCGAACTGCGTACCCGCATGGGCTTGCCCGATGTTGGTTTGAACATCGAGGAAGTTCGCAAGCCGGAAGTTGATGCGCAGCTGATCGCGGAGTCCATCACTCAGCAACTCGAGAAGCGCATCATGTTCCGTCGTGCCATGAAGCGTGCGATGCAAAATGCCATGCGTCTGGGTGCCCAGGGCATCAAGATCATGAGCGGTGGTCGTCTGAACGGCATCGAAATTGCCCGTACCGAGTGGTACCGCGAAGGTCGCGTGCCGTTGCACACACTGCGCGCCGACATCGACTACGGCTTTGCCGAAGCGAAAACCACCTACGGCATCATTGGCGTCAAGGTGTGGGTATACAAGGGTGACCAAGCTGGTCAGCAGGAAGTTGCTGCCCCCGCTGTTGCCGAGCCAGAAAAGAAAGTAAGAAAGTCGGGAGCTAAACATGCTACAGCCAGCTAGAAGAAAGTACCGCAAGGAGCAGAAGGGCCGTAACACCGGCGTTGCTACACGCGGCAACAAAGTGAGTTTTGGTGAGTTCGGCCTCAAGGCTGTCGGTCGTGGTCGCTTGACTGCACGTCAGATCGAAGCAGCTCGTCGCGCGATGACACGTCACATCAAACGTGGTGGTCGTATCTGGATCCGTGTCTTCCCGGACAAGCCGATCTCCAAGAAGCCTGCCGAAGTCCGTATGGGTAACGGTAAGGGTAATCCGGAGTACTACGTGGCCGAGATCCAGCCGGGCAAGATGCTGTACGAGATGGACGGTGTTGCAGAAACATTGGCGCGTGAAGCGTTCAAGCTGGCATCTGCAAAATTGCCGCTTGAAACGACTTTCGTTGTCAGACAGGTAGGAGCGTGATCATGAGTGCGAGTGAACTGAAGAACAAGTCCGTAGCTGAGTTGCATGAAGAGCTGCTGTCCTTGAGCAAGGCGCAATTTGGCCTGCGCATGCAGTTGGCAACACAGCAACTGAGCAATACCAGCCAGTTGAAAAAGGTGCGCCGTGACATCGCGCGTGTAAAAACCGTATTGACAGAAAAAGGTGTGCAGCAATGAGTGCAGCAAATCTGAAACGTGCGCTGACCGGCACCGTAGTCAGCAATAAAATGGACAAGACCGTTACGGTCCTGGTTGAGCGCAAGGTCAAGCACCCTGTGCTGGGCAAGGTCGTTCGCGTCTCCAAGAAGTACCATGCCCATGATGAAAACAATGAGTGCAATCAGGGTGACGTGGTAACTATCGAAGAGATGCGTCCGATGTCCAAGACCAAGACGTGGCGCGTGACTAAGGCTGATTGATAAGTCCGAAGCTGTGTAATTTAAATAATGCTTGCGCAATAGTGCAAGTATCACTACAATGCGCGGCTTCGTTTCACCGTCGCTTGCGGCGGCCTAACCCGAACGGGTTCCAAAACTAGCCGCCGCAGGCGGAATAAGTTGGAGATTAAAAATGATACAAATGCAGTCTGTTTTGAATGTGGCTGACAATACCGGCGCACGCTCTGTTATGTGCATCAAGGTGTTGGGTGGCTCAAAGCGTCGTTACGCCAGCGTCGGTGATGTGATCAAGGTTAGCGTTAAGGACGCTGCGCCTCGCTCGCGTGTCAAAAAAGGTGAAGTCTACAGTGCAGTGGTTGTTCGCACGGCAAAAGGTGTGCGTCGCGCGGATGGCTCGCTGATCAAGTTTGATGGCAATGCGGCAGTGCTGCTGAATAACAAACTGGAGCCGATCGGCACTCGTATCTTCGGGCCGGTTACGCGTGAATTGCGTAACGAGAAGTTCATGAAGATCGTTTCTCTGGCACCTGAAGTGCTGTAAGGGAAGGACAAGGAAAAATCATGCGCAAGATTAGAAAAGATGATGATGTGATCGTGATCGCCGGCAAGGATAAAGGCAATCGCGGTAGCGTTTTGAAGGTGGCTGATGACTACGTTGTGGTCTCTGGCATCAACAAGGTTAAAAAGCATCAGAAGCCGAATCCCATGAAGGGCACTTCGGGCGGTATCGTCGAAATCGAGAAGCCGATGCACATCTCCAATGTGGCCATTTTCAATGCGGCTACCAAGAAGGCGGATCGTGTTGGTATCAAGCAGCTGGAAGATGGTCGCAAAGTGCGCATCTTCAAGTCCAGTGGCGAAGTGATTGCATAAGGGGTATGAGCATGGCTCGTTTAAATCAGTTCTATAAAGAGACTGTGGCGCCGCAACTGATGAAGCAGTTCGGTTACAAGTCCGTCATGGAAGTGCCGCGCATCGAAAAGATCACCCTGAATATGGGCGTGGGCGAAGCGGTTGCGGACAAGAAGGTAATGGATCACGCGGTGAGCGACATGACCAAGATTGCAGGTCAGAAGCCTGTTGTGACCAAGTCCAAGAAGTCCATTGCCGGTTTCAAGATTCGTGAAAACTATCCGGTTGGCTGCAAGGTGACCTTGCGCCGTGAGCGTATGTTCGAATTCCTGGATCGTCTGGTGACGGTTGCGATTCCTCGTATCCGTGACTTCCGTGGTATTTCCGGCAAGTCTTTTGATGGTCGTGGTAATTACAACATGGGTGTCAAAGAGCAGATCATTTTCCCGGAAATCGAATACGACAAGATCGATGCATTGCGTGGTATGAACATCACGATCACGACAACTGCGAAGACCGACGAGGAAGCACGTGCGCTTCTGATGGCTTTCAAATTCCCATTGAAGAACTGAGGGTGATATGGCTAAAACAGCTTTGATTAACCGCGAACAGAAACGCCGTGACACAGTGAAGAAATTCGCTGCCAAGCGTGCAGAGCTGTTGGCAATCGCGACCAACGTGTCGCTGAGCGATGAAGAGCGTTTTGCTGCTCGTCAAAAACTGCAGGCGTTGCCTCGTGATTCCAGCCCGGTACGTTTGCGTAATCGTTGCGCGCTGACTGGTCGCCCGCGTGGCACCTTCAGCAAGTTCGGTCTGGGTCGCATCAAGTTGCGTGAATACGCAATGCGCGGCGAGATCCCTGGTGTAGTCAAGGCAAGCTGGTAAGGGTGAATTTATGAGCATGAGTGATCCTATCGCCGATATGTTGACGCGTATTCGTAACGCGCAAATGGCGGAAAAAACAATCGTGGCTATGCCATCGTCCAAGATCAAGGTGGCAATCGCCAAGGTGTTGCTCGACGAAGGTTATGTCGAAGGCTTCAAGGTCATGGAAAATGACGGCAAGCCGACTCTCGAAGTCGGGCTCAAGTACTACGCAGATCGTCCTGTGATCGAAAAGATCCAGCGCGTTAGCCGTCCTGGCCTGCGTGTGTACAAGGGTAGCGAAGATATCCCGCGCGTGATGAACGGTCTGGGTATTGCGATCGTCTCCACTTCCAAGGGCTTGATGACAGATCACAAGGCGCGTGCCAACGGCATTGGCGGCGAAGTGCTCTGCATCGTGGCATAAGGAGGGAATATGTCTAGAGTTGCTAAGAATCCAGTAGTGGTGCCGGCAGGTGTGGAAGTTACCCTGGCTGCCGACAAGATTTCAGTCAAGGGCCCGCTGGGCACCATGACACAAGTGCTGAAAGGTGATGTGTCGGTTGTTCGCGAAGGCGATCAACTGCTCTGCAAGGCGATCGGTGAATCTGCACAGGCTAACGCCATGTCCGGAACTATTCGTGCCCTGCTTGCAAATATGGTCACCGGCGTAAGCAAAGGTTTCGAACGTAAATTGACCCTGATCGGCGTGGGCTACCGTGCACAAGCCGCAGGCGATACGCTGAATCTGAGCTTGGGCTTTTCTCACCCGGTTGCATACAAGATGCCGCAAGGTGTGAAGGTTGCAACGCCAAGCCAAACAGAGATCGTTCTGACCGGTGCAGACAAGCAGCAGGTTGGTCAGGTTGCCGCTGAAATCCGCGCATACCGTGAACCCGAGCCTTACAAGGGCAAGGGCGTACGCTACGCTGATGAAGTGGTGATACTCAAAGAAACCAAGAAGAAATAATCGAGGTTGATATGTTGAATAAGAACAAATCGCGTCAGCGCCGGGCTCTCAAAACCCGTGCAAGGATTGCTGATCAAAAGGCTGTGCGTCTGGCAGTACACCGCACCAATTTGCATATCTATGCGCAAGTGATTTCTGCTGACGGTGGCACAGTGCTGGCTAGCGCTTCTACTCTCGAAGCTGAGGTTCGTAACAGCATTGCGCATGGTGGCAACGCTGCTGCCGCGGCAGTCGTCGGCAAGCGTATCGCTGAGAAGGCAAAGAGCGCAGGCATCACTGCTGTCGCGTTTGACCGCTCCGGCAACAAGTACCATGGTCGCATCAAGGCGCTGGCGGAAGCTGCGCGCGAAAATGGCTTGCAGTTCTAAGATCGAGGTGAATCATGGCTAAAGCACAAGGTAAGAATCAGCAGCCCGAAGAAAAGGGCGACGGCCTCATCGAAAAGATGATTCATGTGAACCGCGTCACCAAAGTGGTGAAGGGTGGTCGTATTATGGGCTTCGCGGCACTCACTGTGGTGGGTGACGGCGATGGTCGTGTCGGAATGGGCAAAGGCAAGTCCAAGGAAGTGCCCGTTGCCGTACAAAAAGCGATGGAAGAATGTCGTCGCAAACTGGTCAAGGTGAACCTGAAGGATGGCACGCTGCACCATGCAGTCATCGGCCGTCACGGCGCAGCCAAGGTCGTTATGCTTCCGGCTTCCGAAGGTACCGGCATTATTGCTGGTGGTGCGATGCGTGCAGTATTCGAGGCAGTTGGCGTGCGCAACGTGCTGGCCAAGTGCCTGGGTTCCAACAATCCGTACAACGTTGTTCGTGCAACTTTGAATGGTCTGCAGGCTTTGAATTCTCCGGCCGAGATCGCAGCAAAGCGCGGCAAGAGCGTTGAAGAGATCGCGGGGTAATCATGGCTAAAGAAAAAACATTGAAGGTTACACAGGTCAAAGGCCTGATCGGAACCAAGCAGTCGCATCGCGACACCATTCGCGGCCTGGGTCTGCGCCGAATCAACCACACGGTTGTTCTGGAAGACACTCCGGCAGTACGCGGCATGATTAACAAGGTGTTCTACCTAGTCAAGTGCGAGGCATAAATGGAACTCAATCAAATTAAACCTGGTGCAGGCGCCAAGCACTACAAGCGTCGTGTCGGTCGTGGCATCGGTTCCGGCCTGGGCAAAACAGCTGGCCGCGGTCACAAGGGTCAGAAATCACGTTCTGGCGGTTTTCACAAGGTCGGTTTCGAAGGCGGTCAGATGCCTTTGCAGCGTCGTCTGCCGAAGCGTGGCTTCGTGTCCCTGACGCGCAATGACACTGCTCAAGTTCGCTTGTCCGATCTGGAAAAAATGCCGGTTGACACCATTGATCTGTTGGCGCTGAAACAAGCAGGTGTTGTTTCTGCAACGGCGCTGGGCGCGAAGGTCATTCTGGCTGGTGAGATCACTCGTGCTGTCAAGCTGCAAGGTCTGTTGCTGACCAAAGGTGCACGCGCTGCTGTTGAAGCTGCCGGCGGCAGCATCGCAGAGTAAGGATAGTCTGTGAACGCGGTAGCCAAGAACAAGAACAAATACGGTGACCTGAGCAAGCGTCTTTGGTTCTTGCTTGGTGCGCTGGTGGTGTATCGCATCGGAGCGCATATTCCGGTGCCGGGTATTGATCCGAACGTCCTTGCTGATCTGTTCAAACAGCAGCAAGGCGGCATCCTTGGCATGTTCAACATGTTTTCGGGCGGCGCGCTTGAGCGTTTCACCATTCTGGCGCTGGGCATCATGCCTTACATCTCTGCATCGATCATCATGCAGTTGGCATCGATTGCTGTGCCACAACTTGAGCAGTTGAAGAAGGAAGGGGAAGCCGGACGTCGCAAGATTACCCAGTACACGCGATACGGTACCTTGGTCCTGGCATTGTTCCAGTCGTTCGGTATCGCAGTGATGCTGCAGTCGCAGAAAGATCTGGTTCTCAATCCTGGACTGATGTTCCAGATGACGACAGTGGTTACGCTGGTTACCGGCACGATGTTCCTGATGTGGCTGGGTGAGCAGATCACCGAGCGCGGTTTGGGAAACGGTATCTCGCTGATTATCTTTGCGGGTATCGCAGCTGGTCTGCCTCAGGCAATCGGCAGCACGCTGGAAATGGCTCGTACTGGTGCTTTTTCCGTACCGCTGGTTTTGGCACTGTTCTTCGGCGCTATTGCTGTCACGGCATTGGTAGTGTTTGTTGAGCGCGGTCAACGCAAGGTGTTGGTCAACTATGCCAAGCGCCAAGTGGGTAACAAGATCATGGGTGGGCAGAGTTCGCATCTGCCACTGAAGCTGAATATGGCCGGCGTTATCCCGCCGATCTTCGCTTCCAGCATCATCCTGTTTCCTGCAACACTTGCGGGCTGGTTCGGTAGTGGTAGCAGCATGACCTGGCTGAAGGACATCAGTGACAAACTGGCTCCGGGGCAACCGATTTATGTGATGTTTTATGCTGCGGCGATTGTTTTCTTTTGCTTCTTTTACACAGCGCTTGTGTTTAGTCCGAAAGAGACCGCAGACAATTTGAAGAAAAGCGGCGCCTTCCTTCCGGGGATTCGTCCAGGTGAGCAAACAGCGCGCTACATTGAAAAGATCATGCTGCGTCTGACCATGGTGGGTGCGGTTTACATCACGCTGGTTTGTTTGCTGCCGGAATTTTTGGTGGTCAAGTGGAACGTGCCGTTCTATTTCGGTGGCACATCGCTCTTGATTCTGGTCGTCGTGACAATGGATTTCATGGCGCAAGTACAGTCATACTTGATGACCCACCAATATGAAAGCCTGTTGAAGAAGGCTAATTTTAAGGCCGGTTAAACGGTAGAAGCATTGCTGCTTACTTCGGCTATTCGCCAAGTACACGGCTTTGAATTGAAGAAGCAAGGAGATACAAATGAAAGTCCAAGCATCCGTAAAGAAAATGTGCCGCAATTGCAAGATTGTGCGTCGCAACCGCGTGGTACGTGTGATCTGCAGTAGCGATCCTCGCCACAAACAGCGCCAGGGTTGATTGAGTACAATCGCCGCTGGATGTTAGAATTCGCAACTTTTGAACGATAGGGTAGCTGCATGGCTCGTATTGCCGGTGTAAACATTCCAAACCATCAACACGCAGTGATTGCGTTGACAGCCATTTATGGCATCGGGCGCACACGTGCGCAGCAGATATGTGCTGCAGCCGGCGTGTTGACTTCTTCCAAGATCAAGGACATCAGCGATTCCGAAATGGAAAAGCTGCGCGATGAAGTCGCCAAGTTCACTGTCGAAGGTGACCTGCGTCGTGAAGTCACCATGAACATCAAGCGCTTGATGGATATGGGCTGCTACCGTGGTTTGCGTCATCGTCGCGGCTTGCCGAGCCGTGGTCAGCGTACCCGTACCAATGCACGCACCCGTAAAGGTCCGCGTAAATCCATCGCCGGCGCGAAAAAGTAATTAAGTAGAGGACAGCAGACATGGCAAAGACCAGCACGAAAGTGCGTAAGAAAGTAAAGAAGAACGTTGCCGAGGGCATCGCGCACGTTCACGCTTCCTTCAACAACACCATCGTGACCATCACAGACCGTCAGGGCAACACACTGGCATGGTCTACAAGTGGCGCGCAGGGCTTCAAGGGTTCTCGCAAGAGCACACCGTTCGCTGCACAGATCGCTGCCGAAGTCGTTGGCAAGTCTGCAGTCGAGTGCGGCGTGAAGAATCTGGAAGTGCGCATCAAGGGCCCGGGCCCGGGTCGCGAATCCGCTGTGCGTGCGTTGAACGCCGCCGGTTTCAAAATCACCAGCATTTCGGATATCACGCCGGTACCGCACAACGGTTGCCGTCCTCCGAAGAAGCGTCGTATTTAAGGAGTATCGATCTTGGCTAGAAATCTTGATGCAAAGTGCCGTAAGTGCCGTCGCGAAGGCGAGAAGCTGTTCCTGAAGGCAGAAAAGTGTTTTACCGACAAATGTGCGGTTGAGCGTCGTGCTTATCCTCCCGGCCAGCACGGTCAGCGCCGTAACCAGCGCTTGTCCGAGTACGGTGGCCAGCTGCGTGAAAAGCAGAAGCTGCGTCGTATCTACGGCGTGCTGGAAGGCCAGTTCCGCCTTACTTATAAGCGTGCCGCGAATGCCAAGGCGATTACTGGTGAAGCTTTGCTGCAATTGCTGGAATCCCGTCTGGACAACGTTGCCTATCGCATGGGCTTCGGCGGTTCTCGTGCAGAGGCTCGTCAGACCGTGCGCCACAACAGCATCATGGTCAACGGCAAGCGCGTAAACATCCCTTCTTATCAAGTTAAGCCGGGTGATGTGGTGGAAGTTTCCGAGAAGTCCCGTGCGCAACTGCGTCTGAAGGCATCGCTGGAAGCAGCAGAACAGCGCGGTTTCCCTGAGTGGCTGGAAGTGGATGCCAAGGCATTCAAGGGTACTTTCAAGGCTGTACCGCAGCGTACTGAACTGCCTGCCACGATCAATGAGCACCTCGTTGTCGAGTTGTATTCCAAGTAATCAACGCGGAGTCGCATATGCCTACAAATAATCTGTTGAAGCCACGCATCATCGACGTCCAGAACATCTCCGCCACCCAGGCGCGCGTTGTGATGGAGCCGTTCGAGCGCGGCTACGGCCATACGCTGGGCAATGCCCTGCGTCGCATTCTGCTTTCTTCCATGCCCGGCTATGCCGTGACTGAAGTGAAGATTGCTGGCGTGCTGCATGAATACTCGCCAATCGACGGCGTGCAGGAAGACGTGGTCGAAATCCTGTTGAACCTGAAGGGTCTGGTTCTGAAGCTGCACGGTGCGCCTGAAGCCACCCTGCAACTGAAGAAGTCTGGCGCCGGCGTGGTTACTGCTGCAGACATCGAAGTCGATGCCGACACAGAAGTGATCAACCCTAACCATGTCATCGCGCACCTGACTGCAGGCGGCAAGCTGGACATGGAGATCAAGATCGAACAAGGTCGCGGTTATGTTTCCGCAATTTCCCGCCAGCAACCGGGTGCGACACGTCCGGTAGGTCACATCGCTCTGGACGCATCGTTCAGCCCGATCTCCCGCGTGAGCTATGCAGTGGAAAGCGCTCGCGTCGAGCAGCGTACCGACTTGGATAAGCTGATCATCGACATCGAGACCAATAGCGCCATCGATCCCGAAGAAGCCATCCGTTACGCAGCGCGTATCCTGGTTGAGCAATTCTCCGTGTTCGCTGCACTGGAAGGCACTCCTGCACCGGTTGAGAAGCCTGCTGCACCGAAGGTCGATCCGATGCTGCTGCGCCCGGTTGATGATCTGGAACTGACTCCGCGCTCTTCGAATTGCTTGAAGGCACAGAGCATCCATTACATTGGCGACCTGATCCAGTACACAGAAGCCGACCTGCTGCGCACCCCGAATCTGGGCCGCAAGTCTCTGAACGAGATCAAGCAAGTGCTGGCCGAGCACGACTTGTCGCTGGGTATCAAGCTGGAAAACTGGACGGCAGTGTCCGAGAAATAATGCTCACCCGGTAGCTTCCGGGTCAGAAAGCAAGAGAGGAAAATCATGCGTCACCGTTTAGGACTTAGAAAACTCAACCGCACCAGCAGCCATCGTCTGGCTATGTTGCGCAACATGACCGTTTCGCTGCTGCGTCACGAAGCCATCAAGACTACCTTGCCCAAGGCCAAGGAACTGCGCCGTGTGGCAGAGCCGATCCTGACGCTGGGTAAGAACCCAAGCTTGGCGAACAAGCGTCTGGCATTCGCCCGCTTGCGTGACCGCGAAATGGTTACCAAGCTGTTCAACGAACTCGGCCCGCGCTACGCAACCCGCAACGGTGGCTACTCGCGCATCCTGAAGTTCGGTTTCCGCAAGGGTGACAACGCGCCTATGGCACTGATCGAGCTGGTGGATCGCCCGATGGACGTTGAAGCAGTTGAAGTGGCTGAATAAGTTCAGCTACAAGCGATAAAGAAAAGGCCGGGTTATCCCGGCCTTTTTTGTTGTTCGGCGACCTTGCATCAAGTCGCCAGATTTTACTTATCCAGTAGCTTCTTCAGGTAAGGCCCGGTCACACTGTCCTTGTTGGCTGCGATGTCCTTGGGTGAGCCCTGCGCCACGATACGTCCGCCGCCTTCACCGCCTTCCGGTCCCATGTCGATCACCCAGTCCGCCGTTTTGATCACATCCAGATTGTGCTCGATGATGACCAGCGTATTGCCCTGGTCGCGCAGGGTGTGGATCACCTTCAGCAGCATGTCTATGTCGTGGAAATGCAGGCCAGTGGTCGGCTCGTCGAGGATGTACAGCGTGCGTCCTGTGTCGCGCTTGGAAAGCTCCAGCGACAGCTTCACGCGCTGTGCTTCACCGCCGGAGAGCGTGGTGGCGCTCTGGCCAAGTGTGATGTAGCCCAGCCCCACGTCGAGCAGCGTCTGCAGCTTGCGCTTGATGACAGGCACCGCATTGAAGAACTCATGCGCATGCTCCACCGTCATGTTCAGCACCTGATGGATGTTCTGTCCCTTGTACAGTACTTCCAGCGTCTCGCGGTTGTAGCGCTGGCCGTGGCATACGTCACACGGCACATACACGTCCGGCAGGAAGTGCATCTCGACCTTGATCACACCGTCGCCCTGGCACGACTCACAGCGCCCGCCCTTTACGTTGAAAGAGAAACGTCCGGGGCCGTAACCGCGCTCGCGCGAGGTCGGCACACTGGCGAACAGATCGCGTATCGGGGTGAACAGTCCGGTGTAGGTCGCTGGATTGGAGCGCGGCGTGCGTCCGATGGGCGATTGATCCACGCTGATCACCTTGTCGAAGAACTCCAGGCCCTCGACTTCGCGGTGCGGTGCGGGCACGGCATTGCTGCCATACAGATGCTGCGCCACGGCGTTGTAGAGCGTGTCGTTGATCAGCGTCGATTTGCCTGAACCGGAGACGCCTGCCACGCAGGTCAGCAAGCCGACCGGCAGGTCCAGCGTCACGTCTTTAAGATTGTTGCCGGCGGCACCGATGATCTTCAGTCTGCGCTCAGCATCTGGCTTGCGATAGGTTTTGGGTGGTTTGATGGACTTGCGTCCTGCCAGATAATCGCCCGTGAGCGATTGCTTGTTGGCGATCACTTCGGCTGAAGTGCCTTGCGCTACCACGGTGCCGCCATGCTCGCCTGCACCCGGTCCCATATCCACCACATAGTCTGCAGTGCGTATCGCGTCCTCGTCATGCTCCACCACGATCACACTGTTGCCCATATCGCGCAGGCGCTTCAAGGTATCCAGCAAACGGTCGTTGTCGCGCTGGTGCAGGCCGATCGAAGGCTCGTCCAGCACATACATCACCCCGGTCAGGCCGGAGCCGATCTGCGACGCCAGACGGATGCGTTGTGCTTCGCCGCCAGAGAGCGTCTCGGCGGAACGTTCCAGCGACAGGTAATCCAGGCCCACGTTGTTGAGGAAGGTCAGTCGGCTGGCAATCTCCTGCACGATCTTCTCGGCGATGGCCTGCTTGTTGCCTGGCAGCTTCACTTCAGAAAAGAAAGTCAGTGCCTGCTTCAGCGGCAACGCGCTCAATTCATAGATAGTGCGTTCCGCCACGCGCACATGGCGCGCTTCTTCGCGCAGACGCGTGCCCTTGCATTCCGGGCAGGCGCAGCTGTTCAGATACTTCGCGAGCTCCTCGCGCACCGTGGGCGATTCAGTTTCCTTGTAGCGCCGCTCCAGGTTGTTCACGATGCCCTCGAACGGATGCTCGCGCAGCATCTTCTTGCCGCGCTCGTTCAGGTAAGTGAAAGGAATTTCGATGCGACCGCTGCCGTACAGCACTACCTGCTGGATCTTTTCCGGAAGTTGCTCGAAAGATTGCTCCAGATCGAAGTCGTAATGCTTGGCCAGACTGTCCAGCATCTGGAAATAGAACTGGTTGCGCCTGTCCCAGCCCTTGATCGCGCCACCGGACAACGACAGGTTGGGGAAGGCCACGATGCGCGCCGGGTCGAAGAAGGAGATCACGCCCAGACCATCGCATTTCGGGCAGGCGCCCATCGGGCTGTTGAACGAGAACAGGCGCGGTTCCAGCTCCTGCAAAGAGTAGTTGCAGATCGGGCAGGCGAACTTGGCCGAGAACAGATGCTCCTTGCCTGAATCCATCTCTACTGCCAGCGCGCGACCATCTGCATGACGTAATGCGGTCTCGAACGATTCCGCCAAACGCTGCTTGATGTCAGCGGTTACTTTTAATCTGTCCACCACGATCTCAATGGTGTGCTTGGAATTCTTCGCCAGCTTGGGCAGATTGTCCATCTCGCACACCTTGCCGTTCACGCGCAGGCGCACGAAGCCCTGTGCACGCAGCTCGTCAAACAGATCCAGCTGTTCGCCCTTGCGTTCCACCACGATGGGCGACAGGATCATCACCTTGGTGCCCTCCGGCAATGCCAGCACGGTATCCACCATCTGTCCGACAGACTGCGCCTGCAAAACGGTGCCATGCTCCGGGCAATGCGGATCGCCAGCACGTGCGAACAGCAGGCGCAGGTAATCGTGGATCTCGGTCACGGTACCCACCGTCGAACGCGGATTGTGCGAGGTCGCCTTCTGCTCGATGGCGATGGCAGGCGAGAGACCCTCGATCAGGTCTACATCCGGCTTCTCCATCAACTGCAGGAACTGGCGTGCATACGCCGAAAGCGATTCCACATAGCGCCGCTGTCCCTCGGCATACAGTGTGTCGAATGCAAGTGAAGACTTACCCGAACCGGAAAGACCGGTGATCACCACCAGCTGGTTGCGCGGCAAATCGAGGCTGATGTTCTTGAGATTGTGGGTGCGCGCACCGCGTATCTTGATGTATTCCATGTGAGGCAAACGAACCGTTGAAAACGACCCGCCAATATACGCGAAAACGACAGCCAACCCAAACCGCAGGTGCGGCAGATGCTGACAACGTAGTGACAACAGGGGGCAAGATATGACGGGCTGAGGTGAAATGCGACTATCCGCCTGCGTAGTATGGGCATCGCTGTCAGGCAGTGGGTTGACCTGTTAACATACGCCCCTTTCGAAAAATCCAACATTCATGTCCGCTTCAGATTCCGCAATGACTCCGTTCGAGCGCCGCGCCAGTATTGGCCTCGCGAGCATCTATGGCCTGCGCATGCTGGGCTTGTTCATCATTCTTCCGATCTTCGCCTTGTATGCCGAGAAGCTGCCGGGCGGGGAGAGCCATTTTCTGATCGGCGTGGCACTCGGTGCGTATGGGCTGACGCAGGCGATCTTGCAGATCCCGGCGGGCTGGCTGTCTGACCGTTATGGACGCAAGCCGATCATCATCGTCGGCTTGTTGCTGTTTGCTGCGGGTAGTTTTATCGCGGCGTCGGCGGACGACATCTACTGGATCATCGCGGGGCGTGTGATCCAAGGGGCGGGGGCGATCAATGCGGCGGTGATGGCGTTGACAGCAGACTTGACGCGCGAGGAGCATAGAACCAAGGCGATGGCGATGATAGGCATGACCATAGGCGTGACGTTCTCGCTGTCCATGGTGTTGTCGCCCTTGCTGTACAAGACCATCGGCATGTCGGGCATGTTCGAATTGACCGGCGTACTGGCTTTCGTGTCCATCGCGATGGTGCTGTGGTATATCCCGCAGCCGCGCATCACACGTTTTCACTCCGACACCGAGGCGAATACCAGCAAGCTGAAAGAGGTGCTGCATAACGCCGATCTGCTGCGCATGGATTTCGGTGTGTTCACTTTGCACGCAATACTGATGTCGGTGTTCATGCAGGTGCCGTTCATCCTGCGTGCGGCGGGGCTGGATGCGCAGCATCAGTGGCAGGTGTATCTGCCGGTGATGCTGATTGCGTTCGTGCTGATGGTGCCGCCCATCATCATCGCGGAGAAGAAGGCCAAGCTGAAGCAGGTGTTCATGATCGCCATTGGGTTGGCGGCGCTGGCGCAACTTGGCATCCTGTTCCTGCAGGACAGTCTGTGGGGCATGGCGTTCACCCTGCTGGTGTTCTTCACCGCGTTCAACGTGCTGGAGGCGACGCAGCCTTCCATCGTGAGCAAGATCGCGCCGCTGGCGTCCAAGGGCACGGCGATGGGGGTATTCAGCAGCGTGCAGTTCCTGGGGGCGTTCTTTGGTTCGGCCATGGGTGGTTTGCTGATGCAGCTCTATGGAGGCAACGCGGTGCTGATCTTTGCGGTGGTCATGCTGTTGCTGTGGCTGGTGGTGGCGTCGGGCATGCGTGCGCCCGAGCCTTTGATGACCAGGATGTTCCACCTCCCTGAGCTGGATGAAGCGGCGGCAAGCGAACTGCGCCTGTCTCTGGCACAATTGCGCGGCGTGCGCGAGGTGCTGGTGGTGGCGAGTGAGCAGATCGCCTGCATCAAAGTGGAAATGGGCGGATTCGACGAAGACGCAGTAGAACAATTAGTGAAGGGAGTATGAGATGTCAGTGAATAAGGCAATTCTGGTGGGCCGTCTGGGTAAGGACCCGGAGACCCGTTACATGACCAGCGGCGAAGCGGTGACCAATGTTTCGCTGGCGACTTCCGAAAACTATAAAGACAAGAGCGGCGAAAAACAGGAGCGCACCGAGTGGCACAACCTGGTGTTCTACCGCCGTCTGGCCGAGATTGCCGGCGAATACCTGAAAAAAGGTTCGCAGATCTATGTGGAAGGCCGCATCCAGACCCGCAAGTGGCAGGACAAGGAAGGCAAGGACCGCTACACCACCGAGATCGTGGTGAACGAGATGAAGATGCTGGGCGGCAAGGCTGGCGGCGGCAGCTTCGAAGTGATGGATGATGGCGGTTCTTCCGCCCCCGCGCGCAGCGCGCCGGCAGCACGTCCGGCCGCGGCACCTGCGGCCAAGAGTAATTTCGACAACTTCGACGACGATATTCCGTTCTGAACGATACAACGCTGACACGATCTTTAGTCAGCTAGATGCAAAAAAGCCACCTTCAAGGTGGCTTTTTTGTTTCTGGCGCTGCTGTCGTGTCGGAAAGAATTATGCGCAGATATTTCCATTCCCACCAATCGCTTGCATGAATTTTCCGGCTCGGAATGTGATGCGTGTTGCGGATGAACGGTCAGTGCCTCCGGCGTGAACGGTCTTGCCTCGGTTCATGCCCGCGGCGCAGAGTAATTTACGTCCGCGAGCAGAAAGATTCAGTTCTGCAGCGGAGCAGTGGCAAGGAAAATGCGAACAAAACGAAAGGAAGGCTGCAAATGAATGACTGGCATTCGTGGTTGTTTTGGCCTGACAGCGTAGCGCTGTCGATCTTTGTCCTGAGTGTGCTGGCATTGCTGTTTCTGTATGCGGCACGGGAGCCCATGCATCTGATGATCCATTCCCTGTGCCATCTGTTCACGCAGACCAGCCGCTTCCTGGCGCGTTGGCTGTTCCTGACTGCGGAGAAGCTGCAACAGCGCAATCGTTCGGTGTTGCTGGCACACGGTGAAGAGAGTGCGGCGCTGCTGATCGACCGCGAGTTTGCGCGCGTCGGCGACATCGTGCGCAAGGACATGCAGGACTATCCGGCCCTGCAGCGCAAGCTGCTGGAAGAGGTGACGCGTATCGAGGAGGATTACCACAAGTGCGGCGAGGTACCGCCGCCTCCGCCGGAATGGGTGGATGCCATCGAGTCGGTGTCGCAGATCAAGTCGGGCGGTGACATGCCGCGCAAACTGCTGGAGGAGCTGAACAAGTCCATCCACAAGATCCACGACAAGACCGTGGGCGAATATCGCCACTCCTACGAAGACCGTCACAAGATTCTCAAGGGCATGCAACCGTCCTGGCGTTCGGTGGACAAGATGCTGGGCGAGATCGACAAGAAAATGGTCACGCTGCACGGCAACGCGCGCCAGATCGATGGTCACATGAGCAAGTTCGAATCACTGCGCGCCAAGGACGACAAGACCGAGCATGCGCTGACCGTTTCCGCCTTCGTGCAACTGGCGATCTCTGCGCTGGTGATGGTGGTCGCGCTGGGCGGCGCCTTCGTCAACTACAAGCTGATCGCGCTGCCCATGTCGGAGATGGTGGGGGCGAGTGATTACATCACAGACAGCCTGAAGACGTCGGATGTAGCGGCGCTGGTCATCATCCTGATGGAAGCATCGATGGGCTTGTTCTTGCTGGAATCGCTACGCATCACACAGCTGTTCCCGCGCATCGCCAGCATGGACGACAAGATGCGCCATCGCCTGATGTTGGCCTCGCTGATCTTCCTGGTGATCCTGGCCGGTATCGAATCGTCGCTGGCGCTGATGCGCGACATGCTGGTGGCTGACAAGGCGATGCTGATGCGCGACCTGGCTTCTGCGGCGCCGCCGGCAGCGGATAGCTGGCTGACTAACGTGCCGATGGCCGGGCAGATGATCATGGGCTTCGTACTGCCGTTCGCGCTGGCCTTCGTCGCCATCCCGCTGGAAAGCGTGGTGTATTCGCTGCGTACCGTGATCGGCGTGGTGCTGGTGCAGGGCATGCGTGGCATCGCCGTGGCGCTGCGCTTCGCCAGCGTGCTGTTCAAGCGCATGGCGAAAGTGCTGGAACTGGTCTACGACATTCCCATCGTCATCCCGCTCAAGATCGAACGCTGGGTGGTGAGCTTGCGCAACCCAGCTGCCGCTTCGGCGACCGGAAAGTGAGGTGCACCATGAAGAACCGAATGAGGATGCTCATGTTGTTGGGTGCTGCATTGATGATGAGTTCGTGCAGCGACGGCCGGGTGCACAGTCAGGCGGTGTACATGCTGGTCGACACGTCCGGCACTTATGCGCAGGAGATGAACAAGGCCAGCAAGATCATCAACTACCTGCTGGCGACGCTCAATCCCGGCGATTCGATGGCGGTGGCGAAAGTGGAGACGCGCAGTTTCACCGAGAAGGACATCATCTCCCGTGTCACGTTCGATACACGGCCTACGCAGGCCACTGCGCAGAAGCGCGCCTTCAAAGCCAAGATCGAAGCTTTCGCCAATGAGGTCAAAGGCAGCGCTTACACCGACATCACGGGCGGCTTGATACAGGGCGCGGAATACCTGAACGAGACGCGTGCCGGCACCAAGACCATCGTCATCTTTTCCGACATGCAGGAAGAGTTGGGCGAGGGTACCAAGCGCGACTTCCCGATCCAGCTCGACGGCATCCGCATCGTGGTATTGAACGTGACCAAATTGAAGTCGGACAACGCCGACCCGCGCCAATATCTGGCACGTCTGAAACGTTGGGAATCCCGCGTGCGCAAAGCAGGTGCGACCGACTGGGAGATGGTGAACGACCTGGAGAACAACATGCAGCGCATCCTGAATATCCGCTAACCGATTTTCGATCCCCCTCTTCAGCCCCCGATCCGGAATCGCAGTACCGGAGAACGGGGCTGTTTTTTTCCTGTATGTTCACCGGCAGGTGCGGGTCATGGCAGCTTCCGCCATTTAGAAAATGTCCGACTGTGCTCGCGGTGTAAAATGCCGCCCCTGAATCGAACAGGATTGTCCCATCCCGAAAATGAGCAAAGCCTTCACCAGAGAATCTGACGACGAAGACGATGACGATCAGGTCTCGTTGCCGTCGCTGCCTGCCGGTACGAAGAACTACATGACGCCGGCGGGATACCGCCGTCTCAAGGATGAGTACATGCATCTGCTGGACGTGGAGCGTCCATCGGTCGTGCAGACCGTTTCCTGGGCGGCCGGCAACGGCGACCGCTCCGAGAACGGCGATTACATCTACGGCAAGAAGCGCCTGCGCGAGATCGATCGCCGCCTGCGCTTCCTTGCCAAACGCATGGAAAATTCCGAAGTGGTCGATCCGGTCAAACGCCAGGGTTGCGAACAGGTGTTCTTCGGTGCGACGGTGGTCGTCCTGCATGAAGATGGACAGGAGCGCACCTACAGTATCGTTGGTCTTGATGAGGCGAACGCCAGAAAGGGGCACATCAGCTGGGTGTCGCCGCTGGCGCGTGTGCTGCTGAAAGCGCGCGAGGACGATGTGGTGATGCTGCCGCTGCCCGATGGGGTGGAGGAGCTGGAGGTGGTGAAGGTGGAATACCGCGAGATAGATTTTGATTAAGGTGCAAACATGAAATATCTGAAGAACGAACTTCCCATCATCGCTGCAATGCTCGTGCTGGGCTTGGGGTTTGCGTTGGAGCATGGCGCTGTCGAGCAGGGCGGGCTCATGTTGTGGGGCCTGCTGGCCGTGATCCTGGTTGCCATCATCGGTGTCGCATTCCGCATCGCACATCATTCCGAAGTGCTGGCGGTGCGGCTGGGTGAGCCTTATGGCACCCTGATCCTCACGCTGGCGGCCGTATCGGTGGAAGTGGTGATACTGGTGGTGCTGCTGCAAGGCGCGCCGAATCCGACGCTGGCGCGCGACACGGTGTTCGCCGCCGTGATGTTCGACATCAATGGCATCCTCGGTCTGGCGGCCATCGTCGGTGGACTCATCCACGGCCAGACCAAATACAACATCTCGTCGGCCAACTCCTTTGTGGCGATGTTGCTGGTCGCCATCGGCATCGGCATGTTCATCCCCGATTTCGTGCCGGATGAGCAATGGCAGGTGTACTCGGTGTTCTCGGTGGTCATCATGGCGGTGATGTACGTCGCCTTCCTGCGTTTGCAGACGGTGGAGCATCGCAACTTCTTCGAATATTCCTCCGCCATCGAGGAGGAAGCGCATGATGCGGAGCACAGCCCGAATGCATTGCATGTCGGCATCATGGTGGGCGCCATCGTGCTGGTTGGTCTGCTGTCTGAAGTGCTGTCGGTATTGCTGGATGCAGGGCTGTCAGGTAGCAGCCTGCCCAAGGCCATCCCCGCGGTGCTGGTGGCGCTGATCTCCGCCAGTCCGGAGATCCTCACCGCGCTCAAAGCCGCGCAACAGAACCGCATGCAGACCACGGTCAACATCGCGCTCGGTGCATCGCTGGCGACCGTGTTGCTGACCTTGCCGGTGATCGAGGCGATCGCCTTGTTCACGGGCGAGCGCATCGATATGGCGCTGACTCCGGTGCAGGGCGGTTTGCTGCTGCTCACCTTCCTGACCGTGATGAACAATCTGCACGATGGCGAGACCAACGCCATCGAGGGTATCAGTCACTTCGCGCTGTTCGCTGCTTTCGTGGCCTTGGTGGCGATGGGCTTGATGTAAGTCCAAACATCGATTTGGCTCCGCGATGTGATCGCGGAGCAAAGCGGTCGTCACACTTCTTCTTTTCCTTCTTCGGCAGCGATCTTGTCGGACTGCTTGCTGCGTTCCAGCACCGCGGCGAAGAAGCCGTCGGTGTTGTGCTGCTGCGGCGTGAGTTGCAGATAGTCACCCATGGGCAGGTCGATGTGGTGTTGCTTCAGCACTTCGCTGGCGGGCAGCAATGAGAACTCCGGATGCGCAGCCAGGAAGGCGCCGACGATGTCCTGGTTCTCTTCCTGCAGGATGCTGCACGTGGCGTAGACCAGGCGTCCGCCTTTCTTCAACAGACGCGCTGCGGATTCCAGAATGGCACGTTGCTTTTCTTTCAGCTCTTCCACGCTCTGTGCCGACTGGCGGAACTTCAGGTCAGGATTGCGGCGCAGGGTGCCGAGTCCGCTGCACGGCGCATCGACCAGCACACGGTCTATCTTGCCGGCAAGGCGCTTCACTTTCTGGTCGTTCTCGTGCGCGATGAGTTGCGGTTGCACGTTGGACAAGCCGGAACGTTTCAGGCGCGGCTTGAGATTGGTCAGGCGTTTTTCCGATACGTCCCACGCATACAAACGGCCTTGCGAATTCATCAGTGCACCCAGCATCAAAGTCTTGCCGCCGGCACCCGCGCAGAAATCCACCACCATGTCGTTGCGTTTGGGCGACAGCATCAGGCCGAGCAATTGGCTGCCTTCGTCCTGCACTTCGAACTTGCCGGAGAGGAACAACGCATGTTTGTTCAGCGCAGGCTTGAATTTAAGACGGATGCCATACGGCGACAGCTGTGTGGCTGTCGCTTCGTAGCCTTCGGCTTGTAGCGATTGCAGCACTTCATTGCGATTGGCGAGCAATGAATTGACGCGCAGGTCGAGCGGGGCGGACTGTTGCATGGACAGGCCGAGTGCGAGGATATCTTCGTCGCTGCGATATGCACGCAGTTTCTCCACGACCCATTCCGGCAGTTCAGCCTGGATGGAGAGCGGCAAGGTGGAAGCATCCAGCCCTTTGACCTGGATCAGCCATTCCTCTTCCTTGACCTTGAGCAAGGGCTTCAGTTCGCGCAGGTTGTATCCGCCGAAACGCACCCAGTAGGCAAGTGCCATGCGCCGCGCGGAGGCGATGCCTTTCTCTTCCAGGGTGCAGCCGTATTCCAGCAGCAGACGGTGGCGCAGCACGCCGAACAGCGTTTCCGCCACCAGTTTGCGTTCGTTGGAACCGATGCGTTCGGTCTGGAAGAAATTGCGCAGTACGGCATCTGCCGGATGTTCCATCTTCAGCGCGGCGCGCACGGCTTGTATGGTGAGGTCGAGTCGGTATTCGGTGAGTAGCATGATGTTTCCTGTTATTCCGCGATGCGGATGTCGGTGATGACGGCTTCACCGGCGATGCTGCCGTCGCGTTCTATGTGGCGCAGCTTGACCGGTAGCAAACGGTATTCCTGCGCGAACCATATCTCCAGCCCTTCTTTTCCAGGCGGATGCAATTTACGGAAGTGTACCGTGTGCAGCTTGCCCATCGGTGTGATCAATTCTTCATTGGTGGCGATCTCGAATCTGTATTGTTCCCAGTCGCGCCCGTTGGTGATGGCGATGGGCAGCACGTCGCCCGCTTCCGGCAGCGGCGGGAACTGGTAGAGGATGCTCAGGATGTCCTGTGTGAATTCATTGAGCGGCATTTTGCGCCCGGAAGCAAACACCAGCTGGTGGGCTGCGTAATCGAGTTTGACGCTGTCCTTGCTTTGCTCGCCGTCGTTCTGTTTGTCTTCGCTGTATCGCTCGGTGCGTAGCACGATGCCGTCGGTCTCACCGCTGCTGGTTTGCACCAGTTTGTAGGACTTGACCAGTCGCGCCAAGCCGACCGTGCGCGTGGTCGCCGTGAGGGTGTAGCGTCCTTGCTCGATTTTCAATTCATGTCGCGCATCGCCCACTGCCATGCCGTCCTTGCCGATGCGTACCTGGAATTTGAGGAAGGCATGCTTGGGCAGCATGGGGCGGGGCGGCGGGGCGGCTTTGGCAACCTCGGGGGGCGCAGGTGGTTCTGCGGCGGCATCGGCAGGATTTCCGGTATCAGACGTGGTAGCGCCATCCCGGTTGGCCGGAACATCGCTCGCAGTTGCGGGACTGGTTGATGCAGCCACAGCGCTGGCTGCATCAACCAGTGCCGAAGATTCCTTCGGAGGCAACACAGCACGTTTCTTGCGGGGAGCAGCCTTGTGTGCAGGTGCCGTGTGCACTTGCGGCAGCTGCACTAGTTTGGCGATCAATGGCGGCAGTTCCGGCTCGGCTTCCGGTAACTGGATGGGAGAAAGCCACATCAGTAGAGCATGCACAGCAAGGGATGCCGCTAGGGCGATGGCAAAACGCTTACGGGCGGGCGGCAAGGATGCGATGTTCACGGCACCATGTTCAGTTTGTGCAGCACCTGCACCACTTCCGCGCCATCGTCTTCGGTCAGCACCACTTTGCAGGGAACGAAGCCGTGGTCGATGGCCAGCCAGATCTCGGACTTCCACTTGGTCTTCTGCGGCGGGGTATAGAGGTAATAGCTGCGCAGGTTGCCGAATGGCACCTGGACCGTCTGCGCCGGATCCAGCTGATAGCGGTACTCGTCCACTTTATGGCCGTTGGTCATGTCAAAGTGCAATTCAAGGCGACTGTGCGGCGGCTGGGCGACGAATTGATACATCATGCTCAAGCGGTCTTGCGTGAACGGCTGCAACGGGACCAGTTTGATGCCGTCCTGATTGCTCAGCGTCAGTTCGTTGTGTTCCCAATCGAAATCCGCACTGCTGTTCTTTTCGCTATTGCGGGTGCGGCGGTGCGTGAAATGTTGCGGCAGCAGCCCGTGCTCGGTGATCTCGCCTTCGCTGGTCACCACGATGGTCTCGGGCTGGAACAGCGCCAGCAGACCGACCGGTTTGGTTACGCTGCTGATGTGGTAGCGATCATCCTTGCGTTCGAATACCTCATTGACTTCCGCCAGTTTGATGCCCTGCTTGAGGATGTCGTAGCTCGCCTCGATGCGTAGCGGCAAAGGATCGGCACGCAGACCGAAGGACAGGCAAGCGATGAACAGGACAAGCAGGGTGCGCATGTTCAATCCAGCCCCGGCGAGATCAATGTCGTGCCCAGTTGCTCCAGGCGGTCGATGGTGACGCGACCGTCTGCGCCAAGTCTGGCCTGATCACGGCACAGCCAGCGTACAGCCTGAGGGAAGATTCGATGCTCTTCATGCAGCACGCGCGCAGACAGTGTCTGGGGCGTGTCGTCGCTTAGTACCGGCACGGCAGCCTGAATGATGATGGGGCCGCCATCCAGTGCCGGGGTGACGAAGTGCACCGAACAGCCGTGTATTTTCACGCCGTCCTGCAAGGCACGCGCATGCGTGTCCACACCGGTATAGGCGGGCAGCAGCGACGGGTGGATGTTGATCATGCGGCCCATGTAACGGTTGACGAACCCGTCGGTGAGGATGCGCATGAAACCGGCCAGCACGATCACATCGGGCTGATAACCATCGATCACCTGCGCCAATGCCGCGTCGAACGCCTCGCGATCAGCGTAGTCGCGGTGCGAGACCACGGCGGTATCGATGCCGTGCGCGCGCGCCGTTTCCAGTCCTTGCGCATCGGCCTTGTTGCTGATCACCGCGGCGATGCGGCAAGGCAGCTTGGCGCGCAGCAACGCTTCCATGTTGCTGCCACGTCCCGAGATGAGGATGACGATGTTCTTCTGTACAGGCATTTATTTGACTTGCGTCTGGTGCTCGTCACCGTTGCGCGTGCGGATGGTACCGATGCGCGATACCGTTTCGCCCGCTTCCTGCAATTGCTTGATCGCCGCATCAGCGTCTGCTGCGTCCACGATCACCACCATGCCGATGCCGCAGTTGAAGGTGCGGAACATCTCTTGTGCTTCGACGTTGCCGCCCTCGCGCAGCCACTCGAACAGCTTGGGCATCTGCCAGGTTGTGGCGTCGATGTCGGCTACGACGTTGGCAGGCAACACGCGCGGCACGTTCTCGGTGATGCCGCCGCCGGTGATGTGCGCCATGCCCTTGACGGTGATGGTCTGCATGAGGCTCAGCAGCGGTTTCACGTACAGACGCGTAGGCGCCATGATGCAATCGGCCAGCGTGCGTTCACCGTCGAACCTGGCGTTCAGGTCCGGCTTGCTGCGCTCGATGATCTTGCGCACCAGCGAATAGCCGTTGGAGTGCGCGCCGTTGGAAGCCATGCCGAGCACCACGTCGCCGGGCTTGATGTGTTCGCCGGTGATGATCTTGCTCTTTTCCACCACGCCGACTGCGAAACCGGCCAGGTCGTATTCGCCGACCGGATACATGCCGGGCATCTCGGCGGTCTCGCCGCCGATCAATGCACAGCCGGAATCCTCGCAACCCTTGGCGATGCCCTTGATGACGTCGGTCGCGCTCGGTACGTCCAGCTTTCCGCAGGCGAAGTAATCGAGGAAGAACAGCGGTTCCGCGCCCTGCACCAGGATGTCGTTCACGCTCATCGCGACCAGGTCGATGCCGACCGTGTCGTGGCGGTTCAGTTCGAAGGCCAGTTTGAGTTTGGTGCCCACGCCGTCGGTGCCGGATACCAGCACCGGCTCCTTGAATTTTTTGGAGATCTCGACCAGCCCGCCGAAGCCGCCGATACCGGACAGCACCTCAGGGCGCATGGTGCGCTTGGCGTAGGGTTTGATGTTTTCGACCAATTGATCGCCGGCATCGATGTCGACACCCGCATCGCGGTAGGAGAGGGAGGAATTCTGGCTCAAGTTGAGTTCTCGCTTTCTGGCAGGTAAAGTGCAGCACGTTTTTCGCCGCGGATTTTACCCGAAATGACCGTCTCCCGCTCTGTTGCCATGCAGTGGCTGGCCCTGACCGCCGCCGCCTTGGCGCTACTGTATCTGCTGGCCCCTATCCTGGCGCCGTTCGTGGCGGCGGCTATCCTCGCCTACGTGTTCGATCCGCTGGTGGATCGCCTGTGCGCCTGGAAGCTGCCGCGCACGCTGGGCGTGCTGGTGGTGATGCTGGGTGCATTGCTGCTGGGCGTGGTGCTGCTGTTGATCATGCTGCCGCTGTTGCAGCAGGAAATGACGCAACTGGCGCAACGTTTGCCGCAATGGCTGGATGCTGCGCGGTTGCATCTGCTGCCAACCTTGCAGCAATGGTTCGGCATCGAGCTGGAATGGGATAGCGCAGCCCTCAAGCAATTGCTGATCGACCACTGGCAGCGAGCCGGCGGCCTGGCTTCGGGCGTGTTGCTGCCCTGGCTGGGCGATAGCGGCAGCGCCTTGCTGGCCCTGTTCGCCAACCTGTTGCTGATGCCGGTGGTGATGTTCTATCTGTTGCGGGACTGGGACGAACTGCTGGCGCGCGTGGATGCGCTGCTGCCGCGTCAATGGCATGCGCGCATCCGTCAAGTCGCCGGTGAATCTGACAAGGTGCTGGCCGAATTCCTGCGTGGGCAGATTGCAGTGATGCTGCTGATGAGCGTGTTCTACGTGGTGGTGTTGTGGCTGGCAGGGCTGGAATTCGCGCTGCCCATCGGCATCGTGGCCGGCATGCTGGTGTTCGTCCCTTATCTGGGCATGCTGCTGGGGCTGTTGCTGGCGACGTTGGCGGCCTTGATGCAGTACGGGCTTACTGGCGACCTGCTGTGGGTGTGGGCGGTGTTCGGTGCGGGGCAGCTGCTGGAAGGCATGGTCATTACCCCTTGGCTGGTGGGCGAGCGTATCGGCCTGCATCCGCTGGCCGTCATCTTTGCCTTGCTTGCCTTCGGTCAACTGTTCGGCTTCTTTGGCCTGCTGCTGGCATTGCCGATGGCTGCAGTGCTGCTGGTGCTATTGCGCCATCTGCGCAAACAATATCTTTCCAGCACGATGTACCTGAAACCATGAGCCAGATGTTGCTGGGCATTGCGCCCGAATGGACACCCACCCTGGAAAACTTCGTCGCCGGGCGCAACGTTGAATTGCTAGCCGCCTTGCGTCAGGCTGCGGCCGGGGCATCGGAAGTGCGTGCAGTGTATCTGTGGGGCGGGAAGGGCAGTGGCAAGAGTCATCTGTTGCAAGCGATGGTTGCGCAGGCGGCAGCAGGGGATGCGCATTACGCGACTCGAGCGGTGCCCGAGGCCGCAGGCGTAGTGGCGGTCGACGATGTGGAAGCGCTGGGCGATACGGCGCAGATCGCACTGTTCGAACTCTACAACCGCATGCGCGAACAGGGCGGTCTGTTGCTGGTGAGCGGCACGCAAGCGCCTGCTCATCTTGCTTTGCGCGATGACCTGCGCACGCGTTTAGGCTGGGGGCTGGTGTATCAGGTGCATGCATTGAGCGACGAGGAAAAGGCCGAGGCCTTGCGTCAGCATGCCGGCGCGCGCGGCTTCGATCTGCCGCCTGAAGTGACCCAATACCTGTTGCGCCATGGCCGGCGCGACCTGCCTTCGCTGCTGCAGGTGCTGGATGCGCTGGACGAACATTGCTTGCGCCTGAAGCGTGTTGCCACGGTGCCGCTGCTGAAAGAAGTGATGGCGGGGCAGGATTGAATTTGGCACAATCGGCCCGGGCTGGCGCAGGGCGGTGGCTTATCAGCATTCTTAAACAGGCTCGAATCAAGGGGAAAACGATGTTCAAAAGAACGGCACTGGCAGTATTGGTTTTGGCAGCACTTCCTATGCAGGCTAACGCAGCGGACGGCATGTTCCGTCTGGATGCACACGTATCCACGCTGGGCGGCGGTCTGGAGATCGGCGCGCCGCTTTCCGAGCGTTATACGGCTCGCCTCGGTTTCAACACCTTCAAGGCCAGCGGCAATACCGATTCCGGCGGCCTTAACTATACCGGCGACCTGAAACTGTCCAGCGTGTCGGCAATGATGGACTGGCGTCCATGGAATGGCGTGACGCACCTGACCGCTGGCGTGATCTTCAACAGCAACAAGCTGGAATTGAATGCCGCAGCCACTGCCGGTACTGTCTATAACATCAACGGTTTTGACTACACCGCCAATACCGGTGATGCGATCAACACGACAGTGGACTTCAACAAAGTATCGCCGTATCTGGGTATTGGCTGGAGTGGTCAGCCCAAGAAACAAGGTTTCTCCTTCAGCAGCGACATCGGCATCTTGTTCCAAGGTTCACCCAAGGCAACCGTGACTGCATCCGGCTCCTGGGCTGGTACCGGCGGCAAGACCGTGACCGATCTGGTGGCTGACGCCCAAAGCCAGCTGAACAGCGACTTGAGCAACTTCAAGTACTATCCGGTGATCTCTTTCGGCATCGGTTATACGTTCTAAGGCGCGAGCTTTACTGGACGCACAAGGCCTGCAGCGATGCAGGCCTTTTTCATCAAGGAGTGCATGTGAATCTGGCTTTATTCGATCTGGACAATACCCTGTTGAGCGGCGACAGCGATTTCGAGTGGTCGCAGTTTCTGATCGAACAGGGAGTGCTCGACCGCGAACTGTTCGAGGCGAAGAATCTGGCGTTCTACGAACAGTACAAGGCGGGCACGCTGGACATCCACGAGTTTCTCGATTTTCAGTTGAAGCCTTTGTCGCGCCATGCGCGCAAAGTGCTGGATGCCTGGCATGAGGATTTCATGCGCATCAAAGTGCGCCCGATGATGGGCGACAAGGCGCGCGCACTGGTGAACGAACATCTGGCGGCGGGCGATGTGTGTGTGGTGATCACCGCTACCAACAGTTTTGTCACCGCACCCATCGTGCGCGAGTTCGGCATCGAACATCTGATCGCCACCGATCCCGAGCAGAAAAATGGTGAATTCACCGGCGGCGTGGCGGGTGTGCCCAGCTTCCGCGAGGGCAAGGTCACTCGTATGGAACAGTGGCTGGGCGAGCGCGGCTGGCGTTGGGACAGTTTCGAACAGAGTTGTTTCTACAGCGATTCGCTGAACGATCTGCCTTTGCTTTCCAGAGTGAAGCGTCCGGTTGCGGTCGATCCGGATGCTACCTTGCGTGCACATGCCGAGCAGCAAGGCTGGCCGGTCATCTCCCTGCGTTAAAGGGCGCGCGGTGCGGGTGCTATAATCCGCGCCCATTGCCGCGCCGCTTGGGCGGCAGCGTAACCCGACCATTCCATGATCAAAAGACTATTCAAGAAGGTTTTCGGTAAATCACGCAAGGTCGCGAAAGCGAGCAAGGCGCACGTGATCCCGTTCTCGCAGCACAAGGTGGCGCGCGAAGGCATCAGTTATGCCTCGCGGCGCGTGACCGACGGGCTGCAGGCCGCAGGCTTCCAGGCCTATGTGGTGGGCGGTGCAGTGCGCGACCTGTTGCTGGATCGACATCCCAAGGATTTCGACGTTGCCACCGATGCCACACCGGAAGAAGTAAAGCGCGTGTTCCGTCGCGCGCGCATCATCGGCCGTCGTTTCCGTCTGGTGCATGTGATATTCGGTGACGAGACGGTTGAAGTCTCCACTTTCCGTCGCGCCATCGAAGCGGAGGAGGCCGAGACCGATGCGCATGGCCGCATCCTGCGCGACAACGAATTCGGTGACCAGGAGCAGGATGCCGCGCGGCGAGACTTCACCGCCAACGGCCTGTTCTACGACCCGAGCTCGCAGGAGATATTCGACTATCACAACGGCTATGCCGATATCCGCGCCAACACCTTGCGCATGATCGGTGATCCGGAAGTGCGCTATCGCGAAGACCCGGTGCGCATGCTGCGGGCGGTGCGCCTGTCTGCCAAGCTGGGCATGAAGCTGGACCCGGCTACTGCCGCGCCCATCGGCAAATTGAAAGAACTGTTGAGCAATGTGCCGGAAGCACGACTGTTCGACGAGATGCTCAAACTGCTGCTGTCCGGTCACGCGATGGCATGCATCAAGAAGCTGCGCGCCATGCATCTGCATCACGGCATGTTGCCGATGCTGGATGTGATCCTCGAGCAGCCCATGGGCGAGAAGTTCGTGATGGCTGCCTTGCAGAATACCGACCAGCGCATCGCCGACGAAAAACCCACTTCTCCAGCCTTCCTGTTCGCCGCTTTGCTGTGGCATCAGGTGCTGACCGTATGGAAAGCCAAGCAGGCCGCTGGCGAGAAACCGATCGCTGCATTGCACGAGGCGATGGATGAAGTTCTGGAACGACAGCGTGCACAACTTTCGATCCCGCGCCGCTACGATTCGGTGATGAAAGAGATATGGTTGTTGCAGCCGCGCTTCGAGCAACGCGCCGGCCAGCGCCCGTTCAGATTGCTGGCTTTGCCGCGCTTCCGCGCAGCTTATGATTTTCTGTTGCTGCGCTGCGAGAGCGGCGAAGCTGATCAGGCGCTCGGCAAGTGGTGGGAAGAGTTTCAGCATACGAACGAAGACCGTCGTGCCGAGATGTTGCTGTCTGACAGTGCGGGGCCGAAGAAGCGCCGTAAACGCAGCCGCAAACCAAAGTCTGCAGGGCAGGCAGAATTGCCGATAGATTGATGGGGCATATCGCATACGTCGGACTGGGCAGCAATCTGGCAGATCCGGCGACACAGGTTATTCAGGCTTTGGCCGCGCTGGATGCGCTGCCGCAGACGCGACTGCTGAAGCAGTCCTCCCTGTACCGCAGTGCACCCGTGGGTTATCTGGATCAGCCTGATTTCATCAATGCTGTAGCGCAAGTTGAAACCGGACTCACGCCGCGCGCCTTGCTGGAAGCCTTGCTGGCGCTGGAACTGGAGTGTGGGCGTACGCGCGAATTCCAGAACGCGCCGCGCACGCTAGATCTGGATGTGCTGATGTACGACGATCTGGTGCATCATGAGCATGGTCTGACCGTGCCGCATCCGCAGATGCATCTGCGGGCGTTCGTGCTGCAGCCTTTGCTGGAGATCGCGCCGGATTGCATCATTCCCGGTGTGGGCGTGGCGGCAGACGCGATGGCCGGCTGCACCGGACAACAACTGGAACGATTGGAACATGTCGCTGAGTAAATATCGCTACATCGTGGTGGAAGGTCCCATCGGTGTGGGCAAGACCAGTCTTGCCAAGCGGCTGGCGGAATACTGGGGGGCAGATACGTTGCTGGAGAAGCCGCAGGAAAATCCCTTCCTGACCCGCTTCTACGAAGATGCAGAACGCTACGCACTGCAGACGCAGTTGTTCTTCCTGTTCCAGCGCATCAATGAAGTGCGCGACCTGAACCAGATGGATATGTTCCAGAGCCGCACCGTTTCCGACTACCTGTTCGAGAAAGACGCGTTGTTCGCGCGCCTCAATCTGAGCGAAGACGAATACCAGTTGTACCAGTCGATCTACCAGCGGCTGGCGCCACAGGCGCCGACACCGGACCTGGTGATCTATCTGCAAGCCTCGACCGAGGCGCTGATCTCGCGCGTGCGCCGGCGCGGTCATCGCCATGAACGCACTATCCAGGACGACTATCTGAGCAAACTGGCTGACAGCTACGGCGAGTTCTTCCATCATTACGCCGAGGCGCCGGTGCTGGTGGTGAATAGCGAAAATCTGAATTTCGCGGATAATGAAGCCGACTTCAAGTTGTTGCTGGACCGTATCGGCAGGATGCGCGGGCAGCGCGAATATTTCAACGTGGCGGAATGATGCGAACGACTTTGACCAAATTGCAGGCGATGCGCGAGCGTGGCGAGAAGATCGCCATGCTGACCTGTTACGACGCCAGTTTCGCCACACTGCTGGAGAACAGCGGTGTGGACGTGCTGCTGGTCGGCGATTCGCTGGGCATGGTGATACAGGGACGCGAAAGCACGCTGCCGGTCACCATCGAGCAGATGGCTTATCACACGGCATGCGTGGTCAGCGGTGCGCAGCAGGCGTTCGTCATCGCCGACATGCCGTTCGGTACCTCGCAGTACTCCGCGCGTGAGACGTTCGGGCATGCGGTGCAGCTGATGCAGGCCGGTGCGGAGATGGTCAAGCTGGAAGGCGGTGCCGAGATGGCCGAGACGATTGCCTTCCTCACTTCGCGCGGCATCCCGGTCTGCGGACATATAGGCCTGACGCCGCAATCGGTGCATCAGCTCGGTGGATACAAGGTGCAGGGCAAAGAAGACGCGGCTGCCAAAAAATTGAAGAAGGATGCGCTTGCGCTGCAAAAGGCCGGTGCGGCCATGCTGGTGCTGGAAGCCATCCCTGCGGCGCTGGGCGCCGAGGTCACCGAACAGCTTGCCATCCCTACCATCGGTATCGGCGCCGGCGCGGCTTGTTCCGGGCAGGTGCTGGTGTTGTACGACATGCTGGGCATCTATCCCGGCAGAAAGCCAAGATTCGTGAAGGACTTCATGCTAGGGGCGGCGTCCATCGCCGAGGCTGTGGCGCATTATGTTGCCGAAGTGAAGGCGGGCACCTTCCCCGCGCAGGAACACAGTTTCTGATGCAAGTCATCCACAGCGTCGCCGAACTGCGTGCCAGGCTGGGCGCGGAAAAATCCATCGCTTTCGTGCCCACCATGGGCAATCTGCACGCAGGCCACGTCGCACTGGTCGAGCAGGCGCGCGGGCACGGCGCATGCGTCGTGGTGAGTATCTTCGTCAATCCGCTGCAATTCGGGCCGAACGAGGACTTCGACCAGTATCCACGCACGCTGGAAGCGGATTGCCAGAAATTGCAGGGGCTGGCCGATGTCGTGTTTGCGCCTTCGGTCGCCGAGATGTACCCCGAGCAGCAGACGCTGTTCATCGAATTGCCGCCCATCGCCGACGAACTGTGCGGTGCACATCGCCCCGGCCATTTCCGCGGCATGGCGACGGTGGTACTCAAGCTGCTCAACCTGGTGCAGCCGCAGACCGCCCTGTTCGGCAAGAAGGATTACCAGCAGCTGGCGATCATTCGCCAGATGGTGGCGCAGTTCAATCTGCCGGTCGTGATCGTCGGCGGCGAGACGGTGCGTGCCGAAGACGGCCTGGCCTTGAGTTCGCGTAACCAGTATTTAACTGAAACCGAGCGAACTGAAGCGCCGCAACTCCATCTAACCCTACAGACGGTGGCTGGAGCCATCCTCAACGGCGGTGTGGACTTTGCTGTGCTGGAAAAGGATGCGGAAGCGGCGCTTGCCAAGCGCGGCTGGCGGGTGGAGTATGTGTCCATACGAAGCCAGCAGGGACTGCATAAGCCGCAAGCGGACGAGAAGCGACTGGTTGTGCTGGCCGCAGCCCGTCTGGGTGCCACTCGCCTGATCGACAATCTAGAGGTTTGTCTTTGAGTCTCAGACGTTTATAATGCGCGACCCTGCGCTAGACAGGGGCGGATAGGAGGTAAACATGCAACGAACCATGCTTCAAGCCAAATTGCACCGTGCGCGCGTGACGCAGGCTGAACTGCATTACGAGGGCTCATGCGCCATCGACGAGAACTTCCTCGATGCGAGCGGCATCCGTGAATACCAGCAGATCGAGATCTGGAACGTCACCAACGGTGAGCGTTTCACCACCTATGCCATACGTGCAGAGCGCGGTTCGCGCACGATCTCCGTGAACGGTGCTGCAGCGCACAAGGCTGCACCGGGGGATATCGTCATCATCGCGACCTTCGCCAGCTATTCGGAACTGGAGCTGCAGAAATATCATCCCGCACTGGTCTATTTCGACGAGAACAACGAGATCATCGGTCAGCGTGAGCAGATACCGGTGCAAGCCGCTGCCTGATTTGGCAAGTTCATAACAAAAAGCCCCGCGGATGCGGGGCTTTTTGTTTGTGCATGCAGACGACTTAGATGCGCTTCGCCAGTTCTGCGGCCTTGCCGGTGTAAGTCTGCGGGCTCAGCGCCTGTAGACGCTGTTTCTCGGCTGCGGGGATGTCCAGCGTCTGGATGAAGGCAGCCAGACTCTCGCGGTTGATACCGCCCTTGCCGCGTGTCAGTTCCTTCAGCTTGTCGTAGGCATTCTCGATGTTGTAGCGGCGCATTACGGTCTGGATCGGCTCGGCCAGCACTTCCCAGCTGTTGTCCAGATCTTCCGCCAGTCGCTGCGGGTTGGCTTCCAGCTTGTTCAGGCCCTTCAGGCAGGATTCATAGGCAAGCAGGGTGTAGCCCATCGCCACGCCCATGTTGCGCAACACGGTGGAATCCGTCAGGTCACGCTGCCAGCGCGAGATCGGCAGTTTCTCGGACAGGTGTTTCAGCAACGCGTTGGCGAGACCGAGGTTGCCTTCCGAATTCTCGAAATCGATCGGGTTCACCTTGTGCGGCATGGTGGACGAGCCCACTTCGCCAGCCACCACTTTTTGCTTGAAGAAGCCCAGCGAGATATAGCCCCAGATGTCGCGGTTGAGGTCGATCAGGATGGTGTTGGCGCGCGCAAAAGCGTCATACAGCTCAGCCATGCAATCATGTGGCTCGATCTGGATGGTGTAGGGGTTGAACACCAGGCCGCGTGCTTCGACGAAGCGCTTGGAGAAATTTTCCCAGTCGATGTCCGGATAGGCGGACAGGTGGGCGTTGTAGTTGCCCACCGCGCCGTTGATCTTGCCGAGGATCTCGACCGATGCGATGCGCTGGTAGGCGCGACGCAGACGGTAGACCACGTTCGCCATCTCCTTGCCCAGCGTGCTGGGGGTTGCGGTCTGGCCGTGGGTGCGGCACAACATGGGCAGGTCGGCGTGCTGGTGCGCGATCGCAGTCAATTTGTCGATGACGGACTGCAGGGCAGGCAGCATCACTTCCTTGCGTGCGTGGTTCAGCATCAGCGCATGCGACAGGTTGTTGATGTCTTCCGAGGTGCAGGCGAAGTGGATGAATTCCAGCGCGTCCTTGGTCTCGGCATCGCCGCCCAGTTTCTCGCGCAGCCAGTATTCGATGGCCTTCACGTCATGGTTGGTGGTGCGCTCGATGGTTTTGATCTGCTCTGCGTCCGCCTCGCTGAACTGGGCAGCGAGCTGGTCCAAACGGGCGATGGTGGCAAGCGTGAACGGCGGCAGTTCGTGGATGTGTTCTTCCGCGCTCAGGGCTTTCAGCCACTCGATCTCGATCAGCAGGCGGAAACGGATCAGGCCGTATTCGCTGAAGTGGTTGCGCAGTGCGTCGACTTTGCCGGCATAGCGGCCGTCGAGCGGGGAAAGGGCGGTGAGGGTTGAGAGTGACATGTGTTTCGCTTTCAATAATGAGCGCGCTATTTTAACGCGTATGGCCGGTTTTTTTCGTGGAGGTGTTGATGATGCCGCCCCCCAGGCAGACATCGCCGTCGTAAACGACGACCGATTGGCCCGGGGTGACTGCCCACTGTGCTTCGTCGAACGTGAAGTGCGCGCCGTGCTCGCCTGACGAGGCGATGCGGCAGGCGGCATCCTGCTGGCGGTAACGTGTCTTGGCAGCATAAGCGCGCGTCGCGTCGGGGGCGGTGCCGCCGATCCAGTGCATGTCCAATGCCTCCAGTTCGGGATTCAGCAACAGTGGGTGGTCGTGCCCCTGCACCACGATCAGGCGGTTGTTCACCATGTCCTTGCCGGCGACGAACCAGGGTTCGCCGCTGCTGTCCTTGCCGCCGCCTATGCCCAGCCCTTGGCGCTGGCCGTAGGTGTAGAACGACAGCCCCATGTGCTGTCCCATCACTTTACCTTCAGGCGTCACCATGTCACCCGGCTTGGTCGGCAGGTAGCGGTTGAGGAACTCGCGGAACGGGCGCTCGCCGATGAAACAGATGCCGGTGCTGTCCTTCTTTGCTGCATTGGACAACCCGTGCTGGTGCGCGATCTCGCGCACTTTGCTCTTGGGGATGTTGTTCAATGGGAACATCGCCTTGGACAGCTGTTGCTGGTTCAGACGGTGCAGGAAGTAGCTCTGGTCCTTGCTGGCATCGGCTGCCTTGAGCAGCTGGAACAAGCCATCCTGTTCGCGCACGCCGGCGTAATGGCCGGTGGCGATCTTGTCTGCGCCCAGGCGCATCGCATGGTCGAGGAAGGCTTTGAACTTGATCTCGGAGTTGCACAGGATGTCAGGGTTTGGTGTACGTCCGGCTTCGTATTCGCGCAAGAAATAGCTGAACACGCGGTCCTTATATTCCTTGGCGAAGTTCACCGCCTCGATGGGGATGCCGATGGTGTCGGCGACCGAGACGGCATCGATCAGGTCCTGGCGCGAGGAGCAGTATTCGCTGTCGTCGTCATCTTCCCAGTTCTTCATGAACAGGCCGATGACCTCGTACCCCTGTTCCTTCAACAAGAGCGCGGTGACGGAAGAATCGACGCCGCCGGACATGCCGACGACGACACAGCCTTTACTCATAGTGAGTGATCAGTTCGAGTGGGTAACGTTTGCCTGCGAGGTAATCTTCCACGCAACGCAGGATGAGCGGGCTGCGATGGCGATCCTGTGTGGCGCGGATCTCGTCCAGCGTCATCCACACTGCGCGCAGGATACCTTTGTCCAGTTTGCGCTCCGGGTGATGCCCCGTGATGTTGCCGCCAAAGGCGAAGCGCAGGTAGGTGACATTGGATGTGGTCGAGTGCCAGCGATATACGCCAATCAGGAATTGGGGCTCGAAATCGTAGGCCGACTCTTCCAGTACTTCGCGTGCTGCACCGGCAGCCAGTGTTTCGTTCGGCTCCCAGTGGCCGGCGGGTTGATTGAAGCGGATGCCTTGTTCGGTCTCTTCCTCGACCAACAGGAACTTGCCATCCTGCTCCAGGACGGCTGCGACAGTGGCGTGGGGTTTCCAGATCATGAGTGTGACCTCGGGAAAAGATTAAGGCAGACCAAGGTCTGCCTTAAAGTGTTGGTGCCGGGGGCGGGACTCGAACCCGCACGCCTTGCGGCACCGGATTTTGAGTCCGGCACGTCTACCAGTTCCATCACCCCGGCAAGGGCATAACTTGCGCGGCAATGCCACGCGAAGGGCGCGAATTATCCATGAAACGTGCCGTGTCATCAACTACAATGCGCAGCCCGGTTTTTCTTCCTCAGTCCAGCATGCGCACCGACGATTTCGACTTCGATCTCCCCGAACACCTGATCGCCCAGCATCCGCCTGTGCAGCGCGGTGGTAGTCGTTTGCTGCGTGTCGGTGCGGATGGGCTGGGAGACCACTCTTTCGCCGATCTGCCGCAGTTCCTGCGTGCCGGCGACCTGCTGGTGCTGAACGATACGCGTGTGCTCAAGGCGCGCCTGTTCGGGCAGAAAGCCACCGGCGGCCAGGTCGAAGTGATGGTGGAGCGAGTGCTCGGTGCGCACGAAGTGCTGGCCAAGGTGCGTGCCAGCAAGACGCCCAAGCCGGGCAGCAGTTTCGTCATCGCCGAGGCGGTGACAGTGGAAGTGCTGGGGCGTGAGGACGAATTCTTTCATCTGCGCTTCGCTGATGAAGCGCCAGTCGAAGCGATACTGGAGCGCTACGGCAAACTGCCCCTGCCGCCCTACATCACCCATGCCGCAGGTGCCGAAGACGACGAGCGCTACCAGACCGTGTTCGCACGCGAGCAGGGCGCGGTGGCCGCCCCGACTGCGGGTCTGCATTTCGATGAGGCGATGCTGGACAAGCTGCGCACGCAAGGCGTGAATATCGCTTACGTCACTTTGCATGTGGGCGCGGGTACTTTCCAGCCGGTGCGCGCCGATGCGGTGACGGATCATGTGATGCACAGCGAACGCTACACCGTGCCGCAAGCGACCGTGGATGCGATCAACACCACGCATGCGAACGGCGGACGCGTGGTGTCGGTCGGCACCACCAGTCTGCGTGCACTGGAGAGCGCGGCGCAGAGCGGCGAACTGCAAGCCGGTTCCGGCGAGACGCGCATCTTTATCACACCCGGTTATCGTTTCAAGGTGATCGACGTGCTGCTCACCAACTTCCATCTTCCGCGCTCCACGCTGTTGATGCTGGTGTGCGCATTCGGTGGTATGGAAAAGTTGCTGGGCGCCTACCGTCACGCAGTCGAAAACGAATATCGCTTCTTCAGCTACGGCGACGCGATGCTGATCGAGAGGGTGTAACGATGATTACAGTTCCGACTACTCTGGTGCTTGGAGCCGGTGCAAGTAAGCCCTATGGCTTCCCGTCGGGGGCTGAGTTGAGAACATTCCTTGCTGACCATGTTAATTTGAAGGGAATGTATCAATACGGATTCGATCAGCGAGATATAAAAGTATTCGCTGATACGTTCCGCAACTCTGGTATGTCGTCGATCGATACTTTTCTTGCTCGTAGGGGTGGACATAAAGTCGGCCAGCTAACTACGCATACATATTCAGACATCGGCAAGGCTGCGATTGCGTATTGCTTAATTCAGCGAGAGTTTCCAGGT
Source organism: Sideroxydans sp. (assembly GCA_028687425.1). Taxonomy (GTDB): domain Bacteria; phylum Pseudomonadota; class Gammaproteobacteria; order Burkholderiales; family Gallionellaceae; genus Sideroxyarcus. Next base: position 40,006 of record JAQUAD010000009.1, read on the forward strand.
GGCTTATTTGCAACAAATCAAGAGGATCATTGGTATCAGTACCTTTGGAGTTTGATCGCGGATTCCTTGGAGTCATTCGGTGCAAACAAGCTGAGTATCATTACGTTCAATTATGATCGATCGCTTGAGCAATATTTGCTGACTGCGTTACAGAATTCATTTGGATTGTCAGCAGAAGAAGCGGCAAGTCATCTGAGAAAAATTCCCATTCTTCACGTTTACGGGCAAATTGGGTTGATGCCAGAGCTGGCGCCAGATTCTCTTGGGGGCAGATATTACTCACCTGAATTAAGTGCGGCTCATATTAAAGTGGCCGCGGATAATCTCCGCGTTATTGATGAAAGCCGTGATGACGATGTCGTATTTGAAAAGGCGTATTCCTATCTGCAGGATGCCAAGAGAATTTGTTTTCTCGGCTTTGGGTTTGATGAGACCAATATGAAGAGGCTGGGGATAGATCGTCTAATTAAATATTATCGTGCAACAGAAGCTGATCAACCGAGAGTCGGAGCTACAACATTAGGAATGGAAGATGCTGAGCGCAACAAAATTTTGCATAGATTACGCCCTTCAAAATTTGAGCTTCCATCAATTCGTAGCGACATTGTTGACTATCGACTGATGAAGAATGAGCAGTACTTAAGGGCAACTGGACTATTTCTCTAACAGCGATAGATGAACTTCCTCGCGCATGCGCTGCTGGCGGGTGACGATCCTGCACTGATCGTGGGCGGCGTCGCGGGAGACTGGATCAAGGGCGTGTTGCCCGGTACCTTGCCGCCGGATCTGGCACGCGGCGTGGCCCTGCATCGCGCCATCGATGCGCACGCCGAAATTGATCCTGCATTCTGCATGAGCCGCACGCGTATCTCGCCACTACGCAGGCGTTATGCCGGGGTGCTGGTCGATATGTACTACGATCATTTACTTGCGCGCGACTGGGCGCAGCATCATGCGCAGCCGCTATCTGCATTCTGTCAGGACATCTATAGCCATATCGAGCAGCGGATGGGCGATCTTCCTGAAGTGTCGCATCCGGCATTGCGCATGATGGCGCACGAGGATTGGCTCTCCAGTTATGTCGATATGCAAGGTATCGCCGATGTACTGGCACGCATGTCGCGCCGTGCGCGCCAGCCGAATCCGCTGCTGGGTGGTGAAGCAGAGTTCCTTGCCGATGAGGCAGGATTCGAACAGGATTTCCATGCATGGCTGGCCGACGCGGGTGCGTTCTGCGACCGGTGGCGGGCTATCGGGTAGAATCGCGCCTTTCCGAATCACGTCGCATCCCGGCTCACTCCATGAAATTCACACTACACAACACATCCGGCGCTGCGCGTCGCGGCACACTGGAGCTGGCACATGGCAAGGTGGAAACGCCTGCCTTCATGCCGGTGGGTACTTACGGCACGGTCAAGGCGATGTCGCCGCAGGAACTGAAGGACATCGACGCGCACATCGTGCTCGGCAACACCTTCCATCTGTGGTTGCGCCCGGGATTGGAAGTGATCGCCGCGCATGGCGGCTTGCATAACTTCATGGGCTGGGACGGCCCCATCCTCACTGATTCCGGCGGCTTTCAGGTGTTCAGTCTGGGCGAGCTGCGCAAGATCACCGGCGGCGGTGTGGAATTCCGCTCTCCTGTGAATGGCAGCAAGTGCTTCCTGTCGCCGGAAGAATCGATGCGCATCCAGAAGGTGCTCAACTCCGACATCGTGATGATCTTCGACGAATGCACGCCGTATCCGGCGGATGAACAGGTGGCGGGCGTATCCATGCGCCTGTCGCTGGACTGGGCCAAGCGTTCCAAGCGCGCGCACGAAGGTAACCCGAATGCGCTGTTCGGCATCGTGCAGGGGGGCATGCATGAACATCTGCGCGACGAATCCTTGAAAGGCCTGCTGGACATCGGTTTCGACGGCTATGCCATCGGCGGCCTGTCGGTGGGAGAGCCCAAGGAAGACATGCTGCGTATCCTGCGCCACACCGCGCCGCAATTGCCACAGGACAAGCCGCGCTATCTGATGGGCGTGGGCACGCCGGAAGATCTGGTGGAAGCGGTGGCGAATGGTGTGGATATGTTCGACTGCGTGATGCCGACGCGCAACGCGCGCAATGGCCATCTGTTCACGCGCTACGGCGACGTGCGCATCAAGAATGCCGTACACCGGCTGGATACCCGCCCGCTCGATCCACAGTGCAGTTGCTACACCTGCCAGAATTTCAGCCGAGCCTATCTGCACCACTTGCACCGATTGGGCGAGATACTGGGCGCACGCCTGAACACTATCCACAACCTGCATTATTACCAGGAGTTGATGCAGGGCATCCGCGCGGCCATTGAAGCCGATCGCTACGATGAGTTTCAGGCCTCGTTCCATGCCGCACGCGCCGGTGGCGGGGTGCTGCCCGGTAACTGAATCGTCATGCCTTCCGTGCTAGAATGCGCGCCTTCTTTTTAGTCACCCAACCTACATCTGGAGAGTAATAAATGACTTCGATCAGCGAACTGTTCATCAGCAATGCCTACGCGGAAGGCGCAGCAGCCCCTCAGGGCGGCGGTTTCATGGAGTTTTTGCCGCTGATCGCCCTGTTGGCAGTGTTCTATTTCCTCATCCTGCGTCCGCAGCAGAAGCGCGCCAAGGAGCATGCTGCACTCGTTGCTGCTTTGCAAAAAGGCGATGAAGTCGTGACCATCGGCGGTGTGCTGGGTAAAGTGGTCAAGGTCGGCGAAGAGAACGTCATGGTGGAGATCGCTTCCGGCGTTGAGGTGCAAGTGCAGAAGCCTGCCGTCCAGACCGTCCTGCCCAAAGGCACGATCAAGTCCCTGTAATCCCCTCGAAGCAAGGTATCACGATGAACCGTTATCCGCTGTGGAAGAACCTGTTGATCCTGGTCGTGCTGGTGACCGGATTCATTTATACCTTGCCGAATTTCTATGGCGAATCGCCGGCGGTGCAAGTGATGCCGCTGCGCAGCCATCTGAAGGCCGATACGCAACTGCTGGCGACCGTTGAGCAGACATTGCGCGATGCGCAATTGACGCCGGACGTCATCTCGCTGGATGCGAACAGCGTCAAGGCACGCTTTGCCGATACCGACAGCCAGCTCAAGGCCAAGGATGTGCTGCATGCGCAACTGGGCGATGACTACGTTGTGGCCCTGAACCTGTTATCGCGCTCTCCGGCATGGCTTACCGGCATGAATGCCTTGCCCATGTATCTGGGTCTGGACTTACGCGGTGGTGTGCATTTCCTGATGCAGGTGGATATGAAGGCGGCACTGGACAAGGCGCTGGAATCCGCTTCCGGTGATTTTCGCAGTACCTTGCGTGATGCGCGCATCCCGTATTCCGGCGTGACGCGTGACGGCGATGTCCTGCTCGTCAAATTCCGCGATGCGGATGCGCGCAGCAAGGGCGAAGTGGAACTCAAGCAACGTTTCGGTGGCATGCAATTCGACAACAAGGACGCGGGTCGCGATTATCTGTTGCAGGCGAAGCTGACGCAGAAAGAGCAGTTGCGCATCCAGGATTCCGCTTTGCAGCAGAACCTGGTCACGCTGCGCAATCGCGTGAACGAACTGGGCGTGGCCGAGCCGGTCATCCAGCAACAGGGTGTGGATCGCGTTGTGGTGCAATTGCCGGGTGTGCAAGATACCGCGCGTGCGAAAGACATCCTTGGCCGTACCGCTACGCTGGAGGTGCGTCTGGTGGACGATCGCAATATCGGTGCGAACAGCGTTGCACCATTCGGTACCGAAGTTTTCAAGGAGCGTGATGGCACACCGGTCGTGGTGAAGAAGAGCGTGATCCTCACCGGCGAACGTATCAACGATGCCCAGCCCGGCTTCGACAGCCGCAACAACGAACCGGCTGTGCATATCAATCTGGATGCGGTCGGTGCACGCAAGTTCAAAGAAGCGACACGCGAGAACGTGGGTAAACGCATGGCCATCATCCTGTTCGAGAAAGGTCGCGGCGAAGTGGTCACCGCACCGGTGATCCGCGAGGAGATCGGCGGCGGGCGCGTGCAGATCAGTGGCCAGATGGATACCACCGAGGCAACGAACATCGCGTTGCTGTTGCGTGCGGGTGCGCTGGCAGCACCGATGGAGATCATCGAAGAACGCACGGTCGGCCCCAGTCTGGGTGCGGACAACATCCAGCGCGGTTTCGATTCCACCAAGATCGGTTTCTTCATGGTCGCAGCATTCATGATCGCCTACTACCTGATGTTCGGCACCATCTCGGTGCTGGCGCTGGGCGCCAACCTGCTGCTGTTGATCGCGCTGCTGTCCATGCTGCAGGCCACACTGACCCTGCCGGGTATGGCGGGTATCGCGCTGACGCTGGGTATGGCGATCGATGCCAACGTGCTGATCAACGAGCGCATCCGCGAAGAGTTGCGTAACGGTGTGCCGCCGCAGATGGCGATCAGTACCGGTTACGAGAACGCGTTCGCGACGATCATCGACTCCAACATCACGACACTGATCGCGGGTGTGGCGCTGTTTATGTTCGGTTCCGGTCCGGTCAAGGGTTTCGCCGTGGTGTTGTGCCTGGGTATCCTGACTTCGATGTTCAGCGGCGTGATGGTGTCGCGCGCACTGGTCAACCTGATCTACGGCCGCAAGGCGCGCCTGAACAAAGTCGCCATCGGTTAAGGGGAAATAGACATGGAATTCTTCCGCATCAAAAAAGACATCCCCTTCATGAGCTACGGCAAGCTCACCACGACCATCTCGCTGGTGACCTTCCTGCTCTCCGTGTTCTTCCTGGCCACCAAGGGACTGAATTTCGGCGTGGACTTCACCGGCGGTACGGTGATCGAAGTCCACTACGCGCAGCCTAGCGACACCAAAAAGGTGCGCGAGGAACTGGCCGGCATCGGCTTGGCGGATGCACTGGTGCAACACTTCGGCACCACGCACGACGTGCTGATCCAGGTGCCGCTCAAGCACAACAAGATGGGCGCGAACCTGTCCGAACAGGTATTGGCTGCACTGCGTGTCAGCGATGAAGTCGAGCTGCGCCGAGTCGAGTTCGTCGGCCCGCAGGTCGGCAAGGATCTGGTCGAGGACGGCTCGATGGCTTTGCTGCTGGTCTCGCTGGGGATCGTCGGCTATCTGTGGCTGCGTTTCGAATGGAAGTTCGGTCTGGCGGCCATCATCGCCAACTTGCATGACGTGGTGATCATCCTCGGCTGCTTCGCATTCTTCCAGTGGGAGTTCTCGCTGTCGGTGCTGGCCGCGGTGCTGGCCGTGCTGGGTTACTCGGTGAACGAATCGGTGGTGGTGTTCGACCGTATCCGCGAGAACTTCCGCAAGATGCGCAAGACCGAGGTCGCCGAGATCATCGACAACGCCATCACGCGTACCATGTCGCGTACCATCATCACGCACGGTTCGACACAGTTGATGGTGCTGGCCATGCTGCTGCTGGGCGGCGAGACGCTGCACTTCTTCGCGCTGGCACTGACCATCGGCATCATGTTCAGCATCTATTCTTCCGTGCTGGTCGCCAGCCCGCTGCTGATCATGTTCGGTGTTTCGCGCGAAGACTTCATCAAGCCGGAAAAGACCGAATCCGAAGAAGTCCTGCCATAAGCGATGGAGTTTCTTACCTCATTCCTAGATATTGTCCTGCACCTCGATGCGCACCTGCTGGCGCTGGTGCAGGAATACGGGGTGTGGGTCTATGCCATCCTGTTCCTGATCATCTTCTCCGAGACGGGGCTGGTGATCGCGCCCTTTCTGCCGGGCGATTCCTTGCTGTTCGTGATCGGTGCCCTGTGCGGCATGGGTTCATTGCAACTGGAAGTGGCGATACCCACGCTGATCCTTGCCGCCTTTCTGGGAGATAACACCAACTACTGGATAGGTCGCCTGCTGGGGCTGAGATTACTGGATCGTGCAGGCTCACGCCTCATCAAGCACGAGCATCTGGAAAAGACCCATGCGTTCTATGAGAAGCACGGTGGCAAGACGGTGATTTTTGCGCGTTTCCTGCCCATCATCCGCACCTTTGCGCCATTCGTGGCCGGCATTGGCACCATGAACTATCGCCATTACGTGATGTACAGCATCATCGGCGGTGTGAGCTGGATCGGCAGTCTGATCCTGGCGGGTTATTTCTTCGGTAACATCCCGGTCATCAAGAACAACCTCACCTTGATGATCCTGGTCATCGTGTTCATCTCATTCGTTCCGGCGATGATCCAGTTCATCCGTCACCGCGGGCAGCGCGCGCAGGCCGACTAGATACTCGGGCCGCCAGTTCTGGTGCGCCCATGCCCACACGGTTCCGATATCCTCGTTGCGTAATTCCTGCGGCGGTCGCTGTTGCAGGAAGCGCAGCGCACACCACAACTCATTGACGGTTTGTTCGATATTCACCGCTTGCGCGAGCGTCTGCTTGCTCAGCTTTTCTCCAGCCTCGTTCACGGCGATAGGAAGGTGCATGTAGTGCGGCACACGCAGGCCAAGCAGCTGCTGCAGATGGATCTGGCGCGGTGTGGAATTCAACAGGTCGGCACCGCGCACCACATGCGTGATGTCTTGGAATGCATCGTCTACCACCACTGCCAATTGGTAGGCGAACAATCCGTCCGCACGCTTCACCACGAAATCGCCGATCTCGCTTTGCAGATGCTGGGTGATGCGGCCTTGCAGGGCATCTTCGAACGTCAATGCCTTGTCATCCGTCCACACGCGCCACGCGCGAGCCTCTCGTCCCTCAAGGATGCCGTAGCGGCAGCTGCCGGGATAGACCGGACCTTCGATGCCGTTGATGGCTGAATCGGCGATCTCTTTGCGCGTGCAGCAACAGGGATAGACGTCGCCGTTCTTCTTCAATTGCGTCAGCGCTTCCTCGTAAGCCGCTGTGCGCTGACTCTGGTATATGACGGGTTCATCGGAATGCAGTCCGAATGCATCCAGCGTGCGCAGGATGTCATCCGCCGCACCTGGCACGCAGCGCGGCGTGTCCAGGTCTTCCATGCGTATCAGCCAGGTGCCGTGATGATGTCTTGCGTCGAGATAACTGCCTACTGCAGCAACGAGCGAGCCGAAGTGCAGCGGGCCAGTGGGTGAGGGGGCGAAGCGCCCCCGGTATTGCAGCTTATGCCGGGACAGCTTCTTCTTCCTCGAACTCCAGCGCCACCTTGCCATCTCTCATGTCGACCGTGACCTGGCCGCCGTTCGCCAGACGGCCGAACAGTAGTTCGTCGGCCAGTGCGGAGCGGATGGTGTCCTGAATCAGGCGCGCCATCGGGCGTGCGCCCATCAATGGATCGAAGCCGTTGTCGGCAAGGTAGTCTTTGAGCGCATCGGTGAAGATCGCATCCACTTTCTTCTCGTGGAGTTGTTCGTCCAGTTGCATGAGGAACTTGTCCACGACGCGCAGGATGATTTCCTTGCTCAACGGTGCGAAGGAGACGATGGCATCCAGGCGGTTGCGGAACTCGGGAGTGAACAGGCGCTTGATGTCACCCATCTCATCACCGGCGGTTTCGCTCTTGGTGAAGCCGATTTGCACCTTGTTCAAGGCCTCTGCTCCTGCATTGGTAGTCATGATGATGACCACGTTGCGGAAGTCAGACTTACGGCCGTTGTTGTCGGTCAGCGTGCCATGATCCATTACCTGCAACAGGATGTTGAAGATGTCCGGATGGGCTTTTTCGATCTCGTCCAGCAGCAACACACAATGGGGTTGCTTGCTGATGGCCTCGGTCAGCAGGCCGCCCTGCTCAAAACCGACGTAGCCCGGTGGCGCACCGATCAGACGCGACACAGCATGGCGCTCCATATATTCCGACATGTCGAAACGATGGATGGGCATGCCCATGATGAAGGAGAGCTGGCGTGCCACTTCGGTCTTGCCGACGCCGGTCGGGCCGGAGAACAGGAAGCTGCCGATGGGCTTGAGTGGATTGCCCAAGCCGCTGCGCGACATCTTGATGGCGCGGGTCAGTACGTCGATGGCCTTGTCCTGACCAAACACGGTGGCCTTCAGGTCGCGATCCAGATTCTTCAGTGCGTTGCGGTCGTCATGCGACACGGTGCGGGTCGGGATACGCGCGATCTTGGCGATGATCTCCTCGATCTCGTGCTTGCCGATGGTCTTCTTCTGTTTGGACTTGGGCAGGATGCGCTGTGCGGCACCGGCTTCGTCCAGCACGTCGATGGCCTTGTCCGGCAGGTGACGGTCATTGATGAAGCGCGAAGATAGCTCGGCTGCGCTGGTAATAGCGGCCGCGCTGTACTTGATGCTGTGGTGCTCTTCGAAGCGCGTCTTCAGCCCCTTGAGGATCTCGATGGTCTGCTCGACCGAAGGCTCGGGTACATCGATCTTCTGGAAACGGCGAGACAGTGCAGAGTCCTTGTCAAAGATGCCGCGATATTCCTGATAGGTGGTCGCGCCGATGCACTTGAGCTGACCGCTCGACAGTGCCGGCTTGAGCAGGTTGGATGCATCCATAGTGCCGCCCGAGGCTGCACCTGCGCCGATCAGGGTGTGGATTTCGTCGATGAACAGCACGGCGTTCGGAGATTCTTTCAGTTCCTTCAGCACGGCTTTCAGGCGTTGCTCGAAGTCACCGCGGTATTTGGTGCCGGCCAGCAGCGAGCCCATATCCAGGGCATACACCTGCGCATCTTTGAGGATGTCGGGGACATCGCCTTCCACGATGCGTCGTGCCAAACCTTCGGCGATGGCAGTCTTGCCGACACCGGCTTCGCCGACCAGTAACGGATTGTTCTTGCGGCGGCGGCACAGGGTCTGGATCACGCGCTCCAGTTCCAGTGCGCGACCGATCAGCGGATCGATCTTGCCTTCCAGTGCGTAGCTATTGAGATCCTGAGTGTAGTTTGCAAGCGCGCTGTCGCCTTGCTGTGGCGCTTCGTTTTCGGATTCGCCTTCAGTTCTATGTGCCGGGGGCTGAGCTTCGGCAGTCTTGTTGATGCCATGCGCAATGTAGTTCACGACATCCAGGCGGGTGATGGCGCGCTGGTTGAGGAAATACACAGCATGCGATTCCTTCTCGCCGAACAGGGCGACCAGGATGTTGGCGCCGGTCACTTCTTTCTTGTTGGTGGATTGCACGTGCAGGATCGCGCGCTGGATCACACGCTGGAATCCGACAGTAGGTTGCGTGTCGACTTCACCGGTGCCGGGCACGATGGGTGTGTGCGACTCGATGTGCTGGGACAGCACACTGCGTAATTCTTCCAGATCTGCGCCGCAGGCACGCAATACATGCGCTGCGGAAGGATTGTCCAGCATCGCCAATAGCAGATGCTCCACGGTGATGAATTCGTGGCGCTTCTGACGGGCCTCAACAAATGCGAGGTGCAGGCTGACTTCCAGTTCTTGGGCGATCATTTAATTTTCCTCCATACGGCATTTCAAGGGATGCCCGCGCTGTATTGCGTATCCGACTACTTGTTGAACCTTGGTTTCTGCGACGTCCCTGGAATACAGGCCACATACCGCAGAACCCTCGTTGTGCACTTTGAGCATGGTTTGCGTAGCCTGTTCCATGCTCATCGAAAAAAACATCTGCAATACCTCAATGACGAACTCCATGGTGGTGAAGTCATCGTTCAGCAAAATCACCTTGTACATCTTCGGTGGTTTGGTTTTGCTGCGTTCCAGTAGTTGGACATTTTCTTGCTTGGTTGCCATCGAAATCATTGTCGCATTGTGCTCGTTTGCATATTTGACGATTAGCGCGGCTTTTTCAAGCCTGTTGCTAAAATAAATTCAATATCCGCTTGACGCTGCAACAAAAGCTGGGTTAAAAAGCGCGCAGGTGTTTGAATCAAAGTATCTGCAGTACTGGTCTTGCCATGTGCGGTCTTGGATTTCAAACAATTTGGCGGGAATCTACCCGCGTTTTTTGTAAGGAAGCAAAGCATGGCAAACGGTACTGTTAAATGGTTCAACGACGCAAAGGGTTTCGGTTTCATTACTCCCGATGACGGCAGCGAAGACCTGTTCGCGCACTTCTCCGCGATCAACATGAGCGGCTTCAAGTCCCTCAAAGAAGGTCAGAAGGTCTCTTTCGAAGTCGTGCAAGGCCCGAAGGGTAAGCAAGCCTCCAACATCCAAGCCGCCTAATTCGCGGTTTTTTTGTTGCCGTAAAAAGCCCGACGTGAAAACGTCGGGCTTTTTGTTTGCCTGTTGTAGCCGACTGTGGGAGGATGGTCGCCGGTCGTCATTTCAATCGTCTGAAGAGAAGGTCACATACCAAATGAATACATCACATCGCTACGCTGCACTTCTGTTCTTACTGGCGTTGTCCGCATGTGCGACAGCGCCCAAGGAAGATATAGCGCCGATCCCGGCACCAGCGCCGGTTGCCGAACAGGCTGCGGAAGTTGAGCCGGCAGTTGCTCCCGAGGTTGTGGCCGAGCCAGCCCCGGCTCCGCAAGTGGAGGCCCCCAGGCCGGTTGTGAAGAAGAAACGCAAGAAATCCGTTAAAGCGACGCCGAAGGCAGTTGAGCCAGAGCCCGCTCCTGTGGTTGAGCCGGAACCGGCATCTGCACCTGTTGCGGCACCCGTGCAAGAACCTGCTGCACCTGTCGTGGTGGCAGCGCCAGTCACCAAAGTCCGGGAAGCGGGTTTTCTGGAGCATTACTGGATATGGTTGCTTGGTCTCGTCATTGCAGTAGGCGTGGTCATGCTTTTGATCAGAAAGAAAGCATGACGGTTTGCTAAGCTGGTCGGCTCGCGGTTCGCAGTGCGTAGCCAAACAAAAAGCCCGACGCTCTGTCGGGCTTTTTGTTGGTGCCGGGCCGGCAACTCAGATGGCTTGCAGCGCAGTATTGAACGTTTTGCTGGGGCGCATCGCGTTCGAGGTCTTTGCGAAATCGGCCAGATAGTAGCCCCCCATATCGACCGGCTTGCCTTGTGCCGTCAGCAGTTCCTTGGCGATCTTCGCTTCGTTGTCGGTGAGCGACTTGGCGAGAGGAGCGAAGCGCGTCTGTATCTCCTTGTCCTTGCTCTGGGCGGCAAGCGCCTGTGCCCAGTACAGCGCGAGGTAGAAGTGGCTGCCGCGATTGTCGATCTCGCCCACTTTGCGTGCGGGCGACCTGTTGTAATCGAGGATCTTGCCGATGGCCTGATCCAGCGTATCCGCCAGCACCTGTGCCTTGTCATTCTTGAATGTCTGCGCCAGGTGTTCCAGCGAAACGCCTAGTGCCAGGAATTCGCCCAGTGAATCCCAGCGCAGGCAATTTTCCTGCTGGAACTGCTGCACGTGCTTGGGGGCTGAACCGCCGGCACCGGTCTCGAACAAGCCACCGCCGTTCATCAGCGGCACGATGGAAAGCATTTTGGCGCTGGTGTTGAGTTCCAGGATGGGGAACAGGTCGGTAAGGTAGTCGCGCAGCACGTTGCCGGTAACGGAAATGGTGTCCAGTCCCTTGCGCGCGCGTGCCAATGTGGCGCGGCAGGCATCGGCCGGTTCCATGATGCTGATGTCCAGTCCGCTGGTGTCGTGATCCTTGAGGTACTTCTGCACCTTGGCGATGATCTGCGCATCGTGTCCGCGGTTCTTGTCCAGCCAGAAGATGGCGGGTGTGTTGCTCAGGCGCGCGCGCGTGACGGCCAGCTTCACCCAGTCCTGGATGGGCGCGTCCTTGGTCTGGCAGGCGCGGAAGATGTCGCCCTGCTCGACAGGCTGCTCCAGCAATACCTTGCCGGATGCGTCGACGATGCGTACCACGCCGTCGCCGGATATTTCGAAGGTCTTGTCGTGTGAACCGTATTCTTCCGCCTTCTGCGCCATCAGGCCGACGTTGGGTACCGAGCCCATGGTGGCGGGATCGAGTGCGCCGTTCTGTTTGCAATCCTCGACGGTGGCGACATAGATGCTCGCGTAGCAACGGTCGGGGATCATCGCCAGCGTGTCATAGGCTTTGCCGTCCGCGCCCCACATCTTGCCGCCGTCGCGGATCATGGGTGGCATGGAGGCGTCGATGATGACGTCGGAAGGCACGTGCAGGTTGGTGATGCCCTTGTCGGAATTCACCATCGCCAGCGCGGGACCGTTGCGGAAGCAGTCGGCGATATCGGCGACGAGTTTTGCGCGTTTGGCTTCCGGCAGTGCCAGCACCTTGGCCTCCATGTCGCCGAAACCGTTGTTGACGTTGACGCCCATCTCTTTGAGCTGCGCGCCGTGTTTATCGAACACTTTCTGGAAGAACACGGATACGGCATGACCGAACATGATGGGGTCGGACACCTTCATCATGGTGGCTTTGAGGTGCAGCGACAGCAGCACGTCCTCTTTCTTCGCTGCCTCGATGTTCTCGGCGTAATACTTGCGCAGTGCCTTGCGGCTCATCACGGCGGCGTCGATGACCTCACCTGCCTTGAGTGCGAGCTTGTCCTTGAGCACGCTGACCTTGCCGTCCTTGCTCTCGAATTCGATGCGGGTGGTGGTGGCTTCCGGTACGGTCACGGATCTTTCGCTGCCGTAAAAATCGCCGCTGGTCATGTGTGTCACATGCGTTTTCGAAGTGCTTTCCCATTTGCCCATGCGGTGCGGATGTTTCTTTGCGTAGTTCTTCACCGACACGGCGGCGCGGCGGTCGGAGTTGCCTTCGCGCAGCACCGGGTTCACCGCGCTGCCGAGCACCTTGCCGTAGCGTGCCTTGATCTCCTTCTCGGCATCGTTCTTCGGCTCGTCCGGGAAATCTGGAACCTTGTAGCCTTTTGCTTGCAGTTCCTTGATGGCTGCCTTCAGTTGCGGGATCGATGCGCTGATGTTGGGCAGCTTGATGATGTTGGCTTCCGGTTTCAGGGTTAGCTCGCCCAGCTCGGTCAATTGATCCGAAACTTTTTGTGTTTCAGTCAGCTTGTCGGGGAAGTTGGCAAGGATGCGCCCGGCCAGCGAAATATCGCGTGTTTCAACAGTGACACCGGCCGCCTTGGTGAAGGCCTGTATGATGGGAAGCAATGAGTAGGTCGCCAGACGCGGCGCTTCATCGGTCAGGGTGTAAATGATCTTTGCGGTTGTCATGTTGGTGTCCGGAGTATTGGAAAGATTGAGATGAGTCGTATCCTGTTGTTCAACAAACCCTATGGTGTGATCTGCCAATTCAGCAAGGATGGACTGCATCCGACGCTGGCGGATTATATCGCCGTTCCGGACGTATATCCTGCCGGACGACTGGATACCGATAGCGAAGGGTTGTTGCTGCTTACCGATGATGGCAAGTTGCAGCATCGCATCACCGACCCGAAACACAAACTGCCCAAGACCTATTGGGTGCAAGTGGAAGGTATACCTGACGAAGCAGCCTTGCAGAAGTTAAGGCAGGGCGTGCAACTCAAAGACGGTCCGACCCTGCCCGCCGAGGCGAGGTTGATGGATGAGCCTGAGGGACTATGGTTGCGCGACCCGCCGGTACGTTTCCGTCAGGCCATACCAACCAGCTGGATCGCGCTCACCATACGCGAAGGGCGCAACCGGCAGGTAAGGCGCATGACAGCTGCGGTCGGTTTTCCAACCTTGCGTCTGATCCGTTATTGCATCGGCGATTGGACGCTGGATGATCTGGCTTCCGGAGAGTGGTCCTCACTGGATGTATGAGTGGTTTTTCTGGCACGCAAGGCTCAGGCCTGAGTGAGGTTGTCGAATAATAGTCAGTAGCTGATCATATCCTGTCAGCAAGATATGGCGATGACACAGAGTTGCCGGTAACCGACTGTTTTGAAATGGTGCTGGTTTTATGTATGGTGGTGGCATGGTCATTGCTATTCAGTCCCATAGTCAACGGATTCGTGAAATGCAGGGGGGGGCATTCAACGTATTTGTTCTCGGTTGAGTTTGAGTGCCGGGAAATTGAAAGCACATGCAGTTAGCGCGGAGTCGAAATATGAATATTCTGGTTGTAGGTGGGGCGGGCTTTATCGGTTCGCATAGCGTGGAAGCATTGCTGGCCGAAGGGGCGCAAGTCCGCGTGCTGGATAATTTTTCTACTGGGAAGCAAAGTAATCTGCCTGCGCATCCCAATCTCAATGTCATCAGTGGCGACATTCGCGATGCAGAAGCGGCCGCTCAGGCGATGGTCGGCATCACGCATGTACTGCACCTGGCGGCGCAGGTCTCGGTGCCGGCCTCGGTGGCCGATCCGGTCGGTTCCAGCCAGCACAACATCTACGGTTTCCTGAACGTACTCGATGCTGCGCGCCGTGCTGGCGTGAAGCGCTTCGTGTATGCCTCCAGCGCCGCGGTCTATGGTGCGCCGGAAAATTTGCCGCTGGATGAGACTTCGCCGGTCGCACCGTTGTCACCCTACGGTCTGGAAAAATCCATCAACGATCAATATGCGGCGTTATACCGTCAGCTGTATCGGGTCTCCTCGTTGGGGCTGCGCTACTTCAACGTCTACGGCCCGCGACAGGATCCGGCATCGCCTTATGCGGGAGTCATCAGTCGCTTCGCTTCGGCGATGACCAGGGGTGACACCTTGCGCGTATTCGGCGACGGCGGACAGACGCGCGATTTCATCTTCGTGAAGGATGTCGCGCAACTCAACAAGCGCGCGTTGATGAGCGAAGCCGATGGCGTCTGCAATATCGCGACCGGGCATAGCGTGACGCTGCTGGAGCTGATCGACACGCTGGCGCAATGCGCAGGCTGCACGCCGCAGATACGCCACGAGCCGCCCGCATCCGGAGATATCCGCCACTCCAGCGCGACACCGCGCAAGATGATGGAGCAACTCGATCCTCCGCCCATGACGGCATTGGCCGATGGGCTGAAACAACTATTAGAAACACCGGTGTGAGATATTCGAATTCAACTTCCTCTTTGTGTAGATGGGTAGTTTTTCATGTGTTGATGTTGACGTCTGTACTGGCGTTCGCATCACAGCCTCGCATCGCCATGTTTTACGGTGCGAACCCGCCGTGGGACGAATTGCATGCTTTCGATGCGGTCGTGGTGGAGCCGCTGCACGTTCCCGATCCAAAGCTGCACAGCACTGAACGAACCGCACTCTTCGCCTATGTGGCGGTGGGTGAGGTCTCGCCTGAGCGCGCCTATCTGAAGGCAATCCCTGCCGTCTGGAAGCTGGGGCAGAACAGCGACTGGGGCAGCGTCGTACTTGATCAGTCGCAGCCGGAGTGGCCGGCATTTTTCGCGGAGCATGTCATCAAGCCGCTGTGGGATGCGGGCTATCGCGGTTTCTTTCTGGATACGCTCGATTCCTACCAGCTCTACACCAAGACCGCCGCGGAGCGAGCCAGGCAGGAAGCAGGACTGGTCGCGGTGATACGCGAGTTGAAGAAGCGCTATCCGCAAGCCAGACTGATCTTCAATCGCGGCTTCGAGATCCTGCCGCAGGTGCATCGTGAGGTCTACGCCGTGGCGGCCGAATCGCTGTTCCAGCGCTGGAATGCTGCGCAGCAAAAATACCTGGCGGTCCCGCCGAATGATCGCGAATGGTTGCTGGGGCAATTGAATCGCATTCATTGGGAATACCATCTGCCCGTGCTGTCCATCGACTATGTGCCGCCCGGCCAGCGCGATCTGGCGCGCGCCACGGCGGCCAAGATCAGCGATCTGGGATTCATTCCATGGGTGACCAATCCGGGGCTGGACATGCTCGGTGTGGGCGAGATCGAAGTGATGCCGCGCAAGGTGCTGATGATCCATAACAGCGCCAACACCGAATACGACCTGATCAATACCAACGTGCTGCATTACGCCACGATGCCGCTGAACTACCTGGGATACAGCGCAGAATATCTGGATGCACGCCGCACCTTGCCGGTAGAGCCGCTGACAGGGCGCTATGCAGGCATCGTCGTCTGGCTTGATCAGGCAGCCGGCAGGGAAGGGGCGGCATTGAGCGCGTGGCTGATGCGGCAAAAGAAGGCCGGAGTGCCCATCGTCATTCTGGGCGACGGCGCATTCCTGTTCGAGAGTGGTAATGCCGGAACGTTCGGTCTGAAATATGCGAAGTCGGCCAATGAGCGCCTGCGGCTGCATGTCGAGCAGCGCGACGCACTGGTCGGTTTCGAAGCGCAGCCGGCATTTGATCGCGCAGCATTCTTTCCTTTGCAGGCGCAGGGCGCGAACGTATTGCTGACACTGGCCAACGAACTCAACGAGCAGCAGGACGCGATCGCGCTGACCGCCTGGGGCGGCTATGCGCTGAACCCGCATGTGCTGATCGAGTTGCCCAGTGTGTCGAGCGAAGGCAAGGCCAAGGACACTTCCAGAAACATGCGCTGGGTGATCAATCCGGTCGAATTCTTGCGGCGCGCGCTGCAGTTGCCGGATATGCCGGTGCCGGATGTGACGACCGAAAGCGGCAGGCGCAAGTTGATGGTGCACATGGATGGCGACGGATTCGCCAGCCGGGGAGAGTTTCCCGGCGCGCCATACGGCGCGGAAGTATTGCTCAAGCAGATACTGAACAAATATCCCGTGCCAATGACCTTGTCCGTCATTCAGGGCGAGATCGCTCCCAACGGTTTATATCCGGCGCAGTCTGCCGAGCTGGAAGGGATCGCGCGCGAGATATTCGCCTTGCCGCAAGTCGAGATCGCCAGCCATTCTTTCTCGCACCCGTTCCAGTGGAGGAATGCGGTCGCCAATCCCGAAGAAGAGGGCTATCACCTCAAGCTGAAGAACTATGAATTCGATCTGCAGCAAGAGATCGGCGGCTCGATCTCCTATATCGAAACGAGGCTCGCGCCGCCTGGAAAAAAAGTGAAAGTCTTTTTGTGGACCGGCGATTGCAATGTCGGCAGCGATGCATTGGAGATCGCGGCGCAGGCCGGTGTCGCGAGCATGAACGGCGGCGAAACCACCATCACGCGCAGTTTTCCCACGCTGACGTTGGTCGCCCCGCTGGGCGTCACCAAGAACGGGAGATTCCAGATCTTTGCGCCCAACCAGAACGAGAACGTTTATACCAATGATTGGCGTGGCCCCTTCTATGGTTACGAACGCGTCATCGAGACGTTCGAGATGACCGATGCGCCCTATCGTCTGAAGCCTGTCGATATCTATTTCCATACCTATTCCGCCAGCAAACCCGCTTCGCTAAAAGCCCTGGATCGCGTGTTCAAATGGGCGCTGGCACAGCCGGTCGCGCCGGTGCATATCTCCGATTATGTGCGTCAAGTGCAGGACTTCAATCATATGGTGGTGGCGCGCACACGCGACGGCTGGTTGGTGCGCGGTGCCGGCGCTTTGCGCGAACTGCGCGCACCGTTGTCGCTCGGCCAGCCGCTGATCGAGGCTGGCAGTGCCGTGGCCGGATTCAATCGCTATGAAAACCAGCAATACCTGCACCTTGGCGCTGGCGAAACCAGCATCCGCTTCCGTGCCGCCGCGACTGGCGCGCCTTATCTGGTTTCTGCCAATGCGCGCATCGTGCATGCGTCCTCGGCCATCACTGCTGACGGCAACACTTTCAATCTGGCCCTGAGCGGACAAGTGCCGCTGCAATTCGATCTGTCCATGGGCGCGCGCTGTAGCGTGCATGCCGGCGGACGCGCGATGCGGGCGGACTCGACACGTAACGGCGTCAGCCATTTCTCCTCACGCAGCCATGCCATCGACGAGCTACGAATTCACTGCCCGCGCTAAGCAGATCCGCGTGCGCCCGAAGCTGATGTCCGCGTGGACATTGGCCGGGTTCGCCGTGATGGTGATGATCCCGCTGGTGATGATTTTCCCCAAGCAGGATCTGCTGCAGCAGGCGTCGCAGCAAAAGCTGGGCGATACGCTGACGGTCAACTATCTGAGCAATCTGCTTAAAGCCGACCCAGGGAGTCTGGAGTTGCGCGTATTGCTGGCCGAGCACCGCATATTCCTGCATGAGTCGGAGGGCATACAGGAACTGCTCGATCCGTTGATCCGCAGCAAATCCGCCGCCTGGCGCGCGAAGGGTTTGCTGGTCGAATATAAATTCCTGACCAGCCGTTTCACGCTGAGTGCCCGCGGTTCGGCACAGCGCGCAGAATTGCGCCAGCGCCGTATCGACACCCTCCTGAAGCTGCACAGGCTGGAGTGGCCGCTGCCGACCTCAATTTATCTGGCCGGACAGGCGGATCAATTGGAGGAATATGGCATTTCCAAGCTGTTGTATCAGCGCATATCCGACTCTTCCGCACGCATGTCCACGCAGGGTTTTGCCGACATGGCGTATCTGGCGCTGGGCGAAGGCAATTACAAGTTATCCGCGCATCTGTATTTCATCGCGCGCCACAAGGCCGTCACGCTCGCCAGACAGCGCGAATATTTTTTGGCGGGCATACACGCGCTGATCTCCGGCAACTTGCTGTCGCAGGCGATGCAGGGGATAGATCGCCATGTGGGCGCACTGGAAAGCGATTCGGAAACGCTTTACGAACTGATCAAGGCAGCGCGCGCGGCAAACGATCAGCCGCGCGCCGTTCGTTATGCCAAGCGGTTGTTGAACATCGCATGGGTGATCGGACCGGTCGTGGCCTGGTTGCAGCAGCTCGATCTGAGCTGGCTCGGCATCGCGAACGCGGATGCGGCCGAGGAGATGGCGCAGGATCAGCCGCCAAAAATGCGGCGTTACAGCAAAAAGGATTACGAGCTGGCTTATCAGGTGTTCATCGAGAACCGCAACCTCGAAGAAGCGTACCGGGTAGCGGCCGCTGCCGTGCGCCAGGCGCCAGCTGAAGCGGTGTGGCATCTGCGGTTGGCACAGGTTGCAGAATGGACGGGGCGCCCGAAAGAGGCTTTGCGCGAATGGCGCTGGTCGTTGCGGCATCGTGAAACGATGGAGACGCTGGGCGGCGTCTTGCGGCTGGCACCGTCCCTGAATGAATTCGATGCGCTGCTCGATGCATGGAAGCGCGTCGCGACCATGCAGGAGATGGATGCCGCGCAGTGGGAAAACATGGCTGCACTGTTCGAACTGACCGGACGCCAGCGCGAAGGGATACGCTTTTTCGAACAGCGTTACGCCAGGGATCATGTGCAACTGCAATTGGAGATCGCGGCACGTCTGGCCGAGCGCAGCGGAGACGACGATCTGGCTATTGCACTGTACGTCCGCTTGCTGGCACTGCAAGGCGGCAATACCGAGTGGCACATGAAACTCGCCAATCTGTATCTGCGCAAAGGGCAATACCGCAAAGCCTATGACTTGCTGCAGGCCAACCGCCAGAACGTGAAGGAAGATGAGGTCGGCTACTGGAAATTGCTGGCCATCCTGGCCTGGCAGCTGCAGCAGGATAGCGATGCCAAAGACAGTTTTCAGCGTCTGGCCAAAGCGGGCAGTCTGGCGCGCGAGGATTTCAGCCGCCTGATCTATCTGCTGGGCGACTCGCGGCATGCGGAAAAAGCGGCGCTTGCGGAGCTGGCCTACCGCCGCTACGGCGAGCGCGACATGCTGCTGCTGGCGCTGGATCTGGAAGCGGCGCTCGGCGATATGCAGGCGCAAAAACGTCTGTTCGACCTCGCCGCCATGGATAGGCGTCTGGATGTGTCGGGCAATGCGCGCTTCTATCAATTGCGTGCGCAATACCGTTTGACGCAAGGGGAGTTCGAAGCTGCGCGCAAGGACTTCCACCATGCGCTCAGCATCACGCCTTACGAGTCCGGCGGCGTGGAAAGCAAACTCTGGTTCCTGATCAACAGCCACGACCTTAACGGTTTGCGTGCCATGCTGGCGCAAGTCATCGCGCGCGGCGACCAGAACAATCCGGCCTATTGGGGCGTATTGGCGGCGACCTACCAGGCGCTGGATCAGCCGGCGCGCGCCGTTGCTTATTACGCCCGCCAATTCAGGCAGGGCGAACAGGATTTCCTGTGGCTGATGAGCTATGCCGATGCGCTGCAGCAGGCGCGGCAGGCGGGCATGGCGGCCCGCGTGCGGCGGCACGCATGGCTGCAGGTGCGCGATCGTTTTTCCGGCAAGGCCCCGGCGCCGCTGTATTCGCAGCAGATGCTGGCGGCCGCGCGCCTGGCGATGCAGAACGATCCCGGCGATCCCGCATTGGCGCTGGTACGCGCGGTGTTGCGTCAGGACAGGTTGTTGAAACGCGGGGAAGTGCAGCGACGCAAGATAGACGGTATGTCTTTGGCAATGAGTCTTTCGCTCAATGCCTACGACGAGGAGACGGAACGCAGAGTGAACGAGTTGGTATTGGGGTGGGCTGTTTCCCAGGAGCAATCCGCCAACGCCAAGTCCTGGTTGTGGAGCCGTTATGCGCAATCTCTCAACCGTCCGCTGTGGGCAGAGGCGTCGATAGCCTCCGCGGAACAGGATGTGGAACATCTCTCCGCATTGCTGGACGAGCAGGGCGAAGGGCTGTCGCTGTTGACGCGTCACGACACGGCGAATGCGGTCGGGCGTTTCGGCGAAGCGCAATCCATCATCTATCGTGGGCTGGCGGACGACCCGGAAAGCAACGAGATACATCAGCGCTTGTCCGAAGACATGCTGGCCGCCGCGAGCGAGCTCAACGTCGGCTGGCGCGATGAAACGGTAGGCGGCCTGCATCGCCGGATACAGCAAGTCAGCGTCGAGATGCCGCTCGCGCGCGCCTGGCGTATGGGGGCGGAATACCGCAAGACGCGGCAAAGCAACGACGAGCCGACGGCCTTCGGCGCTACGCCGCCGACGGAGCGCGTGACGGGACTGTTGCTCAAATATCGCAGTGCAATGGGCGATAGCGAATTCGCGCTGCGGCGCAGGAACGAATATTCCGGCACGACGGAATCGCATGTGACCCACGCGATGAAGATCGCACCGCGTCTGCACTTGCAGCTGGGGGCGGAATTCAATGCCGCCGCGAGCGAGTCGAACTTGTTGCAACTGTTCGGCATGCGCGATCAGCTTGCGGCCAAGGTGCTCTACACATTCAGCAAGCGCGAATACCTGCAGGTGGAATCGGCATGGGCGCGCTATCGCACACAGGACGGCGCAGAGATGGGCCGCGGCCAGCGTCTGGTCTGGGAACTCGGCTATCGGGTGCGCACCGAATATCCCGATCTGAACGTGCGCGTGCATGGCACGCACACCCGCTTCGGCAATAGCGCGCTCGCGACCCTGGCGCTGCCCGGTGATGCGGATGTCTATGGCGTGTGCGGCGGTCTGGGCGATGGTCTGCGCTTCGCCTACACGCGGGCCTGGCGGCCATATGCGGATTACTGCGCCACACATAATGCGCTCAGCGGGCAAGGCTATAATGCGGCGCTTGGTTTTGCGGGCGCAGTCATCGGTCAAGATCAGCTTTCTTTCACGCTGCGCCAGGAGCGCGGCGGGGCCAATCTCATTAATGGCCTGAGCCACGAATTCGATTTGAATTACCGCAAATATTTTGATTGATGATTTCTATTCGCAACTTAGTCCAGGGGAACACTATGAAGATAAATAAATTCGGCATCTTGCTTGCGCTGTCCATGCTCTCGTCCTGTGCGGTGATGGATGGATCGACCGCCACGGCTCCGCTGGAGCGGAATGCAAAATGGGCATTGCTGCCCATCGTCAATCACACCGAGGTGCCGCAGGCGGGTTTGCGCGCGGAAGCGATCACCGAGGTGCTGTTGCGCAGCGAAGGTGTCGGCAACCTGCAGCGTTATCCGGCACTGCTCAATCAGGATAGTCTGTTTGAGCCCGCCGAACGCAAAGTGGTGGAAGAGGCGCTGGTTTGGGCGCGCGACCAGGGCGTGCGCTATGCGGTGACCGGTGCCGTGGAAGAGTGGCATTACAAGGTCGGCATCGACGGCGAGCCCGCGGTCGGCATGACCATGCAGATCATCGACCTCAAGGATGGCGGTCATGTGGTGTGGAGTTCCGCTGCCAGCAAGAGCGGCTGGAGTCGCGAAGCCTTGAGCGCGGTCGCGCAGAAAGTGATCAAGGACATGTTGTCCCAGGCACCGCTTGAGTAATCGTCCGTGAGCACCAACAGCGACAAATTCATCGAGCGCTTCCACAGGGTGGTGGCGCCGCTGCGCCAGCATCGCCTGGTGTGGCTGGAGACCGTGTTCATCACGCTGTGCGCGGTCGCGCTCGGCATGTTCTTCCAGCATGACAACCCATTCCAGGTGCGCGGCGAATTTCCGTGGATCTGGTTGGCGCCGGTATTGGTTGCGCTGCGCTACGGCGTGGCACCGGGCTTCGTGTCGTCGCTGCTGCTGATCGGTATATGGCAGTTGATGGATTACCTGTCGGAGACGCATGAGGCTTTCCCCGAGCAGTTCTTTCTGGGCGGCCTGATTTTGGTGCTGGTGTGCGGTGAGTTCAGCGCGGCGTGGAGCACGCGGCTGCGCCGTGCGGAAGAGACCAACCAGTATCTGGATGAACGTCTGAGTCGCATCACTTTGCGCCATCTGCTGCTGCGTCTTTCGCACGACCGCATGGAGCAGGAAATCCTCACCAAGCCGATCACGTTGCGCGATGCCTTGGGAAGTTTGCGCCAACTGACGGTCGAGCAAAGCGATGCCCGCCTGCCCGCGGCTGGCCCGTTGGTGCAGCTATTGACGCAATACTGCCAGCTGGAGTCGGCGGCGATCTTTTTGCCGACTGAGGGCGGCGGATATGAGCGAGTCTGCGCGGTGGGCGAGCCGCCGGAGTTGTCTGCCGACGATCCCTTGCTGCACTACGCGCTGGAACACAAGACCTTGTCCCATCTGCAGATCGAGGGAGTGGCGGAAGGCTCGCTGGCTTCCCCTTATCTGGTGGTGGCCCCTGTTCTCACCAGCGAAAAGACGCTGCTGGGCGTGCTCGCCATCGAACGTATGCCCTTCCTGGCGCTGAATGCGGAAAATCTGCAAATGCTGTCGGTGATGCTGGGTTACTACGCGGATTGCGTGAATGAGGCCGAGAATACGCGCAAGTTCAAGGCTGTGCTGCCCGGGGCACCGGCAGATTTCGCCGCAGAGTTCTCGCGCTTGCTGCACCTGCAACGCGCCTTCGGCATCAACAGTTACATCGTTGCATTGCCTTTCGATGACGATGAGCACGGCCGTCAGGCGGTCAGCAACCTGACCCGCATCCGGCGCGGGCTGGATGTCGCCTGGCAAGTCAAGGCCGGAGAGCGTATCTGGACGGTGAACCTGATGCCGCTGGCGAACGGGGCGGC
>JAQUAD010000010.1 GCA_028687425.1 Sideroxydans sp.
GCCTAAACACACGTACCCACACTAATCGGTTGTTTTTTCTATCTTTTAAAGAACTTTTTTCTTCTTTTCTTCACCGCCGTGGCAGCGAAGAGGTGCGCATTATAGAGACTAATTTTTTTTCGTCAACCTAATTTTTTGCACTTTTATTTCCTGCTGCGAGAAGCGATTCTATCTTTCGATCGCATGCAAATTCGCATTGCTCATCTGCCTCACAACACCTCCGCAACAGCGAAGAGGCGCGCATTATAGGGAGCTAAAGAATTGCGTCAACACTTTCTTGAAATATTTTTTAAATATTCTTTTCACACGGACGGAAAACCACGCAGATTCACTACAATGCACACATGAAACCATTAGTCTTAGGCATCGAATCCTCCTGCGACGAGACTGGCCTCGCGCTCTATCAAACCGGACACGGTCTGCTTGCACATACATTACATAGCCAGATCGCACTGCATAATGAATACGGCGGCGTTGTTCCTGAACTCGCTTCCCGAGATCATGTGCGGCACGCACTGCCTTTATTGCGCCAAGCGCTTGATATCGCCAATCGCTCGCTGGATGACATCAATGCGATCGCCTTCACCCAAGGCCCCGGATTGTCCGGCGCACTATTAGTGGGTGCCAGCATCGCCAATGCACTGGCCTATACATTAGATGTGCCCACCATAGGCGTACACCACCTCGAAGGCCATCTGCTCTCCCCGCTGCTGTCAGATCCAGCCCCGGCCTTCCCGTTCGTGGCACTACTAGTGTCAGGCGGGCATACGCAACTAATGCGTGTCGACGGTGTGGGGCACTACACATTACTGGGCGAATCAGTGGACGATGCTGCAGGTGAAGCCTTCGACAAAAGCGCAAAGCTGTTGGGCCTGGATTATCCCGGAGGTGCACTGCTAGCCAAATTGGCACAGAACGGCACCCCGGGCCGCTTCAAATTGCCACGCCCGATGCTGCACAGCGGCGACCTGGACTTCAGCTTCAGCGGGCTCAAGACTGCCGTATTGCTTGCCGTGCAAAACAATCCGAACGACGATCAAACCCGTGCTGACATCGCTCATGCCGCGCAGGAAGCCATCGTGGATGTCTTGGTTAGCAAGGCACTGACCGCACTGGGGCAGACAGGTCTCGATCAGCTGGTCGTTGCCGGCGGGGTGGGCGCCAACAAGGCTTTGCGCACCAAGCTCGATGCCAGCATCTCCCGTCGTGGGGGGCGCGTGTTCTATCCGGATCTGGAGTTTTGCACCGACAATGGTGCAATGATCGCTTTCGCTGGCGCGATGCGCCTGCAAAGGCAGGAAGGGCAGCGCGACTATCGTTTCAACATCAAGCCGCGCTGGGACTTGCGGGAACTGAATTACGCGGACTGAGCTTCCTTCTTCTTGCCGCCGATCTTGCTTTCCTTGCCGGACATCAGGTTCTGGATGTTCTTCTTGTGACGCCAGATCAGCAGCAGAGACATCACACCGACCGCGATCACCAGCTCGGGACGCAAATGCAGCAGCATGGCATACACCGGCGCACCGACTGCAGCAACCAAGGCCGACAATGAGGAATAACGGAACACCACCGCCACCAGCAGCCAAGTGGCCATTACCGCCAAGCCCATCCAACCGCTGATCGCCAACAGGACACCGAGCGCAGTCGCCACCCCCTTGCCGCCCTGGAACTTCGTGAACACCGGGAACAGGTGCCCCAGGAACACCGCCAGCGAGACCAGCGCCACCAGCAGCAAGCCATCACCGTTATGTGGTGCAAACTTGATGGCAAGGAACACTGCCAGCCAGCCCTTGACCGCATCGCCGAGCAAGGTCAGGATTGCCGCAGCCTTTTTGCCGCTGCGCAACACATTGGTCGCACCGGGATTGCCGGAACCATAGGTGCGCGGATCCGCCAAGCCGAACGCCTTGCTCATCAACACAGCAAACGAAACGGAGCCCAGCAGGTAGGCGCACACAACAAAAATCAGGGGGATCATCTGTAATACCTTAAAATGCGGAGCGCGGATTCTACTCGAATGCGCCCTTGCAACCAAACAAGCACCAAGACCTATATATGGACATCATCTTCCTGCGCGAACTCAAGGTCGTGACACTGATCGGCATCTACGAAAGAGAAAAGCGCGTCCCGCAGACCCTGCAGATCGACCTGGACATCGCCCTGCCCAACAGCCGCGCCTGCCAAAGCGACGACATCAACGATGCGCTGGATTATGCGCAGGTCGCCCTGCATTTGCAGAAAGTATTGAGCGAAGGCCACTTTTCCCTGCTGGAAGCGCTGGCCGAGCATATCGCACAGATCATCCTCAAGGATTTCAACGCCCCCTGGGTCAGGGTCAGCGTCGCCAAGCTCCAGGCCATCCGCAACTGCAAACAGGTCGGTATAAGCATCGAACGCGGGCAGTGAATGCCCAATACATAAAGAATTTGCCCAGCCCCCTGTTTTTATGGATAATGCGCGCCCTTAACATATACATCCGTGCGCGTACCCAAGCCGCGCCCAACCTAAAGCAAGGAACGCAAAATGAAGGCAGACATCCATCCCGTATACGCTGAAGTCGAAGTGACTTGCAGCTGTGGCAACAAATTCAACACACGCTCCACCATCGGCAAGCCGGCTTTGCACGTCGAAGTCTGCTCCGAGTGCCATCCGTTCTACACCGGCACACAGAAGATCGTGGACACCGCAGGCCGTATCGAGAAATTCCGCAGCAAGTACAACATGGGCGGCAAAGCCGCTGCTTAATGAAATATTGTTAAGCGCATAGAATAAAAGGCAGCGCAGGCTGCCTTTTTTCTTTCCGGGAGGACATATGTCACGATTGATCTCTTTCCTGCTCTTTGCCCTAGCAGCGCTGGCGCTCACCGGCTGTGCGCAAAACCCTGTAACTGGCAAACAGGATTTCGTGATGATGTCGGAAGCGCAAGAGATCAGCCTGGGCCGCCAAGCCGATGCGGATGTGCGCAAGCAATACAAGGTCTATGCCAATCCCGCCCTGCAAGCCTATGTCGACCGTATCGGTCAGAGTCTGGCAAAACATAGCCATCGCAGCAATCTGCGCTATCGTTTCACCGTACTCGATTCACCGGAGATCAATGCATTCGCACTGCCGGGGGGGTATGTCTACATCACGCGAGGCATCATGGCCTACCTCAACTCTGAAGCCGAGATGGCTGCGGTATTGGGACACGAGATCGGCCACGTGACGGCGCGTCACGGCGTGCGCCAGCAAAGCGCATCGCAAGCGACCAATCTCGGCATCCAGCTGGCGTCCATCCTTGTACCAGAACTGAACAACCAGGCGTTCCATGATGTGAGCAACCTGCTCGGCGGCGCACTGCTATCAGGTTACGGACGCGAGCACGAGCTGGAATCAGACCGTCTCGGTGCGCAATATCTGGCGCGCACCGGCTATGACCCGCAAGCGATGATCCGCGTGGTCGGCGTATTGAAGAACCAGGAGTTGTTCGATGCCGAGATCGCCAAGCAGGAAGGTCGCGAGCCACGCCGCTATCATGGCACCTTCGCCACCCACCCGGACAATGACACTCGCTTGCAGCAAGTTGTCGGAGAAGCCAAGACCCTCACCGTGGCCGCCCCGCTCGAGAACAGGGATGAATATCTGCGGCAGACTGCCAATCTCAGTTTCGGCGAGAGCGTCAGCGAAGGCGTGGTGCGCGACAACCGCTTCATGCATCGCGACCTTGGCATTGCACTCACTTTCCCAACGAACTGGCGCATCAAGAACCAGCCGGATCAACTGCTTGCCCTCAGCCCGAACAATGACGCCCTGCTCCAATTCATGCTTGATCCCAAACCTTCCGGCACTGTCATGGAATACGCCCGTCGCAGACTGGGCAGGAATGCAAAGATAGAACCCATACAGATCGATGGACACAGCGCTGCACTGGCCGAGATCGACAACACCATGCTGGGAGTAATCTACGATGCAGGCCGCGCATTCCTGATCCAGGGCAATACCAGAACAGCGCAGGCTTTCGTTGCCGAACGCCAACTGATGGAAGACACCATTCGTAGCTTCAAGACATTGAGCGCGCAAGAGCGAGAACAAATAAAACCGCTGACGTTGCACCTCATCACCGCAACAAAGGGCGACTCGTATGCGACACTTGCCCGACACTCTCCGCTAGGGCCGAATGCCGAACAATATCTGCGCTTGATCAATGCGCAGTATCCGCAAGGTGAGCCGGTCGCGGGACAACTGATGAAAGTCGTCGAATAAATGTACGAATACTTCACCAAACTTAAAGAACCGGAGATCACACCTCTCAAAGCAGCATTGCTGTTCGCGCTGTGCGCAGTCTGGGTGTTGACCGGATTGGTCGGGCACGATCCGTGGAAACCGGACGAGCTCTATGGTTTCGGCATCGCCCATCACTTCATTACCAGTGGCGACTGGCTGGTACCCACACTGGCCGGCCAGCCTTTTCTGGAAAAACCGCCGCTGTATTACTGGACAGCCGCCGCATTCGCACAAATGTTCTCGTCATGGCTGCCGCTGCATGATGGCGCGCGTCTGGCGACGGGTTTCTACACCGCACTCACCCTGCTGTTCGCAGGCCTGACCGGACGCGAACTGTTCGGCAATAACCGCGGCTGGCCCACTGCCATCATCCTCATCGGCTGCCTCGGCATGCTGGTACGTGGTCACGAGATCCTCACCGACAACGCATTGCTCACCGGTTGCGCCATGATGCTGTATGGCTATGCCTTGAGCTTGCGCAAGCCGCAACTGGCAGGACTCATTATGGGTGTCGGTCTTGGCATCGGCTTCATGAGCAAAGGCGTCATCGCACCCATCCTGTTTGCAGCAATCAGCTTGAGTTTGCTGTCTTTCAGCAACTGGCGCACGCGCACCTACTTCAACACGCTAGGCATCGCAGCCTTGAGTGCCTTACCATGGTTGCTGGTGTGGCCCTTCATGCTGCACCAGCACTCCCCAGAGCTGTTCCATGAGTGGTTCTGGACGCGCAACATCGGTCGCTGGTTCGCCTTCGCGGCGAACGGACAGTTCAGCGACACTTTCTATTACGTCAAGTCACTGCCGTGGATGGCCTGGCCCGCTGCGCCGCTCGCCGCTTGGACAGTATGGGAAGCACGCAAACGCATGTGGCATGAAGCGGAGTTCCAGTTGCTCCTGGTCAGCCTCGTCGTAATGCTGGTCGCACTGAGTTTCGTACCGGACATCAACGACCAGAATGGCATGCCCATGCTGCTCCCCATCGCCCTGCTCGCCACCGCCTCGCTCTCGACCTTGCGCCGCGGTGCGGCCAACGCGCTCGACTGGTTCGGCATCATGACATTCGCACTGCTCGCCCTCTTCATGTGGTGGGGCTGGGCAGGCTTGCTGCGCGGTTACCACGCCAAGATCGTCAACTGGTTGCGCGACTACCAACCCGGTTTCAATGCCGAGTTTCTCATCGTGCCATTCGTGATCGCTGTCGCCGTAACTGTACTGTGGATACTCCTCGTCTGGCGCGTGGGCCGTTCGGTACGCCGCTCGCTCATCAACTGGGCCAGCGGGGTCTCGCTGCTTTGGATCCTCACCATGACGCTGTGGCTACCCTGGCTGGACGTGGGCAAGAGCTATCGTTACATGATCGACGACCTCACACACAACCTGCCCGGCGACCACAACTGTATCGGCGGCTTGCACATCGGCAAAAGCGAACAAGCCATGCTCGAATATTTCGGCAACATCCGGCTCGACTACAGCCCTCGCAAATGCGACTTGCTGCTGGTACAAGGCGGAGCCGTTGCTCAACCCATAGAAGATGAGATCGGTTGGGAAAAACTGTGGGAAGGCGGACGTCAGGGCAATGCGCAGGAACGCTTCCGTCTGTATCAGCGCTTGCAGCGCATACGCTGAGTCAACACATTCAGTTCACAGCCAGGATGCGGATATCTTCCAGCGGACCTTCCCCGCGCGCCAGCTTCAGGAAGCGCGGGAAGGTACCGGTCTTGTGCACCACCCAATCACCCTGTGCGATCTGCTCGTAGCGCCCCAGCTTCGATGCAATCGCAGCCATATCCTTCGCACTAACAAGCAGGTAATACTTTCCTGAAGCCGGCAACTGCTCCGGCCCGACCGCAGGAAATACCGGAGAAGTGTTGTACAAGCCCAACTCACGCGAAACGATACCCATGTTGTAGCTATAGACCGGCGCAAGCGGTTCGCCGGCAAGTTGCTTATTTGCGTTGTAAGCAACACTGTACGACATGAAAGTCAGCGCCGAAGTCAACGCCAGAAAACCATACAGCGCCAGCATGCTGAACAACGGCAACACCAGCAACACATTGGCTCGCATCTGCTGCCGTTGCTGCCATGCGTAAGCCAGCATTGCAAACACCATCGCCACGACGAGCAACAACACTGCCGCGTGACCAACATACACGCTCAAACCGAGCGCCAACGACAGCAGCAATAATGTGAATGCCACTTGCGCGATCAGCAGCACCCGCCCCTCATGCAGATTGCGCATACGATCGGAGAGGAACTTGCCGCACAGGATCGCCGCGAACGGGAACAGGATCACCGTGTAATGATCGAGCTGGAAGCTGGTCGCGCTGAACAATGCGAACGTCACAAAGAATGCACCACACAAGAAGACAAAACCCGCGTTCTCGCTCACCGGCCGCTGTGCAAACTTGCGCACACCGGCAACCATCGCCGCAATGAACACCGCCACCCAGGGCAGGAATGCCCACAGGAACACCAGCACGAAATAATATGGACTACCGCCGCCGCTCGTATCCTGTATCGGCCCCGAGTTGAAGAAGCGCCCGAACTGACTGTCCCACAGGAAGAACTTGATACCCGATACGTTCGTCTGCCCGAACACCACCTTCTCCGGATGCGCATCGAACTGCAGATACAAGGCGATCATCTCCGGTGCCGTGAACAGCAAAGACAGCGCAAAGACCAGCCACCACTTCGCACTCCACAACTTGTACCATTCGCGCCGATACAGCCACAGAATCACCAGCCCACTTATGATGGTGATCATCGTGAACACGCCCTTGGTCATCACCGCCCCTGCCGTGAACGCCGCCCCCAGCAACAGATACTTCAGTTTCGACTGCGCGTCATAACGCAACCAGTAATAACACGCCCCCATGATGAAACCAGTCAGGTACGTCTCCGCCTTCACCTCGATGGAAGAATCCATCAGATGGAACACAGATGCATACACCAGCACAGACAGCCATGCCGCCTCGCGCGTATAGAAAAGTCGCGCCAGGCGATAGGTGAAATATCCGCCGATGATGTGAAACAGAAAACCCGGCAGGATGTAGAAGAACGCACTCACCCCAAGCAGCTGGAAGAATAGCGCCGTGATCCAGAACGGCATATGCGGTTTATCCAGCCAGTCCTGGCCATCCAGCATCAGGTTGGCCCAGTCGTTGCTCAATGCGATGTGCTGCGACAGTGCGGCATAGGTGATGGAGTCACCGCCGTTGATGATGGGGGAAAGCATCGCGGCAGCGTTGAGGAAGAGCGCGAAGAGGGAGATGTATTTGATTTGGGTGAGGTTCATGGGAGGCGATGATAGCGCGTCTACCCATCGTTCGTGCTGAGTAGGCCGAAGGCCGTATCGACGCATGAGCGGCTCTTGAAATTCAAAGTGCGTAGGATGGGTTGAGCGTAGCGATACCCATCAATCAAAAGCAAAACCGTCGGGGGTTGCCCGACAGCAAGTCACTTTTTCTTGCTTCGCCAAGAAAAAGTAACCAAAAAGAAGGCGACCCCGGTTTACCGCCCCTTCGGGGTTCCCTCGCTCAGTCACAAACGAGCGGGGCTGCGCAACTCGCACGATCCGCTACGCGGCCACGTGCTCAAACAGTGCTCGCCTAACCCCACCGCTCGTTCGCGCCTGAGCGAGGCGGTGCACAGGGGATAGAAATTCAAAACCCAAAACCTAACCCCCAAAGCCAACCCCGATGCGGGCATGGCCCGCATCGCCACAAAAAAAGCGTGCGCAAAGCGCACACAAAACCGCCTTTGGCTTTCCTTCCCTTGAGCGCCGCCGAGTAGCGCAGGACGGGCGGGGGTAGTCCGACGAATATGTTTGAGCACGTGGCCGCGCAGCGGATCGTGCGAGTTTATGAGGAGGCCCGACCGTTCGAGCAACGCAGGGGACCCACGAAGTGGGCGGCAAACCAGGGGCGCCTTTTCTTTGGTTACTTTCTTTTGGCGAAGCAAAAGAAAGTAACTTGCTGTCGGGCAACCCCCGACGGTTTTGAAGTTGAATCCATACGGCGCAATACCCGTTGGTTATTGCGCCCTACGCAGACTTGGCTTAATGAGGCATTCCCTTGCCAGCTCTGTCACAAGCTCTCTCTGCCACTTCCCTTAGTGCAGGGTCGGAAATATCCTTAAGCTCCCGCTCTGCCTCCTTAAGATCGCGCATCCCAGAATCAACAATATCGCCCGCTACCATTTGCCCAGAATATCTAACGAATTCAAAATCTGCTGCTTGCCATCGGTCGCAGTTGATTAAGAATTTAGCCTTAAACGATTTATGTTGTTTACCTTCTGGACTAATTTGAGGCTGGAGGTAATTCCAGAGCACAGTTGCACCAACAAATGGCAATTCCTGCCTCTCTCCCATTTCGATTTTCTTCCCCATATAGACTTGCATCGCTTCAGAATGAGCAATTTCAATCCAAGTGGCGTTTTCCTTTGAACAACCCATAACGCAGCAAGCAACAATCAGAAAGACTGTTTTGGCATCCCACATGTCTTACCTCAACTTCGGTGTCTCACAAACCACATCCCCATTCTGCCCCCGATTCCTCAACGCATGATCCATCAACACCAACGCCACCATCGCCTCCGCGATCGGCGTAGCCCGTATCCCCACACAAGGATCATGCCGTCCTTCGGTCGAGACCTTCACCGCCTCTCCCGCCTTGTTGATGGAATTACGTTCGATACGGATGCTTGAGGTCGGCTTGATGGCATACCGCGCCACGATGTCCTGCCCGGTGGTGATACCGCCGAGGATGCCGCCCGCATGATTGGAAGCGAAACCGTTCGGCGTGAGCTCGTCACCGTGCTCGCTGCCCTTCTGCGTCACGCAAGCAAAACCATCACCGATCTCCACCCCCTTCACCGCGTTGATACCCATCAGCGCATGCGCAATGTCGGCATCGATGCGATCGAATACCGGCTCGCCCCAGCCTACCGGCACGTTGGATGCCACCACGGCAAGTTTGGCGCCGATGGAGTCGCCGGATTTACGCAGGTTGTCCATGTAGTCTTCCAGCTGGCCGACATAGCTCGCGTCTGCCACGAAGAAGCTGTTGCCCACTTCGACCACTTCGGCCCAGCTTTTGAAAGGGATTTTGATCTCGCCCAGCTGTTCCAGATAACCGCGCACAACGACTCCGTAATTTTCATGCAGCCATTTCTTGGCGATGGTGCCGGCCGCCACACGTGCTGCCGTTTCGCGCGCCGAAGCACGGCCGCCGCCTCGGTAGTCGCGGATGCCGTATTTCTGCCAGTAGGTATAGTCGGCGTGGCCGGGACGGAAAGTGTCGGCGATGTTGCCGTAGTCCTTGCTGCGCTGATCTTCGTTGCGGATCAACAACGCGATGGGCGTGCCGGTGGTCTTGCCTTCGAACACGCCGGAGAGGATCTCGACCGTATCTGACTCGCGGCGCTGCGTAACGTGGCGCGAGGTGCCGGGCTTGCGGCGGTCGAGGTCGATCTGGATGTCCGCCTCGCTGAGCATCATGCCGGGAGGGCAGCCGTCGACGATGCAGCCTATGGCCGCGCCGTGCGATTCGCCGAAGGAAGTGACCGTGAACAGGGTGCCGAATGTGTTTCCAGACATGGTGTTATCTCGCAAAAATAGTGCGCGGAGTTTAACATGGCAGCCGACTGCGAATATCGCGTCGTTCCTGCCATTTACAGCTGATTCAACCATAGAGCCGAGACGAGATGACCTTCATCGACACCCACTGCCATCTGGATGCAGCAGAGTTCGGCGACACACAGGCCGACCTCGTACGCGCCGCACAGGATGCAGGTGTAGCTCGCATCGTCGTGCCCTCGGTCACGCGCGGCAACTTCGATGTCGTACGCGAACTGTGCGAACGCTTCCCGTCCTGCTCGCCCGCCTACGGCATACATCCGATGTACACCGACGATGCGCTGCCGGATGACCTGACGGTGTTACGCGACCTGCTGCAACAGCATCGCCCGGTCGCCATCGGCGAGATCGGGCTGGATTTCTTCATCGACCATTTCGACCGTGCGCGGCAGGAATATTTCTT
This sequence comes from Sideroxydans sp., assembly GCA_028687425.1. Lineage (GTDB taxonomy): Bacteria > Pseudomonadota > Gammaproteobacteria > Burkholderiales > Gallionellaceae > Sideroxyarcus. The sequence continues at coordinate 10,303 of JAQUAD010000010.1, forward strand.
CGTCGAGCAACTCAAGCTGGCCAAGGAATTCGACCTGCCGGTGCTGCTACATATCCGCCGCGCGCAGGATGTGATCCTCAAACATCTGCGCCAGCACAAGGTGCGCGGCGGCATCGCGCATGCCTTCAATGGCAGCCGCCAACAGGCGGATGAATTCATCAAGCTCGGCTTCAAACTGGGTTTCGGCGGGGCGATGACCTATAGCCGCGCCACCAAGCTGCGCGAACTGGCGGCGACTTTGCCGCTGGACAGCATCGTGCTGGAAACGGATGCGCCGGACATTCCACCCGATTTACTTGAACGCGGGCAGCCCAACAAACCGGAGTACCTGCCCCGTATTGCCGCGACACTGGCCGCGCTACGCGATCTGCCGATAGAGGCGATCGCGGCAGCGACCAGCCGGAATATGGAAGCTATACTGCGCTGATGCGCACCGCATTGCGCCCGGCATCCTTGGCTTGATACAGGGCGCGGTCGATACGGTCGAAGAACAGATCTTCCCGCTCCCCTGCATGGTATTCGCCGACACCCGCACTCAGGGTGATGGCATGACCATCTATCAATTCCGTTCTGGCCACTTCCACCCGGAACCGCTCGGCGAACTCGCGTGCCGCATCCAGCGGCGTGTTACGCAGCAGGACTGCGAACTCCTCTCCGCCCCAGCGCACCACCGTATCGCTCTTGCGAATGGCTTCCTTCAGCTTCCCGGCGACCTTCTGCAGCACGAGGTCTCCGACGATGTGGCCGTGCGTGTCGTTCACTTTCTTGAACAGGTCGATATCGACCAGCACCATGGAAAAAGACGGCGAATCGTAGCGCACGATGCGCTCCACCTCCCGCTCCATCTCCTGATAGAACATGCGTTTGTTGCCCAGTTCGGTAAGTGCGTCCGTATAAGAGAGCAGCTCCAGCATCTTGTTCTTCTCCTTGAGCATCTCCACCAGTTCGTGCAACTCGGTGGTGTGATGCTTGAGGATGTTCACCCAGGAACCGTAAGCGAAACCGATCAGCTCGCTCTGCGACACCACGCCCACCAGGCGACCGCCTTCATCCACGATGATGGCGCGTTTGAAATGCAGCTTCTGAATCTGCATCAGCGCATCGTGAATAGAGCTGTCGCGCCGTGTGGTGACGACCGGGCTGACCATATAGTGCGACAAGGGTTGCGCGATGTCCGCGCCGGAAGACAGCAGGTTGAAGACATCGCGCATGGTGATGATGCCGACCGGTTGCGCCGCCTCCACGACGATGACTGCATCTTCCATTTTCTTGAAGTGATGCAATACATCTTCCAGTATCCAGTCTGCCGTAAAGGTCGGCGGCGGTGCTCGCCATACCAGATCCCCCACGGTCTTGCGCTCCATCAGCACGGTCGGATCGATGGAAGAAAGGATGTCCGTATGGCTGACGATGCCGGTCATCCTGTCATCGTCGTCGACCACCCCGACATAACGCTGACCGCTCTGCTCCAGATGTTCCAGTGCCGCCAACACCGGGCGTTGCTCGCTCACACAAACGATGCGCGGCAGGACGAAAGCGGACAGGTGCGCATCCATGTCGCCATTCGCATGGATATGCGCCATCAGCTCTTCGATAGAGAATACGAAGCGCCCATGTTCTTCCTCGATCACCACGCTGCTGACGCCCTTCGCTTCCATGAGCGCTGCTGCCTGACGTACCGAAACCTCCCTGTCCGTGCGCAGGATCGAATGCTGGGCGATGTCCGCCAGTTTCGGAAATGCGATGTATTCCATATTGCCTTCCATGATTTGCTCGTCCTGAAACCGGAACGCTGCGGACGATGCGTGTTATTCCCCCGCACTGCCTTTTGCGACCATCTCCTGGTAGGCATCGAACAGCCTGACCAGATCGGCGATGGAGTTCGCACCGGTCTTTTTCATCATCATCCCGCGATGCGTCTTCACGGTCTTCACCGAGATACCCAGCTTCTCGGCGATCTCCGGATTGCTCAGCCCCTGCACGACCTGGCTGCCGATCTGCATCTGGCGGCGCGTCAGCTCGGAGAAGCGCTGCAACAGTTGCTGCCTGTCAGTCAGCAAACCATTCAAACGCCACTGCTCCGCCAGCGCATCGCGCAGGTTCGCGCGCAGCAGCGCCATGGAGAACGGCCGGTCCATGACCCGGAACGGTTCCGCCTTGAGCAAGGTGCCCAGACCGGCCAGTCCCGCCTGTGCGCCGGTGAGGCTGCTGCCGATGTAGATGCGCGGCACATGGGCGACCAGTGCTGCATCCCCACGATCTATCGCAGCAAGTTGACTGATGGAGACCAGCATGCAGAAGGTCCGTGGCGCATCTCCCACCTGTTTCAACCAGGCGTGCGCATCGTCGCAGGACGTGAAACAGCGCGTGCAAAAACCCTCTTCCCGGCCGATCCGGTTCACGGCTTTGCTCAAGGCGATGTCGTCATCGACGACCAGGGCGGTCAATTCGTTGTTCTGTTGGGGGAGCGTCATTCCGTTCTCTACCGATCGGGATTCTCTTTAGTCATTATGCTCCCGATAATTGGGATAGAATTTTATCCGTCCCGTGCAGGGCACGATATGGGACCAAAGTCCCATACCCTTCGATATTCAAGCCTTAAAGATGCCACTTCACCCACTGGATCCCGACCATGAACGCCGTTTCGGCGGTCTCGACCGACTCTACGGAGAAGGCGCCCGCACGCTGTTGCATAAAGCGCGCGTTGCTGTCGTCGGTGTAGGCGGCGTGGGTTCCTGGGCGGTGGAAGCGCTTGCGCGTAGCGGTATCGGCAACCTGACGCTGATCGATTTCGACCATGTCGCGGTGTCCAACATGAACCGGCAGATCCAGGCGCTGGACAGCACACTGGGCATGGCCAAGACCGAAGCATTGCAAAAACGCATCGCGGACATCAATCCCGATTGCCGGGTGACGGTGGTCGATGATTTCCTGACCGAAGAGAACATGCAGCAGCTGATGCCTGCCAACAGTTTCGATGCGGTGATCGATGCCTGCGATGAAGCGAAAGTGAAAGCAGCGCTGATCGTGCATGCACGCTTCAACAAGCTCAAACTCATCGTGTGCGGTGCGGCGGGCGGCAAGCGCGACGCAATGAAACTGCGCCGCGACGATCTGGCGCGCACCACGCACGATGCGCTGCTGGCACGCATCCGCACCATGCTGAAAAAAGACTTCAACATCCATCCGCGCAGCAACGGCAAGTTCGGTGTGACCTGTATCTATCTGGAAGAACCTTCGCAGCGCGGCACCGCCTGCTCGACTGCCGACTTGAGTTGCTCGGGCTATGGTTCGGCGGTAACGGTGACGGCCAGCATGGGTTTTGCGGCAGCAGGCTGGTGCATCGACAAGTTGCTGGCCGGTAAAGACTAAACGACCTCCCACGCTTCTACCGGCCCCGGCACCGCACGGAACAGAGGGTGCAATACCGGCCGCCCGAACTGCTGCAAGCGTGCCAGCGCATCCGTATCGCGCACCGCCAGCTTGTTGCGCAGATGCGCGAGTTCATATTCCACCTGTCCCGAGGTGACGTTTATCTTTCCGCGGGTGGTCTGGGGCCCGATCTTTCCAGCGTCGAATCTGTAACCGCGCCGTTCGGCTTCAACCTGCACTGCACGCAGATAATCGGCGATGGCGGCCAGCGGCTCGGCATGCGCACGGAAGCGCTGTAACTGCGGGTGATGGCGATAACCTTTGGTCTCGCCGCGCAACACCTTCTGCGCCAGCAAGGTCTCGCGCCACAAGGCGACCAGCCCTTTGGCATCCAGATGTTGTGGATGCAATGACCAGATCCGCATGGCTTATTTCAACCAGCCTTTGCGCCAGAATATCCAGATCGGCACGCCCACCGTAAGCGCCATCAGCAACAGCGCAAAGGGATAGCCCAGCTTCCAGTGCAGTTCCGGCATGACTCCGAAGTTCATGCCGTAGATGGACGCGATCAGCGTGGGCGGCAACAGGGCGACCGACACCACCGAGAACAGGCGCACGATCTTGTTCTGGTTGATGTTGATGAAGCCGATCACCGCATCCATCAGGAAGTTGATCTTGTCGAACAGGAAGGCGGTGTGCCCGTCCAGCGAATCGATGTCCTGCTGGATCTGGCGCACCTCGTCGATCTGTCCGGCGTCCAGCGACTTGGTGCGCAGCAGGAAGGACAGTGCGCGGCGGATGTCCATCACGTTGCGACGGATGCGGCCGTTGACGTGCTCGGCATGGGCGATCTCGGCCAGTGCCTCGCGCGCCTGCGCATCGCTCAAGGTGTCGTTCAGCACACTCTGGCTGACCCGCCCCAGGTCCGCATACACGCCTTCCAGCGCATCGGCGGAGAACTCGATATCCATACCAAACAAGTCGATCAGCACATCGCGATTGTTTTCGATCGGCCCCGATTCGGATTGCATGCGCAAGCGCAGCAAGCGGAAGATGGGCAGGTCTTCCTCATGGATGCTGATCAGCGTCTCGCCCGCCAGTACGAACGCCACCGCCACGCTATGCGCATGGCTCTCGGTGCCCAGCAGGAAATCGGAACGCAGATGCAGCCGCCCTTCTTCCTCGTAGAAGCGGGCGCTGGCTTCGATGTCGCGCAAATGTTCAGGGCTAGGCAGATGCAACTGGAAGGACTGCTCCACATGCGCCACTTCGGCATCCGTCGCACCGTGCATGTCGATCCAGACCGGCGACAGCGCAGCCAGATCGGTATCCGCCTCGATGGACAGGCGATCCAGTCGGCCGTTCTTAAGCGTGAATGCGTAGAGCATGTTCCTCCTGCGAGTGTTGCTGCATTCTATCCCTGCCCTCCGAAGCGGCACAGCACTTCGTAACGCGCGCCCTGCGCATCGCCCTTCGATTGCACCAGCACGAAGTCGCGCACCTGCCAGCGCACGGCGGGCATGGGCGGCAGCGGCGCATCCGTCCATTGCGCATGGCGCAGCAGCGTGACATGAGCTTTATAGGAGCGATCCACGAAACGGAAGCGGTGCGCGCGCAAGCACTCCTGCAACGAGGCGACCAGCGCCTCGAGTTCAGGCGGCGTAACGGCCGGTGCGGCATACGCGATATGGTTGTGCCCCCAGTAATCGGCGCCTTCCCAGTCGATCTTGAAAGGCTGGAACGCGACCTCTTGCGCCGCCAGCCGCAGGGCTTCCAGCCGGTGCTCAAGCACCGCCCCCAGGAACACCAGCGTGCAATGCAAGGTATCCCTGCGCATCGCCGTGCCGCCGCATCGTTCATGCAGCGGCGCCTGCCAGCGAGCCAGTGCGGCACTTTCCGCACTGTCCGGCCACAGGGCAAAGAACACCCGGCGTGTTTTTTCAGGGACGGATTCCATGCCGTGGATGCTAACGATCAAGGGCGAGGCTCGCCACACAATAATTTGAAAATGTCTGTCTCGCCCTTGATCGCCCCCCTCCCCAACCCTCCCCCAGAGGGAGAGGGAGCAACTGTGCTGCGCGTATTTTGTACTTATGCCATATGCGCGTCGGGGTCGAGTACAGCCGCACATTCGGGTAGAATGCGCGCCTTGAAACAGGGGCTTGCCTGCATGAACGCGCGTTTACGTGAAATACCCTACAACTACACTTCCTTCTCCGACCGTGAGATCGTGCTGCGCCTGCTCGGCGATGAAGCCTGGGAGATCATCAACACCCTGCGTGCGGAGCGCCGCACCGGCCGCTCGGCACAGATGCTGTACGAAGTGCTGGGCGACATCTGGGTCCTGACGCGCAACCCCTACCTCGAAGACGATCTGCTCTCCAACCGCAAGCGCCGCAGGGCCTTGATCGGCGCCTTGCATCACCGCCTGAACGCAATCGAGGCACGCAGGCAGGACACCGCAAGTGCGGTGAAGGCTAACATCGGCGCAGGCGATGTTAAGCATAGCGGCCGGAACCACAACGAGGTGGTGAAGCGCCTGCTTGAACTCACCTCCGCGGCCGTGGAGAGTTTCGCCGAAGATTTCGAGACCACGCTCAAGCTGCGCAGACGCACGTTGCGCGCGCTGTCGCGCATCACGCGCCGCGACAACATCCAGTTCGACGGACTGGCGCGCGTCTCGCATGTGACCGACGCCACCGACTGGCGCGTGGAATATCCCTTCGTGGTACTCAATCCGGACAATGAGGACGAGGTCGCACCGCTGGTGCGCGCCTGTATCGAACTCGGCCTGACCATCATCCCGCGCGGCGGCGGCACCGGCTACACCGGCGGCGCCGTGCCGCTGGACAAGTATTCCGTGGTGATCAACACAGAGAAGCTGGATGCGATCTCGGCAGTGGAACCCATGGTACTGCCCGGCCACAGCGAACCGTACGCCACCATCCATTGCGGCGCTGGCGTGGTGACGCGGCGTGTGATGGAAGCCGCCGAAGCCGCCGATCTGGTATTCGCCGTCGACCCGACCTCGGCGGATGCATCCTGCATCGGCGGCAACGTGGCGATGAACGCGGGCGGCAAGAAAGCCGTGCTGTGGGGTACCGCACTGGACAATCTTGTGTCATGGAAGATGGTGGCGCCGGACGGACGCTGGATGCTGGTCGAGCGCATGGACCACAACTTCGGCAAGATCCACGACGCCGAGCACGCCACCTTCCGCATCAGCCGCTACGACCGTCACGACAAGCCGCTGTCGGGCCAGCCGGTGACCCTGACCATCCCCGGCAGCGCATTCCGCAAGACCGGGCTCGGCAAGGACGTGACCGACAAGTTCCTGTCCGGCCTGCCCGGCATCCAGAAAGAAGGTTGCGACGGCATCATCACTTCGGCGCGCTTCGTGCTGCACCGTGCGCACCAGCACACGCGTACCGTGTGCCTGGAGTTCTTCGGTCAGGTACGCGAGGCCGTGCCGGCCATCGTCGAGATCACCTCCCTGCTCGACAACCGCAAAGACAAGCAGGTACTGCTGGCCGGTCTGGAACATCTGGACGAGCGCTATCTGAAAGCGGTCGGCTACGCCACGAAATCGAAACGCGGCACCCGCCCCAAGATGGTGTTGATCGCCGATGTGGTTGGCGACGATGAAGCAGCCGTCGGTGCGGCCGCGTCCGAGATCGTGCGCTTGGCCAATCTGCGTCACGGCGAAGGTTTCATCGCGGTCTCGAGCGAGGCGCGCAAGAAGTTCTGGCTGGATCGCGCGCGTACCGCCGCCATCGCCAAGCACACCAACGCATTCAAGATCAACGAGGATGTAGTGATCCCGCTGCCGCGCATGGGCGACTATTGCGACGGCGTGGAACGCATCAACATCGAACTGTCGCTGCAGAACAAGATCAAGCTGCTGGATGCGCTGAACGACTTCTTCAACGGCGAACTGCCGTTGCACTATCAGGACGATGCGCAACTGGGCGATGCCGAGTTGCTGGGCGAACGCCCGCAGGCGGCGCACAAGCTGCTGACCGAGGTACGCAGTCGCTGGAGCTGGATGCTCGAGCATCTGGATGCGCCGCTGGCAGATTGCCCGTTCGCGCCTGCAGACAAACAGGACGCCGTGACGGTGTTCGATGCGGTGCAGCGCCACCTGTTGCGCGCTTCGTGGAAACGCGAACTGCGCGAACCGCTGCGCCAGATCTTCAGCGGCGGCACTTATCAGCTCATTCTGGAACAGTGCGCGGCCATCCATCAGCAGGTGCTGAAGAGCCGTGTGTTCGTCGCACTGCACATGCATGCGGGCGATGGCAACGTGCACACCAACATCCCGGTCAACTCCGACGATTACGCCATGTTGCAGCAGGCGAACGGTGCGGTGGATCGCATCATGCAACTGGCGAAGGATCTGGGCGGCGTGATCTCTGGCGAGCACGGCATCGGCATCACCAAGTTCGACTTCCTCGACGAGAAGGAGATCGCGCCGTTCATCGCCTACAAGCATAAGGTCGATCCGGACGGCCGTTTCAACCGCGGCAAGTTGCTGCCGGGCAGCAACCTGGAGCGCGCCTACACGCCCAGCTTCAACCTGATGGAACTGGAGAGCCTGATCCTGGAGAAGAGCGAGCTGGGCGACATCTCCGATTCGATCAAGGATTGCCTGCGCTGCGGCAAGTGCAAACCGGTGTGCACCACGCATGTGCCGCGCGCCAACCTGCTCTACTCGCCGCGCAACAAGATCCTCGCCACCTCGCTGCTGATCGAAGCCTTCCTGTATGAAGAGCAGACCCGGCGCGGCGTTTCCATCCGCCACTTCGACGAATTCAACGACGTGGCCGACCATTGCACCGTGTGCCACCGCTGCGAGAAACCGTGCCCGGTCGACATTGACTTCGGCGACGTCTCGGTATCCATGCGCAATTTCCTGCGCAAGCACGGCCAGAAAAAATTCAACCCGGTCACGGCAACCTCGATGCTGTTCCTCAATGCCACTGATCCCGCCACCATCAAGACGGTACGCAAGGTAATGATCGAGTGGGCATACAAGGGACAGCGCTGGGCGCATGGCGTGGCGAAGCAGTTCGGCCTGCTCAGCGGACAGACGCAGCATCCGCCGGCGACTGTGGGCAAGCCGGCACTGAAGGCACAGGTGATCCACTTCATCAACAAACCGATGCCGGGCAGCTTGCCCAAGAAGACCGCGCGCGCGCTACTCGACATCGAGGACGACACCATCGTGCCGGTGATCCGCAATCCGCACACGCTGAACGAAGAGTCCGAGGCGGTGTTCTATTTCCCCGGTTGCGGTTCCGAGCGCCTGTTCTCGCAGGTAGGACTGGCGACGCAAGCCATGCTCTACAACCTGGGTGCGATCACCGTGCTGCCGCCCGGCTACCTGTGCTGCGGTTATCCGCAGACGTCTGCCGGCCATGCCGACAAGGGCAGCCAGATCACCACCGACAACCGCGTGCTGTTCCACCGCGTGGCGAACACGCTGAACTATCTGGATATCAAGACGGTGATCGTGTCCTGCGGCACGTGCATGGATCAGTTGCTGCAATACCAGTTCGACAAGATCTTCCCCGGCTGCCGCCTGCTCGACATCCACGAGTATCTGCTGGAGAAAGGCGTGAAGCTGGACCAGGCTACGGGCATGCGCTACATGTATCACGACCCCTGCCATACGCCGATGAAGACGCACAAGCCGCTGGATGTGGTGAAGACGCTGATGGCGACCGAGGTGCCGCTGAATGATCGCTGTTGCGGCGAGGCCGGTTCCTTCGGCGTATCGCTGCCGCACATCGCGACCCAGGTACGTTTCCGTAAGGAGGAGGAATTGCGCAACGGCAGTGCCGCCTTGCGCGCCGATGGTTATGAAGGCGAAGTGAAGATACTGACTTCGTGCCCGGCCTGCCAGCAAGGTCTCTCGCGCTATACTGATGATGTGAACGCTGATGCCGACTACATTGTGGTGGAGATGGCCAAACACCTGCTGGGCGACAACTGGCAGGCAGAGTATGTGATGCTTGCCAATGAAGGCGGCATCGAACGCGTGTTGCTATAGAAAGGTTGCGCATGCTGTCACTGGAACCGACTGACGATCTGGCCAAACCGGCGTTCCACGACGTCGAAGGTTGCAAGAAATGGTTGAGCCAGTTGCAACTGACCAACCTCGGCATCGCGCAGGGCAACCTGCGCAAGCAGATCGATGAATTGAATCGTTATGCGATGAAGGGCGAGGTACGTCTCGACATACTTGAACTGTTGCGCGAACCCGTCGCGCAGTTGCAAAGCGATTTTTCCAAACGCCTCATCGGCAAACCGCTCCCGCTCACGGATGACGAATTCCTGCTGCTTACTGCGCTCGTCAGCATGTGGCAGAGCATGCAGAACGGGTATTTGCGCTGCCTGCAAAGTGCAGCAGCTGGCGATGCACACATGGAGAAACGGCGCGCCAAGCTGTGGCAACGCAGCCTGTATTACGGCATGCAGCAACTCGTCGAATTCACCCGCGCCGGATATGAACCTGATCGCGCTGCCTGGCAGCGATTCCATGCGCTATACCTGAGCATCGAAGCAGCCGGACTGCAGAACGAGACCATCAAGGATGAACGTTTCCACGACAGGTTCCCGCACAGTTGCCTGACCCTGTATCTGAGTACCCTGCTGATGCATCGTGCGCGCCTGCTCGACTTGACGCGCGAACAGCGCCGCACTGCGGAACACTGGCTGCTGTTGTGGGCGGACACGCTTGCCTTGATGGCGCGCTGCACCGCCACCAAGGAGGATGCGCCGCCGCTGGTGGTGGATATGGAGGGCTATCGCGGCCTGCAGTCCGCTGAACATGCCCGCGCTTCAGCCGGCATGCGCTGCCTGCCGATGGTGCCGTTATCCAAGCAGATCCGCATCAAGACCATCTTGCTGCAACAGGGCCAGACACCGAAAAAGGTGGAGCTGGATACCGGCCTGCCCGGCAAGGACTGCATCGACCTGCTGGGTAAACTCCATAAATGCTGGTGTGAAGCCAGGGTGGATACGCTGGTGGAGATGCCGCGCGAAACCAGCTCGGTGCACATGTGTGTCGGCCTGGAGAAGATCTATTCGCACATCGCAGGCAGACCGTTCAAACCGGTGAAGGATGTCAGCAAAGCCATGCAGGATGCGCAGACACAGATCGCCACGTTCGGCCGTGTGCTGGACGAGACCGGAAACCACGAACTGAAGGAACTGGGCTTCCTGCCGGAAGAGTGGCTGGTGGAAGAAAACACGCTGCTGCGTGGCCGCCTGCTGCGTTACTCGCCGACGGGCGACCGCTTGGCCGCGCACCATATCATCAGCATCTTCACCGCGGACAATCCCGCGCACAAAGCGGGCGTGATCGACCGCATCGAAGTGGCGCACAGCGGCCAGCTCTACGCGACGGTGCATTACTTGCCCGGCCAGCCGCAAGCCGTGATTGCCAATGCCGCTGAATCGTCCCAGGCCATGTTGCTGTCCGGATCCGCGCCCTGCGTGATGTTGCCGGCCATGGAAAAGCTGCGCATACCGGCCAGCCTGGTGATGCCGCGCAACTGGTTCCTGGCGGGACGGGAAATCGAATTGACGCTGGTCGACCGCAGCAAGCAGAAGATCAAGCTGGGAATCAGCGTGGAACGCGGCGTGGATTACGAGCGCGTCAGTTTCAAACCTGCTTAGGCAGGCGCGGCCAACCCCAGGCAAGCAGGTCCTCTGCCGGCATCGGGTGCGCGATGCCGAAACCTTGTGCCAGATCACAGCCCATGGATGCCAGTAGCCGGTACTGTTCGTCGGTCTCCACCCCCTCGGCAACCGTCGTCATGTCGAACGCCTTGGCCAAGGCAATGATGCCTTGCACGATGGCGTGATCGCCCTTGTCATGCAACATGTCGCGCACGAACGACTGATCGATCTTGAGCGTATCCACATCGAATTTGCTCAGGTAGCTGAGTGATGAATAGCCGGTGCCGAAATCATCCAGCGCGAAATACATGCCGAACAATTTGCATTCCCGGATGATGCCGCTCACGGTAGCCACATCGTTCAGCGCGGCCGTCTCCAGCACCTCCACCTGCAAAGTACCTGAACAATCTCCCGGACAGCAGCGGTTGGATGCCGTGCGCAGTGTCTCCACAAACCCCGGAGACTGCAGGTGCCAGGCCGACACATTGATGCTGACCTCGATACAGAACCCCTGTTCGCGCCAGCGGCGCAACCGATCGATGGCATCGGTTATTACCCAGTTACCGATGGCGATCTCCAGCTCGGTGTTCTCGATCGCTCGCAGGAACGCCCCCGGCAACAATAGCCCGCGTTGCGGATGATTCCAGCGAATCAGCGCTTCGGCGCCAAGCAACTCTCCTGTCGCCATCGACACCTTGGGCTGGTAGTACAGCTCAAACTCGCCATTCGCCATGCCGTGACGAATCTGTTCCTGCAAGGCATGGTGGGAACGCGCCCGCAGGTCGCTACCCGGATCGAACAGGTGGTACTGGTTTTTGCCGGCCTGCTTGGCGACATACATGGCCTGATCGGCATGGCGCAATAAGGTATCCGGATCCTGATCATCTTCGGGATACATGGCGACACCGATGCTGGCACTGATCTGGATGGTTTGCTGCTGCACGGAGATCGGCTGGCTTATGGACTGCAACAGACGATGCAGGCTGCCTGCGCATTCTTCGGTGCGTGTCAGGCCGACGAGTAGCACAACGAACTCATCCCCGCCCAGTCTGGCAACGGTATCGTCCTCCCGAATCACTTGTTTGATGCGGCGTGTGATTTCCACCAGCACCATATCGCCTGTCTCATGCCCATAGCTGTCGTTGATCGGCTTGAATCCATCCAGGTCCAGATAACAAACTGCAAGCATCCCTTGTTCGCGATGCGTTCTGGCGACCGCCTGTTTGAGACGATCCACCAGCAACACCCGATTGGGCACCCCGGTCAGCGCGTCGAAATGCGCGATCCTTTCCAGCTGCTGCTCGTGCTCTGCCCGCTCCGTGACATCCACTGCCAGACCAATCAGCCCCCTGGCGGAGCCATCCGGGTGATTAAGTCTGATTTTAGTGATTTCCACCAGATGGTCACGTCCGTCAGCGAACGGCATCCACTCGCGTGAAAGATGCGGTTCTTGCTGCGCCAGACATTCACGGTCGGACTGCATGCAGCTGTCAGCCATCGACTGCGGCAACACTTCGGCATAGTGGCCTGCGGCAAGAAATCTTTCCTCTGTGATCCCGGTTGCGCTGCAAAAACTATTATTGACGAATTGCAGGCGCCCCTCGGCCGTCAGCATCCATATCCCCAGCGGCGCATTGTCCAGAATCGTCTGGAACAGACCACGCTCTGCTTCCAGTGCTTGACGTGTACGCCGCTCGACCAGTTGCTGCAGCTCGTATTCGCGATCCCGATGGTGCTGCGACTCTCTGACCGATTCGTATTGCCAGAAGATGATGAACAGGGCGACCAGATACACACAGGTCGTGATGATGTCGATGCTGGAATAGGCGGTCATGCCGCCGGCCAGCATATGCACGACCGGGATGGTGATCAGGATGCCAGCGAGCGCGTACAGCCCCGGCTTGCGTCCCTTGAGATAGAACACGGATGCTGACAGCAGGAAAAACAGGGACAGGCGCATCGTGTTGTACGGCGCGAGCAGGTATACGGCCAGGAACAGCAAGTAGGCCATGATGATCGCTACGCTGCTGACAAGCTCCACCTTCTCCTTGTGCCGCCTGAGATATATCAGGGCAAACAGGCCGACGGCCGAAAAAGCGAAATCGATAGCCCCCATGAGGGTGCTTTGCTGCCAGCGGTAGAAGCCCATGCCGAAGGCGACCACCACCGCCATCAGGAAGACACTGTTCAGGAAGACGACCTTGTAGCTGATAGCCTGCTCTTGCTCTCCGGACGACTGACGCAACGTCAGCAACTCGGACAGTCTGTTCATTCTCATGGCTTCCTCTATCGCGTTGAAATGGATTGCCCTCGCGGCCGAGCAGGAATTCTATTACTGCGCCATACGCGCTTCCGGAAATATTATGGAAAACGTACTACCCTTTCCTTCTTCGCTGACGATCCGCAAACGTGCCTGATGGCGCATCGCCACATGCTTGACGATGGCAAGTCCCAGGCCGGTACCGCCGGTTTCGCGCGAACGGCTGCGATCCACGCGATAGAAGCGTTCGGCCAGCCTTGCGATGTGCTGTTGCGCGATACCGATACCACTGTCTTTCACTGCGAACACCACATGTCCATCATGCATGGACCAATGTACGTTGATATTCCCGCCATCCGGGGTATAGCGAATGGCATTGCTGAGCAGGTTGGAGAAGGCACTGCGCAATTCTTCGCGGCTGCCATTCAGGTTCGCGCCGCAATTTTCCTGCAATTCGATCTGGTGCCTGCTGTTGCTCAGCAATTTGCCATCGCGCATGACTTCTTCCAGCAGGGTGCCCACATCCACTTTCTCCTCTCGCAGGCGGTTCTGGTCGTCTTCCAGACGCGACAGGGTCAGCAAGTCGTCCACCAGATGCTCCATGCGATTGGTCTGCTCGCTCATCAGATACAAGGCCCGTTGCGCCATCTCGCTGTCGCGCGTGGACATATCCTGCAGGGTCTCCACGAATCCGTTGACGACCGTGAGCGGCGTGCGCAATTCGTGCGAGACATTGGCCACAAAGTCGCGGCGCATGGTTTCGATACGCTCCAGCTGGGTGATGTCGCGGCTGATAAGCAGGCGCTGGTTCTCGCCGTAGGAGATCAATTTGATCGACAGGATCAGGTCATCCTGACGGGAGCCGTGCAGCACCAGCGGCTTGCCGAACTCGCGCGCCGCAAGGTATTGCACAAAATCCGGCTGGCGCGCCAGATAAGTGATCTGCTGCCCGATGTCGTAGTCGCTATCCAGCCCGAAATGCTTGGAAGCCAAGGGGTTGCACCATTCGATACGATCGGCATCGTCGAGGATCACCACGCCTTCGGGCAAGGCAGCGGTGGCCTGTTCCATCTGCTGCAAGGAGGCGATATGTCTTTCGCGCTGCAAACGATTGGTGCGCACCATCTTGTTCAAGTGCGAGAACACTTCTTCCCACAGCCCCGACCCGTCCGGCAGGGCGAGATTCTCCGGATCTTTCGACCAGCGCAGCAGATCGGCCAGATTGCGCAGATGATGCAGCAGACGCAAAGTCATGCCGGCGGCAAAGACCAGTGACGCCGGCAAGGCACCGGCAATGGCCCACACCAGCAATGAAAACAGGAGCAGGAAGAACGGATAGAAGAAAGCGCGCTGCCAGAAATCGCTCACGGCAAGATCTCGTTATTGGACGGCGGCATTATACGGGCGGAATCCGCCGCGACTAGCTTCTGCTGCTCATGTCCTTGAAAAACGATAGCCGCTGCCGCGCACGGTCTGCACCATCTTGTCTGCGGCCGAAGGTTCCAGCGCCTGGCGCAGGCGGCGGATGTGCACGTCCACGGTACGCTCCTCCACGAACACATGGTCACCCCATACCTGATCGAGCAACTGCGCACGGCTGTAGACACGCTCGACGTGGGTCATGAAGAAATGCAGCAGGCGGAATTCGGTGGGACCAAGGTCGATGTTCTGTCCGTTGGCAGAAACACGATGGGTGGTCGGCGAGAGCTCGATGCCTTCCACGCGCACGGTCTCGTCGCTCATCTGCGGCGCGCGGCGACGCAGCACGGCACGGATACGCGCCATCAGCTCGCGCGGCGAGAACGGTTTGGTAATGTAGTCATCCGCACCGGACTCGAGGCCGAGGATCTTGTCGCGTTCGTCAGTGCGTGCGGTGAGCATGATGATGGGGATGTCGCGTGTGCGGGAGTCTGCGCGCAGCTTGCGCGCGATCTCGACACCGGAGGTGCCCGGCAGCATCCAGTCGAGCAGGATCAGGTCCGGCAAGGCGCGATTGATCTGCGCGTAAGCGGAAGTCGCATCCTGCGCCTTGATCGCGCGGAAGCCGCACTGCGCGATATTGAATGCCAGCAATTCCTGGATCGCCGGTTCGTCTTCCACCAGCAGGATATCGGCTGTCGTCATCTTTTGCTCCATCTCTCGTTACGGTTCGCCGACGATGGTATGAAACTATTGTGACAGTAACATGACAGTCGCTATTACGATGCCGAGCGTTCTGTGGCGGGCGCTGGTGTTTCAGCCTTGGACAGCAGCGAACCCGCCACCATGCCGACGATGCTCAGCAGGAAACCGGCGAATTGCGGAGGCAGCGCTGCTTCGGGCGCGATGAATTCCATCGGCAACCAGGCCGCCATGCCCAGCGCCATCGCCCAGTATGCGCCTTGCGTCGTGGCGCGCTTCCAGTACAGGCCTGCCACCAGCGGTGTGAACGCCAGCACCAGCGTCACCTTGTAGGCGTTCTCCACCATCTGGTGGATGCCGGTATCGCTGTCCAGTGCCCACAACGCATAGAGCGTGACGCACACCGAGAAGATACCCACCACCCAGCGCGTCATCACCAGCATCTTGCGCTCGGACAGGTTCTTGCGCGTGAGCCAGCCCTTGAGCACGTTCTCGGACAGGATGACCGAGGGGGCCAGCAAGGTGCCCGACGCGGTGGACATGATCACCGACAGCAACGCACCATAGAAGATCACCTGCGCGATGAGCGGCAGGTGCGCCTTGACCAGTTCCGGCAATAGCTTCTGGCTGTCCTCGGCCATCCATTGCGCAACAAGCACCGGGTCGATCAGGTTGGCGGAATACGCCATGAACAGAGGCACAGCCGCAAAAACAAAATATGCGATGCCGCCCAGAACCGTGCCCCATACGGCGACGTTCTCGTTTCTCGAGCTATTGGCACGCTGGAATACGTCCTGCTGCGGAATGGAGCCGAAACCCATGGTGAGCAGGCCGGAGATGAAAGCGACCATGGCTACCGCATTCATCTCCGGCCAGAAGTTGAACTTGTTGTTGTCCACCGCATGCTGCACCACCGGCGCGACGCCGCCGCTCATGTCGGCCAGCAACATGGAGATGTAGACCAGGCCGATGACGATCACGATCATCTGCACGAAGGTGGTCAGCGCCACCGACCACATGCCGCCATACAGCGTGTACATCAGCACAATGGCGGCGCCGATCAGGATACCCTGTGCCTGCGTGATGCCGCCGTCCGACAAGACATTGAACACCAGCCCCAGCGCGGTGACTTGTGCCGACACCCAGCCCAGATAGGACAAGGCGATGGCGATACCGGCGATGACCTCGACCTTGTGGCCGAAACGCTCGCGGTAAAAGTCGCCCAGCGTAAGCAGGTTCATACGGTACAGCTTGCGTGCAAAGAACAGGCCGAACAGGACCAGACAGAGCGAGGCACCGAAAGGATCAGAGATCAGTCCGCCCAGGTCTTCTTCCATGAAGGTGGCCGGAATACCCAGCACCGTCTCGGCCCCGAACCAGGTAGCGAACACCATGGCCAGCACGATGTACATCGGCAGCGATCGGCCGGCAGTGATGTAGTCGCGCGCGTTGTGCACTTTGGTGGCGGCATACATACCGACGGCGATGGAAACGATCAGATACAGGAAAACGAAACCGACCAGCATGTTGGGCGCCCGCAGTGATTTTGAACGACGCGGATTCTAGCAGCCTTGGCCGGAATGCAAAAAGGCTCCCGAAGGAGCCTTTTTGTCGAACCTGGGCGTGTGGCTTACAGTTCTTTGGCGTGCGATGCCAAGTACTTGGCCACACCGTCCGGCGATGCGTTCATGCCGGCCTTGCCCTTGCTCCAGCCAGCCGGGCAGACTTCGCCGTGCTCTTCAGTGAATTGCAGTGCGTCGACCATACGCAGCATCTCGTCGATGTTGCGGCCCAGCGGCAGATCGTTCACCACCTGGTGACGCACCACACCGGCGCGGTCGATCAGGAAGGAACCACGGAAAGCGACGCCGGCAGCGTCGAACTCGACGTCATAGGCCTTGCAGATCTCGTGTTTCACGTCGGCAACCAGCGGATATTGCACCTGACCGATACCGCCCTTCTCAACAGGGGTGTTCTTCCAGGCGAGGTGGGTGAACTGGGAATCGATGGACACGCCGATCACTTCCACGTTGCGCTTTTTGAACTCGTCCAGACGGTGGTTGAAGGCGATCAGTTCGGACGGGCACACGAAGGTGAAGTCCAGCGGATAGAAGAACACCACTGCGTACTTGCCATCGATATGCTTCTTCAGGTTGAACGTTTCGTTGATCTCGTTGTTGCCCATTACGGTAACAGCGTTGAAATCGGGGGCTTGCTTACCTACGAGTACTGCCATGGTGACCTCCATCTAAAGGGTTAATGTTGAGTGAAATGCTAGGGATTGGAATTTACCAGAAGTATCCCTGCTGTCAACCTGCTTATGCAGAAATTTCCTGCCTGTCTGTCACACCGAACTGCGTGCGATGCAGTTGCGCGTATGCGCCGTCCTTTGCCAGCAGTTCCGCGTGAGTACCCGCTTCGACGATCTGTCCCTTGCTCAGGACCACGATGCGATCAGCGTTCTCGATGGTGGAAAGGCGGTGGGCGATCACCAGCGTGGTGCGACCGCGCATGAGGATCTCCAGCGCCGCTTGCACATGCCGCTCGGATTCACTGTCCAGCGCAGAAGTCGCCTCATCCAGAATGAGAATGGGCGCATCCTTGAGGATGGCGCGTGCGATAGCGATACGCTGGCGCTGGCCGCCGGAAAGTCGCACGCCTTTCTCGCCCACCAGCGTATGTAAACCCTGCGGCATGTCCTTGATGAATTCCATTGCATGGGCTGCCGTCGCTGCCGCAACAATCTCGCTCTCCGGCACTTCACGCATCTGCCCGTAAGCAATGTTGGCGGCGATGGTGTCGTTGAACAGCACCACCTCTTGGCTCACCAACGCAATGTTGGCTCGCAGGCTGCTCAGCGTCGCTTGTTGAATATCCTGTCCATCGATCAGGATGTTGCCATCGTTAAGCTCATAGAAACGCGGCAATAGATTCGCCAGCGTGCTCTTGCCGCTACCGGAGCTGCCGACCAGCGCCACCACCTGCCCGGCAGGAATATCGAGATTGACATCGATCAAGGTCGGACGCCCACCACTCTGATAGGAGAAATTCACGTGCTCGAAGCGCAATGCGCCCTTTGCCCGTCCCAGTTGCAGGGTTCCTTGATCGATCTCGGCGTCCGTATCGAGCAAGGCGAAGACGCTCTCGGCAGCAGCCAGGCCGCGCTGAATGAATTCGTTGATGCTGGTGATACGCTTCAGCGGCGCCGTGAGCATCAGCATCGCCGCCACAAAAGACAGGAAGCCGCCCACGGTGGATGCATCACTCTTGGCCTGACCGATGGCGAGATAGATCACAAACGACAATGCGACTGCCGCCACCATCTGCACTATCGGTACGTTGGCCACTGCAGCTGCAGCCTGTTTCATCATGTGGCGACGTACCCAGTTGATCTCCTCCCCGAAGCGGCGCTCTTCGTATTGCTGACCACCGAACAGCTTGACCACCTTGTGCGCGGTAATGCTCTCCTCTATCACCTGTGTAATGCTACCCATAGCCTGCTGGGTGTCGCGACTTGCATTGCGCAAGCGGCGATTAATGGTGCTGATCACCCAGGCAACGATGGGGGCCACGGTGAGCGAGATCAGCGTCAGCTTCCAGTCCAGATAGAACAGCCAGCCCAACAGGCCGACGAGGATGATGCTGTCGCGAATCGTGATGGTGACCACGCTGGTCGCAGCCGCAGTGACGTTCGTCACATCGTAAGTGAGTTTGGAGATCAGCGAGCCGGTCGCGTGATCGTCGTAGTAATTCGTAGGCAATGTCATCAGCTTGGCGAACATCTCGGCCCGCAGATCCATCACCACCCGATTGCCCACCCAGTGGATCGCATAGGAACCAAAGAATCCGGCGAGTCCCCGCACAAAGAACAATCCCAGGATGAAAAGCGGCGCCCATTGCATGACCGCATCATCCTTGTGAACAAACGTGCCATCCAGAAAAGGTTTGAGCAAAGCGGGCAGTAAAGGCTCCGTGGCTGCTGCCACCGCCATCCCCAGAATCGAAATGGCGAACGCACGCCAATGCGGGCGCACATATCTCAACAGTCGTAGATAGAGCTGCCCGCTGGTCATCTGTCGGGCAACGCCGGAATTATCAGCGGGCATCAGCTGCCTGTGATTTGCCTGCAGCCATGGCCAGCAAAATCTGCACCCCAGCCGCGACACCGATATAGAACACTGCCACAGCCACATATGGGCCATAGTATTGCGCCACACTGGAGACGTATTGAACCACGCTCATGCGGTCGAAATAGCCGGCCAGCAGATAGAAACTCACGTTGGCGATGATGAATGCCGCGCTGCCCGCTACCGCACCGGCCAGCAACAACCCGGACAAACCTTTAAGTGTCAATTCGTGGCGCGGCGCATACCAGCGGCCGACGAACCACAGCGCACCATAGGCGAACACCAGGAAGGCATAGGCAGAGGTCACACACCAACCACTTACTTCGCGGAAGTTGATTGCGTAATAATCGACCAAGGCTGCCTCGATCATCAGCACAGCCAGCATCCCCAACGCACCACGCATGCGCCCCAGGAACAGACCGCCGAGGAAGAACACGGCATAGGAAGCATCGGGCAAAGAAATTGCCGAGCCGAAATGGTTGTAGCGTGTCAACGCCATCAACAGCAACAATGCTGATGCGATCCAGACTGTTTTATTTTGCATGATATTCATTGAAATTCTCCCGATGATCCTGCCAGTGCTCACTGGCAGGAACTTTAACAGAAATGGCGCCAATCCGCCGCGCAGCCTGCTACGGCTGGTAATTCAAACCGACATGGATTACTCGTCCAAGCGTGTTGTATCCGTGTGCCAGCATGTAATCACGATTGAACAGGTTGTCCACACGAGCCGACAGCGTGAGCTCCTTGCTCAGCGCATAGCTGGCAGTTAGGTTGCCCACGTCATAGGCTGCGAGTGTCGTGCGCGCGAAAGTGCTTATGTCCACATCCGCCCGCTCACCACTATGTCGCCATTCCCCACCTATCTTCAGTGCACCGATCTGCCGGGTGACGCCGACGCTGGAGAAGCTCCTGGCACGGCGCAACAAGGTCAGGCCAGTCTGCGCATCGCGCGGCTCCTGTTGCGTGACCGCCATTCTGACCCCGGTTTCGCCAAACTGCCCATCGTAGGCCAGCTCCACACCTTTGATGCTTGCCTCATTGAGATTCTGCATCACCCAATTTGTATCAGAGACGATCAAGTCGCTGATCCTGTTGTCGAAGTACACAGCATCAAAACGATGTCTGCCTTTCACGAAATGCGCGCCCAGTTCGCTGTTGCGCGACCTTTCCGGCTTCAGGTTCGGGTTACTCCCCCAAGAGGACGGCGCATGCATATCGTTGAACGTGGGCGTCTTGAACGCGGTAGAGATATTCGCGGTGACACGCCAGGCCTCCATCACTTCCACGCCATACCCCAGCAACCATGTATTGGCAGTCCCGAAGTCCGAATACTTGTCGCTGCGCAAATTCAGCTGCACCTGCTGTTTATCATAATTACCGGTATACGCTGCAAACAGGCTGTCGTCGGTACGGTTGGTGAGCATGTACGCAGTGCTATTGCTGGTAATTCGCTGCTTCAGCTTTTCCAGCCCCGCGACCAATGTGCTGTGTTCACTGATCAGCAAGCTGTTCTGCCAGGCCAGCAGATCGTTACTGGTAGTCAGAGAAGACCCCTGTACACCATTCAGGAAGCTCTGGTAGTCATCCTTGCCTTGCGCAAGGGTCAGCCGGCTCTCCCAGCTATCGGCAATGCAATTCACCGATTGCAAAGATTGCTTGGATAACTTGCTTCGACCGCTATGGGCATCGCTCGCATTGGCGAAAAAGCCGGAGTTGTCGAACTGCGCATCCCCCGTAGTCTCGAAGTAACTGACAGAAGCATGATGATCAGCATTGAAGTCGTAACCGACGTTGACGGATGCGCTGGTGTTGTCATATCCATCCTTATCCGAATTGACGTTGTTTGCCAAGGCGGGATTGATAGCCGACACACCATCCGTCCTGTATTTCGAAACCTGTACATTGAATGTGGTGTCCACCACAGCCCCACCGAACCCCGCAGAAGCTCGCTGCGTGTTCTGCGAGCCTGCCCCGACACTGCTATTGAAGGAAGGCTTGCCCTTGCCGCGTTTGGTGAATATCTGGATCACGCCGCCGATGGCTTCCGAACCGTACAGACTGCTGACGTTGCCGCGAACGACCTCTATCCTTTCGACCTGATCCAGCATCAGCTGGTCGATGGCCGTTGTACCCGTCGTGGCCGAATTGATGCGCACTCCATCCAGCAGCACCAGGGTATGGCTGGAATTAGTGCCGCGCATGAACAGACTGCTTTGTTTGCCGATACCTCCACTCTGGTAGATCTCGACCCCAGCCAGGCTCCTCAGCAGCGTAGGCACATCAGTCGCACCGGATGACTGAATATCGCGCTGCGAAATGACAGTGGTATGTAACAGGGTTTGCGTGAGGTGTTGCTCGTTGCGCGTAGCGGTCACCACCACTTCATCAAGATCGTCCTGAGCAGTTGCCAATGTGGATGCCGCACATAGCAGTGCGGCGATAAGATTATGTTGTTTCATGTGATTTTCCTGAGTGTGTTCCAAGCGTCCCCGTTGGAACAAGACAAAACCAGGAAATACCGAAGGCGATGATAGGAATGACATCGTCCATGCGCCGCCCGCAGCATTTCCTGAACCTCGCCCAAGGCCGGTATCCGGGCTCGCAAGTCTTGATCCGTCGCCTTCCCATGCTTGCGCACAGTGGCATATCGACAGACCCTCACTTGCTTACCGTTGCGGGGGCAGCACAGGCATCGCACCTGTTTCCCGTTTAACCAAAGGACTCTCGCCCTTCAGCACCTTGAAGCAGCGCGAATTGTAGCAGGCCGCACAAAGTCAATTCCAAAATACTTGCAAAACACTCCGTTAGCGATTGACTTAACAGGGAAATAAAAACTATAGTAGGTACATGCTAAGCGAACTGGACACACTCGAAGAGAAACTGCACCAACTGGTGCAGCTCAATCAGCGCCTGCGCGAGGAGAACCAGCAATTGCGGCAGCATGTTGCCTCTGCCCGGAATGACCAGCGCAAGCATCAGGACAAGATCGACCAAGCCGCCTCGCGCCTTGAAAAACTTCTCGAACAACTTCCCGCCGAAGCCTCATGAGCGAAGCCAAGACCAGTTTTCTGGATGTAAACATCCTTGACCGAGAGTTCCGTGTCGCCTGCCCGGTTGATGAAAGAGGCGAATTGCTGGATGCGGTCAAATATCTCGACAGCAAGATGCGCGAGATCCGCGATGCGGGCAAGATCGCATCTGTCGAGCGTATCGCCATCATGGCCGCACTCAACATCACCCACGAATTGCTCACCACGCGCGTCGGCGGCGGCTTTGACCTCGCCGAATTGAAGCGTAGAATGCAGGCCATGCAGGCGACCATTGATGAAGCCTTGGTTGACCAGGACCGGTTGTTTTAGCCGGTCTACAGTTTGTCCCCTGCGGTGTTCGTGAGATTCATAATTCTTTGAACCAATGAGCTAATGCTTAGGTTGCGCCCCATTCAAGTTACTGTTGTGAGCATCCCTTGCGGAAGCACCTGATGTAACCGGGAACCGACCCTCTTGAACCCAGGTTCAAGATATTGAGTCAACGGCACAGGCGGGGGACTTTATTCCAGTGCGACCCTTCGGGGTCGCACTTTTCATTTGAGGATATTACCCATGCGTTACTGGCTGATGAAATCAGAGCCTTCCGATGTCAGCATCGACGATCTCGCCTCCTTTCCCGATCAGACGGTCGCCTGGTACGGCGTGCGCAACTATCAGGCGCGCAACTTCATGCGCGATCAGATGAGCGTGGGCGATGGCGTGCTGTTCTACCATTCCAACTGCAAGGAACCCGGCATCGCCGGTATCGCCGAAGTGTGCAGTCCGGCGTATCCGGATGCGACACAGTTCGACAAGAACAGCAAATATTTCGATGCCAAAGCGACGCAAGAACAACCGCGCTGGATGAATGTGGATGTAAAGCTGGTGAAGAAAATCTCGCTGATCGCGCTGGATGAACTCAAACGACACCCCGAACTTGAGCATATGCGCACCTTGCAACGCGGCAATCGACTATCCATTACGCCGCTGGACCCGGCTGAATGGAAGTTCATCACCACACAGTTAGTGAACACCTGATGGAGTGGTACATCGCCTACCTGCTGCTGGGCATGGTCGCCGGTTTTCTAGCCGGCCTGTTCGGCGTGGGGGGCGGCTTGGTGCTGGTGCCCGTACTGGTATTGTTATTCGATGCACAACACTTTGCGCCCGAACACATCATGCATCTTGCGCTCGGCACCTCGATGGCGACCATCCTGTTCACCTCGCTCTCCAGCATGCGCAAACACCACCAACTGGGCGCCGTGAACTGGCTTGTCGTACGCAACATCACCCCCGGCATCCTGCTCGGCACGGCGATCGGCGCATTGACTGCGTCGAACATCCCCGCCCGAGGTTTGGGAATATTCTTTGCGATGTTCGTATATTTTGCCGCGGCACAGATACTCATCGACAAGCGCCCGCATGCCTCGCGTCAACTTCCCGGCATTGCCGGTATGACCGGTTTTGGCACACTCACCGGCTGGATCAGCAGCCTGGTCTCCATTGGCGGCGGCACCTTGATCGTGCCCTTTCTGCTCTGGTGCAATCTGTCGATACGCAACGCCATCGGCACAGCCTCCGCAATCGGTTTCCCCATCGCGGTCGGCGGCACGCTGGGCTACATCTCGGTAGGCGCTCACATCACAGGCCTGCCGCATTTGCATCTCGGCTACGTCTACCTGCCTGCGCTGCTCTGGGTCGCACTCGCCACCATGCTCACCGCCCCCCTGGGTGCGCGAGCTGCGCATAGTTTGAATGTGGGCCTCTTGCGTAAATTGTTCGCGGTGCTGCTGATCTTGCTGGCCAGCAAACTGCTATTCAAGGTCCTCACCTGATTCAGCGTTGCGCCTCACGATCCAGTTCACCGCTGTTCAGCCTGGCTTCATAATCCGCCAGGGCCAGCTTCACCTTGCCGCTCAGCACATACAGTCCGATCAGATTGGGGAAGGCCATGGAGAGGACCAACAGATCAGTGAAATCCACCAGGTTGGAAGCACTCGCCACCGAGGCGACGACCACGAAGGCGATGAACACCACCTTGTACAAGATGGAATAGCGCTCGCCGAACACGTACACCCAGCAGCGCTCACCGTAATACGACCATGAGATCGCCGTGCTGTAAGCAAACAGCACGACAGACAAGGCCAGTATCGATGGGAACCAGTCCGATGCTGTCGCGAATGCCATGGAAGTCAAGGTGGCACCTTGGCTTGCAGCACGGATCGCTTCGTATTCCGGTGCGTTGTACACCCCGGTGATGATGATCACCAGCGCGGTCATGGTACAGATCACCACGGTGTCGATGAAGGGCTCGTAAAGCGCGACCAAGCCTTGCCTAATCGGATACTTCACCGATGCCGCAGAGTGTGCGATCGCCGCCGACCCCAGTCCCGCCTCGGATGAGAAAGCTGCGCGTTTGAATCCCTGCACGATCGCTCCCACCATACCGCCCGCGACGGCTACAGGGGAGAAAGCTTCCATGAATATCTTGCCCAGCGCTGCCGGTACCAGGTCCGCATTGCTGCCGATGATCCACAGACAGGTTCCGACATAGATGATGACCATGGTCGGCACCACCGCCTCCGCCACATGCGCGATACGACGCAAGCCGCCGATGATGACCAGACCTATGGCAAAGGCCATCAGCAAGCCGTATGCAATGGGGACATCGCGAAAGAATTCGATCTGCGTCTGCACTGCCCCCATGGACTGACTGACCTGGAACGCGCTTCCCGCACCGAAGGAACCGAGGATCGTAAAGACCGAAAACATGATTGCCAATACTTTCCCGGTACGAGGCACCCCGTTCTCTGCCAGCCCTTTGGACAGATATTCCATCGCGCCGCCCATCAACCGGCCATCGGGCCGGACCTCGCGGTACATTTGCGCCAGACTAGCTTCGGTGAACTTGGTACTCATGCCGAGGAAACCCGCCACGATCATCCAGAATGTCGCGCCCGGTCCGCCGATGGAAATGGCGATGGCCACACCCGCAATATTGCCCAAGCCGACCGTGGCGGAAAGCGCCGTGGAAAGCGCTTGGAATGAAGTAACTTCGCCTTGATCGTCTGCCGTTCTGAACTTGCCGCGTATGACATGGAAAGCGTGGCGCATCATGCGCAGATTGACGAAGCTGAAACGCACCGACAGGAAGACGGCCGCCACGATCAGCCATGCCACGATCAGCGGCATGGACGGTTCTCCGGGAAAGATATCGAAGAAGATGACCTGCGCCAGCACGCCATTAATTGAACCGAACATCGCATCCAGCGTGGATTCACCAGCCCAAGCCAACTGCGGGACCAAACACAACAGCAGTTTCATTGCTGCCTTACACATCCTCATTCTGCTTCTCCCCTTGCATCATTCGCCCGATTAGAACCCGAAGCAGCGAATGACTCAAGCCTTGATTGCCCTTCCTGCATTCGTCAGGCAATAAAAAAGCCGGCTTGCGCCGGCTTTTTTAACTGCAAGTGCTTTAGTATTACAGACCCTTGATGAAAGAGATGATCTCTGCCATGTCGGCGTCGCTGACCTTCGGGTTTGCCGGCATAGGCATGGAACCCCATGCACCGCTGCCGCCCTTCTTGATCTTGGCTGCAATCTTGTCCCAAACAGCTTCGTCACCCTTGTACTTGGCAGCAACATCCTTCCAAGCGGGGCCAACCACCTTCTTGTCCACTTTGTGGCAAGCTGTACAGTTGTTCTTCTTTGCGACTGCCGGCATATCGGTTGCCATGGCAGAACCCGCAACCATCAGACCTGCTGCAACTGCCATGCTGATAACGATAGATTTCATGTTCTCTCCATTTATTTTGGTTTGACTACATTTTCTACGAGCGGAGCGATTACCCCGGCCGCATTCTAAACAACCCCGCACGAAATGCAAACCACAAAGCGGTGACCGAATAACGCCTCAATCCATGAATCGGTTGACGCTTTACTTGAGCTGCAGCACGAACCGCACGAGCCCGGTCAACTCGCCATCACTCAGCGCAGGCTGAGGTGGCATCGCGATACTGCCCCAGTTTCCCTTCCCCCCTTTGCGAACCTTGGATTCAAGCACTGCCTGAGCTCCGGCATCTCCGCGATACTTTTCCGCCACTGCCCTCCATGCCGGCCCAACCACCTTTTTATCCAGCGCATGGCAAGCGAAGCAATTCTTCTTTTTTGCCAAAGCCATCGCTTCCGCTTCGGATAATTGTGCTTGCGGTGCAGTCGCTGCCACAGGTGTTGGCTCCACCGCGGCTGGTGCTTCTGTCTTCGCAGGCGTTGATGCCGGGACTGCCTCCATCACTGGCGGTGCGACAACTGCCTCGGCTTTGCTCGCTGTTTTTTCAGGCGCAGGCTGTGGCTGCACAGGTTTCGCACTCTGCGGAGCCGCCATGATCTTCGTCGGCTCTTTCTGCGGCGCCGGTGCCGCTACAACCTGCTTTGTTTCCGTCTGAGCTTCAGACTTTGGGGCCGGAGCGGGCGGTGCAACAGGATTCTCCTGCACGTCAGGCTGACATCCCGCGAAAGCAAGCAGCATGCTCAACATCCATATGTTTTTCATATCATTCTCCTGCGCCATTAATATAGGGAATCAAAGTTCTTCGCCACTTTCCAGCCAGTTCAGCAGATATGCCCATTGCGCAATTTCACGATGCGCCGATGAGGCCGGCAAGTCGAACAAGGTCTTGCCTTCAAAGCCGGCGTTTACATAGGCTTGCGTTTCACGCAGATAAGCGAGTATAGGCAGATCAAGCCCTTTCAGGAATTGCTCCAGCGTCAACGCCGCCCGTGTACGTGAATCCATGCGCATACCGACCACGCCGACGAATATCTTGCCTTTGCGTATCGCTTTTTCGTGATGCAAAGATTCCAGGAAGTCTCGGCTGGCTTGTATGTCAAAAGCAGAAGGTGCGATGGGAACGACCACGCGGTGCACCAGCTTCAGGGCATGCTCCAGATTTTTGCCGTGCAATCCCGCAGGGGAGTCGATCACCAGCCAGTCCAGCGGTGCATCGTGACCGCTTCCTGCCTGCATCAACTCGATACCCGGCAAGTCCATCTGGCGTGTCGCCAGCCACTGGGTGGCTGACTTCTGGCGATCCAGATCCAGGATGGCGACGCGCTTTCCTTGCGATGCCAGATAGCCCGCGATATTGGTAGAAAGCGTGGTCTTGCCGCTGCCGCCTTTCGGATTTGCAACCAGAATCGCTTTCACGACACCCCCCTGAATTGTTCGTTACTTCTCCACTTGCGAAACGTCGCGCACGGCGCCTTTATCCGCACTCGTCACCATCGCGGCATAGGCTCGCAAAGCCGCCGTGATCCGGCGCGGACGATCAGCCACCGGCTTCCACGCTTTACTGCCTTTCGCTTCCATCGCCGTGCGGCGCTGTGCGAGTTCTGCATCCGGGATCATCAGGTTGATGGTACGGTTCGGGATGTCGATCTCGATACGATCGCCTTCTTCCACCAGACCGATCGCGCCGCCGCTGGCGGCCTCAGGCGAGGCGTGGCCGATGCTCAAACCCGAAGTGCCTCCGGAGAAGCGTCCGTCCGTGAGCAATGCACAGGCTTTGCCCAGACCTTTTGATTTCAGATACGAGGTCGGATACAACATCTCTTGCATGCCGGGACCGCCCTTGGGGCCTTCGTAGCGGATGATGACCACATCGCCTGCCACGACCTGATCTTCCAGAATACCGTGCACTGCCGCATCCTGACTTTCGAACACGCGTGCACGTCCGCTGAATTTCAGGATGCTTTCGTCCACTCCCGCGGTCTTGACGATGCAGCCGTCCACCGCGATGTTGCCGTGCAGCACGGCGAGTCCGCCGTCCTGCGAATAGGCATGCGCCTTGTCACGGATACAACCCTTGGCACGGTCGGCATCCAGTTCCGGATAGAGCATGGATTGCGAGAAGGCGATCGTGGTGATGATGCCACCGGGTGCCGCGCGGAAAAATTTCCGGACTTCTTCGTTCTGCGTTTGCGCGATGTCCCATTCCTTGAGTCCGTCACGCAGGGTCTTGCTGTGCACCGAACCGACTTCACCGTGCAGTAAGCCGGCCCGATCCAGTTCACCGAGGATCGCCGCGATGCCGCCCGCGCGATGCACGTCCTCCATGTGATATTTGGACGAAGGCGCGACCTTGCACAGCGTCGGCACATGGCGCGAGAGGCGATCCATATCCTTCATGGTGAAATCCACGCCTGCTTCGCGCGCAACGGCCAGCAAGTGAAGTACTGTGTTGGTCGAACCACCCATAGCGATATCGAGCGTCATCGCGTTCTCGAACGCATCGAAGGTCGCGATGCTGCGCGGCAGCACTGACGCATCGTCCTGTTCGTAATATCGCTTGCACAGCTCGACGATCAGGCGGCCGGCACGCAGGAACAACTGCTTGCGCTCGGCATGCGTCGCCACCAGCGAGCCGTTGCCCGGCAACGACAAACCCAGCGCTTCCGTCAGGCAGTTCATCGAGTTGGCGGTGAACATGCCGGAACAGGAACCGCAGGTCGGGCAAGCGGAACGTTCGATCGCATCGACCTCTTCGTCGCTCACATGGCTGTCCGCTGCTGCCACCATCGCATCGACCAGATCGAGGCCCTTCACCTTGCCTTGCCAGTTCACCTTGCCAGCTTCCATCGGCCCGCCGGAGACGAACACCACCGGGATGTTCAGGCGCATCGCGGCCATCAGCATGCCGGGGGTGATCTTGTCGCAGTTGGAGATACACACCAGTGCATCGGCGCAATGCGCATTGCACATGTACTCCACTGAATCAGCGATCAGATCACGCGAAGGCAGCGAGTACAGCATGCCGTCATGCCCCATGGCGATGCCGTCATCCACCGCAATGGTGTTGAATTCCTTGGCGATACCGCCCGCCTTCTCGATCTCGCGCGCCACCAGCTGCCCCATGTCCTTGAGGTGTACGTGACCAGGCACGAACTGGGTGAAGGAGTTGGCGATGGCGATGATGGGCTTGCCGAAGTCGCCTTCGGTCATGCCTGTGGCGCGCCACAGGGAACGGGCGCCGGCCATGTTGCGGCCGTGGGTGGAAGTACGGGAGCGGTATTGCGGCATGTTCAGTCTCTCAGGCAACGTATAATCAGAGCATTGATTCTAACTCATAGACTTATGCTCGTTCACCCCCAATTCGACCCCGTCGCCATTCATCTCGGCCCTTTTGCCATTCACTGGTACGGCCTGATGTATCTGCTCGGCTTTGCAACCTTCATCTGGCTGGGGCGCAAGCGCTTGCAGGCAGTGAACCGCCCCGGCTGGGATGCGAAGTTCCTTGATGACCTGCTGTTCTTCGGTGTGCTGGGTGTGGTGCTGGGCGGACGGCTGGGCGAGGTGTTGTTCTACAACCCCGGCTATTACTTCTCCCATCCGCTGAAGATACTGGCCGTATGGGAAGGCGGTATGTCATTCCATGGTGGTTTTCTGGGGGTACTGGCCGCCATGGCGCTCTTTGCGCGCAGCCGGAAGCTGCAATGGCTTTCACTGATGGATTTCATCGCCCCGCTGGTGCCTCCGGGTCTGGCATTCGGACGGCTCGGCAACTTCATCAACGGCGAACTGTGGGGCCGTCCGACCGATGTACCGTGGGGCATGGTGTTCCCGCAAGTAGACAATCTGGTTCGCCACCCTTCGCAGCTATATGAATTTGCACTGGAAGGCATCGCTTTGTTCGCGCTGCTCTGGTGGTTCTCCGGCAAACCGCGCCCGGTCGGGGCCGTATCAGGCCTGTTTCTGATCGGCTACGGCAGCTTCCGCTTCCTGGGAGAGTTCGCTCGCAATCCCGATGACGGCATTTTCGGCCTGATGACCTTCGGCGTGAGCATGGGGCAATGGTTAAGCCTGCCCATGGTGCTCGCAGGAATGTGGTTGATGAAACGGGCCGGTACCAGAAACGCAGCATGAAACGCACACTGCTTGCCATCAGCCTCTGCATTGCCGCAACGGCTCAGGCCGCCGCGCCCAATTGGAAGGCATGCGCATCCCTGCCGGCCGATCAGGAGCGACTCGCTTGCTATGACAAGCTCACTGGCCAACGCTATGAGCAGCGCTCCCCGCTTACCAGGGCATGGGATCTGGATGGTCGCGGCAATCCTGATCTGGCGGGCGTGCGCCGTCTGGAGCCTTATCGTGCCAACCGCGTAATGGTGCAACATACATCCAGCATCAATGCGCAGCCGATGTCCCCGACACATACGGCGACAACTCCCTATCCCTACCAGCCGAATGAATTGAAGTTCCAGTTCAGCGCAAAGTCCGAGATCGGCAATTTTCGCGAGCTGGAGTTGCTCTGGTTCAGGGACTTTCGTTTATGGGCTGGCTTCACGCAACAATCCTATTGGCAATTGTTCAACGGCGCCCAGTCTTCCCCTTTCCGGGAAACCAACTATGAGCCCGAACTCATCGGCACTTTGGGCACCGGCAATAAAGACGGCTGGAAATTGCTGAATATCGGCCTTTCGCATCAATCTAACGGGCGCAGCAACCCGCTGTCACGCAGCTGGAACAGACTTTATGCACAAGGCGGATGGGAATACGGCGATTACTACCTGCTTGCCAGAGGCTGGTGGCGCTTCCCAGAATCTGCCGCCATCGATGACAATCCGGATATCCAGCAATATCTGGGCAGGGCTGAGTTCGAAGCACACTGGTCACCGGATTCCGATGATGAGGTGACACTGCTGGCACGCAGCAATCTATCCCTGGGCCAGCCACGCGGCTATCTGCAACTGGATTGGTCGACCCCGGTACGTATCTGGCATCTGTCACATCTGAGCCTGCAGCTCGCAACCGGCTACGGGCACAATCTCATCGACTACAACTACAACCAGACGATCTTTTCTTTCGGACTGACATTCAAGGACTGGTGAAGTTGACACTGCCTGACAACCTCCCCGATACTCGCTCCCCATTCTTCTCCAAGGTGTTCCGTTTTGGATGACATATCACTGGGCGCGTTGTTCGGCATCCTGTTCATCCTGCTGATCTGTAGCGCTTTCTTTTCCGGCTCTGAAACCAGCATGATGGCGATCAATCGCTATCGTCTGAACACCCTGATGCGCAAGGGCAACCGCAGCGCTAAGCTGGTCAACCACCTGCTGGCGAAGGTCGATAAGCTTCTGGGGTCCATCCTGCTGGGCAACACGCTGGTCAATGTAGCCGCAGCCGCCGTGACAAACATCATCGTGCTGCGCCTGTATGGACAGGATGATCTGGCCATCCTGCTCGGCACCCTCGCACTCACCTTCGCCTTGCTGGTGTTCAGCGAGATCACCCCCAAAGTGCTGGCGGCCAGCTATCCCGAAAAGATGGCCCTGCCGGCGAGCTACGTCCTGTCACCACTGATTACCTTGTTCCATCCGGTCGCCTGGGTCGCCGGCATGCTGGTCAAAGGCCTGCTACGACTATTCGGCATCAAGTTGCAGACAGACCAGAGCCGCTCTCGCGCCACACTGGAAGAGTTACGCTCCATGGTTCTTGAAGCGGACTACTATCTGCCACACAAACACCAGAAGATGCTACTCAATCTGGTCGATCTGGAACGTGTCACCGTGAACGATGTCATGGTCCCGCGCAACCAGATCGAATCGCTGAATTTCTCGGCTGATGCTGAAGAGCTTAAGCACCAGATCATCACAAGTCACCACACCTTGCTGCCCGTGTACGAGAACTCACCGAGCAATATCATCGGCATCCTGCACATCAAACGCGTGCTCTCATTGCTGCAGGAAGAAGCCCTGGATATGGATCAACTGCATGAAATCCTGCACACCCCATATTTCATCCCTTCCGAGACACCACTGCTGAAGCAATTGCAGCAATTTCAGGAGCGTCAGACTCGCCTCGGCCTGGTTGTTGATGAATACGGCGAGTTGCTGGGTCTGGTCACGCTGGAGAACATCCTGGAAGAGATTGTCGGAGATTTCACCACGCAATCTCCGGCACATGGCGGCAAATATCTGCAGCAAGCAGATGGCAGTTACCTGCTGGATGGCGGCAGTAGCCTGCGGGACCTGAACCGCAAACTGGGTATGCATTTTCCCCTTGACGGTGCAAAAACACTCAATGGTTTGATCCTTGAACATCTGGAGGACATCCCGGAAGCGGGTACCAGCATGAAAATCGGGGCCTATCCGATCGAGATCATTCAGACCCAGGACCGAGCCATCAAAGTTGCTCGAATATTTCCTGCGCAATCAAACAAGCGCAAGACCAAGGCTTGATTGCTTTACAAAGCGTGCATTGCCATGCATGATGCAAAAGGCCTTTATAATCCGACACGTTTAGAGCGACGCTCATAATTAACCCAAACTTTGTCGGCACAGCACGCCAGTTGAGGGAATAAAAGATGGCTAAAGAAAAAATCGCAAAAGTCAAAGAACAGCTCTATCACTGGGAAGGCAAAGACAAATCCGGCAAACCGGTTAAAGGAGAGATGCGAGCGCCCGGCGAGGCCACCGTTTCAGCCCACTTGCGCCGCCAAGGCATTCAAGTCTCCAAAGTCAAGAAAAGTTCACAAGGCGGCGGCTCCGTTAGCGACAAGGACATCACCTTGTTCACCCGCCAGCTCGCCACCATGCTTAAGTCCGGTGTGCCGCTGCTACAGGCATTTGATATCGTAGGGAAAGGGCACGACAATCCTGCAGTCGCGCACCTGCTGATGGCGATCAAAACCGACATTGAGACAGGCAGTAGTCTCCAGCAAGCCTTCCGCAAATACCCGCTATATTTCGACGATCTGTTCTGCAACCTCATTGGCGCAGGTGAAGCTGCCGGTATTCTGGACACATTGCTGGATAGATTGGCGACATATAAGGAAAAGATCCAGGCCATCAAAGGCAAGATCAAATCGGCCTTGTTTTATCCTGTCGCCATCATCGTTGTTGCTTTCATCATCACTGCCGTGATCATGATTTTTGTGGTGCCCGCATTCAAGGAGTTGTTCAGCAGCTTCGGGGCGAATTTACCCACGCCGACCCTTGTCATCATGGCCATCTCCGATTTTTTTGTTCAATGGTGGTGGGCCATCTTCATTATCACAGGCGGTAGCGTCTATGGTTTCTTCTATGTATGGAAACGCAACAAGAAGATGCAGCGAGTGATGGATCAGTTGATGCTCAAGATGCCCATATTCGGGCCGCTGGTCCGCAAGGCCACCATCGCACGCTGGACTCGCACACTATCCACAATGTTCTCAGCTGGCGTGCCGCTGGTAGAAGCATTTGACTCGGTGGCAGGTGCAGCAGGCAATGCAGTCTATTACGATGCGACCAAACAGATCCAGCGCGAGGTCACCGCCGGCAGCAGTCTTAATTCAGCCATGGTCAATACCAATGCCTTCCCCGCCATGGTGTTGCAGATGGTAGCCATCGGCGAAGAATCCGGCTCGATCGACTCCATGTTATCCAAGGTCGCCGACTTCTTCGAAGCCGAAGTCGACGAAGCGGTAGAAGCGCTCGCCAGTTTGATGGAGCCTCTCATCATGGTGGTACTGGGCACACTCATCGGCGGCATGGTGATCGCCATGTACCTGCCGATCTTCAAGATGGGTCAGGTCGTTGGCTAAAATCCCAAGCTGATAGCAAGTGCGGCAATTACGCCGCATTTGCTCCAGCATTTAAAGGTAATTCAATGTTGTTATTTCTGCAGACCTCTCCAATTACTTTTACCGTCCTTGCAGGAATACTTGGCCTATTAGTCGGCAGCTTTCTGAACGTAGTCATCCATCGCCTGCCAAAGATGATGGAACGCGAGTGGCAAGCGCAATGTGCCGATCTTAACGGCAAGCCCCTGCCGGAAAGCGCCGCCTATAACCTGATCATTCCCAGATCTGCATGCCCCCATTGCGGACATGCCATCGGCGCATTGGAAAATGTCCCCGTCATCAGCTACCTGATGCTGCGAGGAAAATGCAAAGGCTGCGGTGCCCCCATCTCCATGCGTTATCCCATCGTCGAGGCGTTGACTGGCCTCCTCTCCGCATACGCTGCATGGCACTTCGGCTACGGCATCGCCGCAGTGTCCGCCTTGATCTTCATCTGGGCGCTCATTGCACTCACTTTCATTGACTTCGACACGCAACTGCTTCCGGACGCCATCACCCTGCCTTTGCTCTGGCTCGGTCTTCTGCTCAATATCGATGCCACTTTCACTTCACTCCCCCATGCAGTCGTTGGTGCCACAGCCGGCTATCTGGTGTTATGGAGCGTGTACTGGCTATTCAAAATAGTGACCGGCAAGGATGGCATGGGCTTTGGCGACTTCAAGCTGCTGGCCGCAATTGGTGCGTGGCTGGGCTGGACATTACTTCCCCTGACCATCTTGCTCTCCTCTTTGGTCGGCGCAGTGGTCGGCATTGTGCTCATTGTCATCTCCAAACATGGTCGCAACATCCCCATCCCGTTTGGACCTTACCTTGCCGGCGGAGGGTTGATCGCGCTGTTCTGGGGACAATCGCTTACCCAGAGCTATCTGCAATTACTGTCTGTGCCGTGAAGCCCTGCTACGGCCTGACTGGCGGCATCGGCAGCGGGAAAAGCACTGTTGCCAGGTTATTTGAAACGCTTGGCGCGCGCATCGTCGACACGGACGAAATCTCCCATCGCCTGACTGCCGCAAACGGATTAGCCATCCCTGCCATACGAGAAACATTCGGCGACAGGTATATTGCCGATGACGGCGCTCTGGATCGCCCCAGAATGAGGGCGCAGGTATTTTCCAATCCGGTAGCAAAACAGCAGCTGCAGGCCATTCTGCATCCCCTGATACTTGAGCAAGCGAAATCTGCCGCCGTTGCACCAAGCGATGCCCCATATACATTGGTAGTCGTACCACTGCTGTTCGAAAGCGGGCGCTACCGCGACTGGTTAAGCGGCGTGATCGTAGTCGACTGCCCTGAGGCGCAGCAGATCGCCCGCACTGTGCAGAGAAGCGGGCTGGATGAAGCGACCGTGCGCGCCATCATGGCGCAGCAGATGGACAGAGCCGACAGGCTCCAAATGGCTGATGAGATCATCACAAACACCGGCAGTCTCGAGCAGCTGCAAAGGCAGGTATCCGAATTGCATGAACGGCTGTCAGCCCGCTGAAAAGCATTTGACGACACCTTGCTCGGCCTATAATCTTTCGCCCGAAGAATATCGCCTCAAATATCCTATAAAGTGATCAGTTACGAGTTCCCGCTGAACGAACGTGTGCGCACCCTGCTGCGACTGGAGGATCTGTTCTCACGCATCCGTCGATTCATCGCGCGCGACGCAAGTGAAGACCATCACGCGGCACTCGGCGTACTGTTTGAGATCCTTGAGGTCGCCAGCCGTGCCGACTTGAAATCCGAGCTCCTGCAGGAACTGGAGCGGCAAAAGAAATCGCTCAATGCATTGCACAACAATCCCGCCATCTCGGAGGATGCGCTGGATGCCATCCTGAACGAGATCGAATCGGACTGTGGACGACTACTGGAGATTACCGGCAAGATCGGCCAGCATTTGCGAGACAACGAATGGCTGATGGGCATCAAGCAGCGCGCAGCGATTCCCGGTGGCGTGTGCGAGTTCGACCTGCCGACCTACCATTACTGGCAGAATCTGCCCGCCGACAAGCGCCGCGCAGACCTGAATGATTGGCTAGCTCCCCTGCTCCCACTGCAGGACGGGATCGACATCATGCTCAAGCTGTTGCGGGAAAGCGGAAGACACCATCGCTTCACTGCCCACAACGGGACTTTCCAGCAAATGCAGGGCGGCAAAGTTGCGCAACTGCTATGCGTCACGCTGGATAATGAGTTGCCCTGCATTCCGGAGATCAGTGCCAACAAATATGCGCTGAACATCCGCTTCATATCCGCCAATTTCAGTGCGAAGACCACGCTCTATGAACACGATGTGGATTTCAATCTGGTCTTCTGCTCCCTGCAATGACCAAGCCGCTTATCGTCACTTGCCCGACTTGCGGCAAAGAACATGCATGGGATACGAGTAACCGCTTTCGTCCATTCTGTAGTGAGCGCTGTCGCCTTATAGACTTGGGAAAGTGGGCGAACGAAGAATATCGCGTTGAACAACGTGAAAGAGATGGTGGCGATCAGGAGTCCCAGGCCTGACGCAGTAACGCGACACCGTGCGCCCCCCGCTGCCATGCGGTCGGCATATCCCCGAGCTTCAGTCCGCCCAGGGCATACACAGGAATAGACGATTCTGCTGTAATCGCTGCAAACCGCTCCCAGCCCAGATGCTGCACGCCAGGATGAGACTGTGTCGGCAATACGGGTGACAGCACGGCAAAATCACAGCCCAACATCTCGGCACGACGCAATTCCTCAGCGTTGTGACATGAAGCACCGCACCAATTCAGGCTTGGACGCTCTGTCAGCTCGGCCAACTGCGCAGTTGTCAGATGCACACCATCGGCCCCTACCTCTTGCGCCAACGCCACATCGCTGTTTATGAGCACTTTCGCTTCACAGGAATGCGCAAGCGCGACCACCTGCTGTGCCAATGCGTGCAACGCTGCTCGCGGCAGTGACTTTTCGCGCAGCTGAATCAGCTTCAACCCGCCATCCAGCCTGGCTTGCAAACCGGCCATAAATTGTTCCAGGCCAAGTTCTGCAACATTGCTGATGGCATACAAGGTCGGCAAGGACAACGCACGCAAGATGGGCGCATTCGCTGGCAGGACAGGCTCGACATTCACCTCCCCGGGTTGCTGCCATGCGAACTGCTGACCTTCATGCGCATGCAGTTCTCCCTGCCAGACAGTGACACGAAAGAATGTCAGGCGCACGGTGGCATGTGGATAGGTGAACATCCTAGTGAGCCATGGGTAGGCTGTTTGAACCGTGATACCGAGCTCTTCACGCAACTCGCGCACCAGTGCATCGTGCGCGGTTTCCCCCGGTTCCACTTTGCCGCCAGGGAACTCCCAGTAGCCGGCCCATATCTTGTCGGGCGGCCGTTGCGCCAGCAAGTAAGTTCCGTCAGGCCGCTGCAGGACAGCAGCCGATACTTCGACGACTTTATCTTTGGACATGCTGGCCACACCAGTCGCGCGCGAATTGTCCGGCGACCCGGCCGCTGCGCGCACCACGCATCATTGACCATTGCAGCGCGGCCGTACGTACAGCATCCGTCATGCCTTGCGTCCACCCATGATGCTGCAACCAATGCGCCGCCACGGCCAGATACTCATCCTGTGAGAACGGATAGAACGATACCCACAAACCGAATCGCTCGGACAAAGAGACTTTCTCTTCCACGCTTTCAGCGGGATGCACTTCCTCTCCCGCATATCGCGTGGCCAGATTGTCCTGCATGTAGTCAGCCATCAAGTGGCGACGATTGGATGTCGCGTAGATGAGCAAGTTATCCGAGAACGCCACCAGATCACCATCCAGTGCCGCTTTGAGTGCCTGATAACCGGGCTCATCCGCATTGAATGAAAGGTCGTCGCAATACAGGATAAAACGCTCGTCGCGTCCCTGAACCAAACCGATGATGTGCGACAAGTCGATCAGGCCCTGCTTGTCGATCTGGATCACGCGCAGGCCATGCTCCGCATATTCGTTCAACAGCGCCTTCACGAGCGAGGATTTCCCCGTGCCGCGTGCGCCCGAAAGCAATACGTTGTTCGCGGTTCCGCCCTGGACGAATTGCAGCGTATTCTGCTGAATACGTTGCTTCTGCTCATCTATGCCGAGCAGATCGGAAAGTGCGATGCGCTGGAAATTTGGAACGGGATGCAAGGTGCGTTGCTGATGGTCCCAGCGGAACGCTGCAGCAGCCTGCCAGTCGGGCGCAAATACCTTTGCGCCCGGCAAGATGTTTTCCAAACGGGAAAGCAGACTATCCGCACGGGAGAGGAATTTATCAAGCTTATCCATGGCTCCCCTCAATCCAGATCGCGTTGTATCAACTGCGATAGCTGGCGTTGATCTTCACGTAATCGTATGAGAAATCACATGTCCACAGAGTGGCATCGACTGCACCGCGCCCCAGTACCACACGGATGGTGATGTCGCTCTGCTGCATGACACGTTGGCCGTCTTCTTCCTGATAGCTATCTGCGCGACCGCCGTTTTCTGCGACCAGCACATCGTCCAGATACACCTTGAGTTTAGACACATCCAGATCAGCCACGCCTGCATACCCGATGGCAGCAAGAATGCGCCCCAAGTTGGGGTCGGAAGCAAAGAAAGCAGTCTTGACCAGCGGCGAGTGCGCGATGGCGAAGCCGATCTTCTTGCACTCGGCCTCATCCTTGCCACCTTCCAGCTGAATCGTGATGAACTTGGTGGCACCTTCGCCATCGCGCACGATAGCTTGCGCCAGTTCGGTGGCGACCTCAGTGATGACTGCCTGCATCGCCGCACGATCCGCATCGCCGATCTCTGCGCCGCTCTTGCCGGTCGCGATCAGCATCAATGCGTCGTTGGTCGACGTATCGCCATCGACTGTGATGCAATTGAAGGATCGGTTCGCGGCTTCGCGCACCATCTCCTGCAACAACGGCTGTGCGATTCTGGCATCGGTCGCGATATAACCCAGCATGGTAGCCATGTTGGGATGGATCATGCCCGACCCCTTGGAAATGCCGGTGACCGTGACGGTCTTGCCACCCAGCTGCAATTGCCTCGATGTCGCCTTGGCCACGATGTCGGTGGTCATGATCGCGTGTGCAGCGTCATACCAGTTGTCCGCCTTCAGGTTGGCAATGGCCATGGGCATGCCTGCAACGATCTTGTCGACGGGCAACGGCTCCATGATCACGCCGGTGGAAAACGGCAGGATCTGTTCCGGCGCGCAGCCCAACTTGGCGGCCAACTCGGCACAGGTTTGGCGAGCCGCAAGCATGCCTTGCTCCCCGGTTCCGGCATTGGCATTACCGGTGTTGACCACCAGCGCACGCACCGATTTCGTCGCTGCCAGATACTCCTTGGCAACAGTGACCGGCGCGGCGCAGAAGCGATTGGTAGTGAACACCCCCGCGACTGTCGCATCGTCTTCCAGCGCAATGATCAGCAGATCCTTGCGGTCTTTGCGCTTGATACCAGCTTCTGCGATACCCAAAGAAACGCCCGCAACGGGCAACAGTTGTGCCGCGACGGGCGTAGAGAGATTTACCGGCATGTTGATTTCAGATCAGAGGTGGCGGCCTGTCTTGTACAAGTAATTGGTCATTTCGACCGACTGTGCATTCATGCGACGCACGATGCCATGCGTATGGCGCACGATGCCGCGCATGACGTAATAAACAATGGCGGGCTGGGTATTGAGCAACGATTCCAGCCTGCAGCGATCGAGGATCAACACCTGGCAATCGGTTTTAGCAGTGATCGTGGCACTGATCTGCGAGGCACTGCCACCGACGAAGGTGATGATGCCGGCCAGATCACCCGGCTGCAACAGGTGCAGCGTCGCTTGCTCGCTGCCAATGTTGGCGGTTGCCTCAACTTCGCCGCTGGCCAGCATAACCAGCGAATTCTTGAGCTTTTCCTCGCCCGGACGCAGCAGACTTTCCCCTGCCTTGAACTCTCGCACTTCGAACAGCTGTCCCAGCGACTCGATCTCGGCATCGCGCAGTTCTTCCGTCAGTGTCGAATTATGCAAGGTTTGCAGAATCATTTGGTCCGTCACCATCTTTGGTCTCCCTAGATTTTTATGTGTTAATTCAGTTTACCGTGGCACTGTTTATATTTCTTGCCTGAACCACAGGGACACGGGTCGTTGCGTCCGACCTTCTCGCCTCCCCGCACGAACGGCTTGTGCTCCTCCCCGGTGCTTCCCGATGCCAGCGCTTCCTCATAGGCCGCGTGATGATACTGCACATTTTCCGGCGCGTGGGGCACTTCAGCCGCCTGCACCGCCTCTTCGCTACGAATCTGCACATTCATCAGCGTCTGCGTCACATCGCGCTTGATACCATCCAGCATGGCCGAGAACAGCTCGAAGGCCTCGCGCTTGTATTCCTGTTTGGGGTTCTTCTGCGCATAACCGCGCAAATGGATGCCCTGGCGCAGATGATCCAGCGAGGCCAGATGCTCGCGCCAATGCTGATCCACACTCTGCAGCATCACGATGCGCTCATAGCCGTGCATCACCTCGGCGCTGACCT
Organism: Sideroxydans sp.; assembly: GCA_028687425.1. Taxonomy (GTDB): domain Bacteria; phylum Pseudomonadota; class Gammaproteobacteria; order Burkholderiales; family Gallionellaceae; genus Sideroxyarcus. The sequence continues at coordinate 51,028 of JAQUAD010000010.1, forward strand.
GATCCACTTTAGCCTGGTACTGTTGACTTGCCGCTTCGATGATGCGCGCTACCAACCCTTCCGCATCCAGCTGCTTGTCCTGTTCCATCCACTCCACAACAGGCAATTGCATCTGGAATTCAGCTAGCAGTGCCTTTTCCAGTCCAGGAACATCCCATTGTTCTTCCATGCTGCCAGGCGGTAGATGCAGCTCGACCAGTTCACGCAGCACACCGCCTCGCATCGAGGTCACGGTTTCGCTGATATCGGTGCTTTCCAGCAACTCGGCACGTTGCTGATAGATCACCTTGCGCTGGTCGTTCGCCACATCGTCATACTCGAGAATCTGCTTGCGCATATCGAAGTTGCGTGCTTCGACCTTGCGCTGTGCGTTCTCGATGGCACGCGTCACCCAGACATGCTCGATGGCCTCGCCTTCCGGCAGCTTGAACCTGTTCATGATCGCCGCCACACGGTCGGAAGCAAAGATGCGCAGCAGCGAATCTTCCAGCGACAGATAGAAGCGACTGGATCCAGGATCGCCCTGACGACCGGAACGTCCACGCAGCTGGTTGTCCACGCGACGAGACTCATGACGCTCAGTGCCGATGATATGCAGACCGCCGCTGGCCAACACCTGCTCATGCACCGGCTGCCATTCGGCACGCAGCTCGGCCACGCGTTTCTCCCGCGCATCCGCATCCAGACTTTCGTCCATGCGCACCAGTTCGATCGGCTTTTCCACATTGCCACCCAGCACGATGTCGGTACCGCGGCCGGCCATGTTGGTGGCGATGGTGATCATGCCGGGTCGGCCTGCCTGAGCAACGATTTCGGCTTCGCGTGCATGCTGCTTGGCGTTCAGCACCTGATGCGGCAGGCCAGCCTTCTGCATCAACCCGGACAGCAATTCCGAAGTCTCGATGGAAGTGGTGCCTACCAGCACCGGCTGCCCGCGCTTGTGACAATCACGTACGTCGGCGATGACGGCCGCATATTTCTCTTTGGCCGTGAGATAGACCTTGTCCATCAGATCCTGACGCACTGTCGGGCGGTGCGGCGGCACGATGACCGTCTCCAGGTTATAGATGGACTGGAATTCGAAGGCTTCCGTATCGGCCGTGCCGGTCATGCCTGACAGACGGTTGTACATACGGAAATAATTCTGGAAAGTGATGGAGGCCAGCGTTTGGTTTTCCTTCTGGATGTCCACCCCTTCCTTGGCTTCCACTGCCTGATGCAAACCATCGGACCAGCGGCGGCCGGCCATCAGTCGCCCGGTGAATTCGTCCACGATCACCACCTCTCCGTCCTGGATCACGTAATGCTGATCAAGATGGAACAGGTTATGCGCACGCAGGGCGGCATACAGATGATGGATCAGCGTGATGTTGGACGGGTCGTAGAGACTGCCGCCTTCTGGCAACAGTCCGGCCTGAGACAGCAGCTGCTCCGCATGCTCATGGCCCGCTTCGCTCAGCAGGATCTGGTGACTCTTCTCGTCCACACTATAGTCGCCGGGCGCTTCATCATCAGCCTGTCGCACCAGCTTGGGTGCCAGTGCGTTGACGCGGACGTAGATGTCGACGTTGTCTTCCGCCTGGCCGGAGATGATCAACGGGGTACGCGCCTCATCGATCAAGATGGAGTCCACTTCATCCACGATGGCGAAATTCAGGCCACGCTGGAAACGGTCTTCCGCTCGCGCCGCCATATTGTCGCGCAAATAATCGAAGCCGAATTCGTTATTGGTACCGTAGGTGATGTCAGCACTGTACGCTGCCAGTTTGTCCGCATGGTCCATATTGGACAGGATGACGCCGACAGAAAGTCCGAGGAAGCGATAGAGACGCCCCATCCACTCCGCATCGCGCGAAGCCAGATAATCGTTCACCGTCACCACATGCACGCCCTTGCCGGACAAGGCATTCAGGTAAGCGGGCAGTGTCGCCATCAGCGTCTTGCCTTCGCCGGTGCGCATCTCGGCGATCTTGCCGTAATGCAGCACCATGCCACCAATCAGCTGCACATCGAAATGGCGCATCTGCAGTACACGCTTGCCGCCTTCCCGCACCACCGCGAACGCCTCAGGCAATAGCGAATCCAGCGCCTCTCCATTCTCCACGCGCTGTTTGAATTCGGCAGTCTTGGCCTGCAACGCCTCATCTGACAGCGCCTGCATCGACGACTCCAATGCATTGATGCGCGCTACATTTTGTCTATATTGTTTGAGCAGACGGTCGTTACGACTACCGAAGACGGATTTCAACAATTTGGAGATCATGCTTGTATTTTCTGTGACGATTGTGACGAACAAATAAAAAAGGGTGAGGTACCCACCTCACCCTGCCGTAAAGACGCTTGCTTCAACTGGCTGCATTTTCCAGGAAGCGCACCGGATTCTGTGCCGCCCCCCTGTATCTCACTTCAAAATGCAGGTGGTTGCCAGTAGAACGCCCGGTACTTCCGACTTTCGCGATCTCATGCCCGCGACGCACGACCTCGCCGACCTTGACGAGTATCTTGGATGCATGTGCATAACGGGTGATGATCTGGTTACCGTGATCTATCTCGACCATATTACCATATTGGGGATGCATGCCCGCGAACACCACCACCCCGCCTGCCGAGGCATATATCGGTGTTCCTGCTGGAACCATGTAATCCACGCCTTCATGCATCGCATTCTTGCCGGTAAAGGGATCGATACGCCAGCCGAAATTGGAGGAATACCAGCTCACCGTGATCGGCGCCACCGATGGCAGCATCTTCTTGTCCAACTTATCCTGCTGTAGCAATGTCTCCAGCGCGACCAGTTTGTCGTTTCTGTCGCCCAGCAATGAGGTCAGATCATTCAGCTGCTGCATCATTGATTCCATCGAAATATCCTGCTGCGGAGGGACAAGCAGTAATGGACCACCCTGAGCCGGCTTTTGCCCGAATGAAAACTCTTGCGGTTTCATGCCGCTCAGTTTTGCGAGACGCGCACCCAGACCATCAAGACGCTGCAGCTGTGCTTGCATCTGTCCCAGACGCACCGCCATCGCATCCAGACTCTGGCGCATAAACAATTCCTGCTTGCGCAATTCATCGTCCTGCGCACTGGCCAACCAGCTGCGCAATTCTTTACTGATCACGCCCGACTGAAAGCGCACGATGCCATACTGTGCCGTCAGTACTGCCGCCACGAACAAGGCTAGCGCCATGAAAACGGCCAGCATCATATGCGTACCAGTCAGCGTCAGGCTGCGTGCTTTTGCTGAACTGTTCGAAACTAGAATAATATTCACGTATCCACTCCCCCACGAGATTCCCAAACGACTGTGCCTAACCGCCTGAATGACTTTCTGGACTCAGATCCAAAGCTGAAGAAACTTGCATTGGCAGCACGCCAGCTTGCGCGGTTACAGCAGCTGTATCGTTCCATCGCACCGCCTTCGCTAGTCCAAGGCAGCCGTGTGTTGCGGTTTGAAAACAATCATTTGACCTTGGCTGCCGACAATGGCGCCGTCGCCAGCAAACTCAAACAACTCGCCCCTCAATTGATTTCTTCATTTCGAACAAGGGGATGCGAGGTTACTGGAATTCAAACTCAGGTGCAAGTAAACGCCAATCCGCCTGCAACGCCGTCGCCACCGAGGAAAGTTGGCGAACAAGGGCGTGTTGCACTGGGGGAATTGGCGCATGATCTACCGGAGGGTGAATTGAAGTCGGCCATAGAACGCCTTGCCCAAATCAGGCGCTAGACAAAGACACGCCAGGCGACCAGCCCAAAACGTTCCAAGGCATACAGTACGGCAGACACAAGCAGCAGGAACAACAGGAAGCGCACGACCTGCCCGATAAAATTCAGATAGCGAACATCCCGCGTGAACAGATAAGCCAGCCCTGAAACTGCCAGCAACAGCGCTGACAGCAACAAGACCAGTCGGATCAGCATATCGCCCCCTGATCAGACAGGCTGCAGTTGCAGGCGCAGAAAATCTGGCGCCTCCTCAGCCTTGGCAAAGGTAGCGAATTCCCATGCCGTCTCGTCTGCCAGCAAGGCCCGGCACAGTGCATTATTCAAGGCATGACCGGATTTGTAGCCGGAAAAGGCGCCGATCAGCGGATGGCCCAGCAGATACAGGTCACCGATCGCATCCAGCACCTTGTGCTTGACGAACTCATCGTTAAAGCGCAGTCCGTCCGGATTAATCACGCGGTATTCGTCCATGTGGATTGCGTTGTCCAGATTGGCACCCAGTGCCAAGCCTTGGGCGCGCATGCTCTCTACATCCTGCATGAAACCGAAAGTGCGTGCCCGACTGACTTCCTTAATATAGGAATGCACGCCCAAGTCGACTACAACATCCTGCTTGGTATTAGCAAACACCGGGTGCGCGAAATTAATGGTGAAACTCAGCTTGTAACCGTTGAATGGCTCGAAGCGCACCCACCTGTCTCCATCCTTTACTTCGACAGTCTTTTTGATGCGGATGAATTTCTTCGGTGCATCCTGTTCGACGATACCCGCCGATTGCAGCAGAAAGATAAAAGTACCGGCGCTGCCGTCCATGATGGGCAATTCGGAACTGGTCAATTCCACGATGGCGTTATCGATCCCCAGCCCTGCCAAAGCCGACATCAGATGTTCGACCGTGGCCACACGTGCACCTTTTGCTTCCAGACAGGTAGACAGGCGCGTGTCATGCACCGCATGTGCTTCGGCACGTATGTCCGATGACTGTGGCAGATCCACGCGACGGAACACGATGCCGCTGTCGATAGCCGCCGGACGCAAGGTCAGATAGACCTTTTCTCCGGTATGCAAGCCGACACCGGTCGCTTCGACCACCGTCTTCAATGTACGCTGTTTGACCATTCCTGATTACCCGACTGATTTGATGGCGAGTTTAGCATAGGCTGCAGCAGCAGCCTGCCCCTGCGCCATCAGCATCTCTCCTGTTCAGTCTGCCTGTTTGCGCAGGAATGACGGGATGTCCAGTGTCTCCACGCCCGACTGCTTCATTGCTTCCACTGCTTCACGATGACGGCCGCTGCGCATCACTGCCGGCATATCCAGCTCGCTGAAATCGACCATAGGCGCATCATGCGTACCGGTACGCAGCTGGGCTTGCGGCACCAGCACCGGTCTTGCCTGCGGCTTGCGGACCTCGCCCAATCCAGTCGCCACGATCGTCACGCGCAGCTCATCGCCCATGTTCTCATCGAACACGGAACCGACGATCACAGTCGCTTCGGAAGCCGCAAACTGGAAGCAGTTCATCACTTCGTGGAACTCTTCCAGCGTGATATTGCTGCTGGAAGTAATGTTCACCAGCACCCCACGCGCGCCGGTCAGGTCCACATCCTCCAGCAATGGGCTGGCGATGGCCTGTTCCGCAGCACGCTTCGCACGACCTTCGCCGGAAGAAGAGGCTGCGCCCATCATCGCCATGCCGTTCTCGGACATCAGCGTGCACACGTCGGCGAAGTCCACGTTCACCATTCCCGGCACATTGATCACTTCTGCGATACCGGCCACTGCCCCCTGCAACACGCCGTTGGCTGCCTTGAAAGCTTCCGGCAATGTGGTCTTGCCGCCCAGCACTTCCATCAACTTGGCATTCGGCACGATGATCAGCGAGTCGACGTATGCACTCAGCTCTTCGATGCCCTGCTGTGCCAGAGTCATGCGCTTGCCTTCGAACACGAACGGTTTGGTCACAACGGCTACGGTCAGGATGCCCAGTTCCTTGGCCACCTGCGCCACGATAGGCGCTGCACCGGTACCGGTGCCGCCGCCCATGCCTGCGGTGATGAACACCATGTTTGCGCCATCGATGATCTCGGCGATGCGCTCGCGATCCTCTTCTGCTGCAGCCTGACCGATTGCAGGCTTGGCACCCGCCCCCAGGCCCTTGGTCAGCGCAGAACCAATCTGCAGCTGCACGCGAGCCTGGCTGCGTTTCAACGCCTGTGCATCGGTGTTGATGGTAATGAACTCGACACCTTGCACACCCTGTTCGATCATGTGATCGACCGCATTGCCGCCGCAGCCGCCCACGCCCACCACCTTGATCACCGCGCCTTGCGGTTGTGCATCCAACAGTTCGAAAGCCATCATTTTTCTCCTTAAAGTAAATAACAAATATTTAGTACTAAACCGACCGAATCCAATGCTCGCCTATCGCTAAAAATTCCCCTTGAACCAATCCTTCATCTTCTCCAGCACATCCTTGAACGACCCCGACCCCACTCTGGACACTTCCTCGCGCTGGTGGCGTTCCAGTCCGTACACCAGCAGACCGACGCCGGTCGCATAACGCGGCGTCTTCACTACAGCCGACAAACCGCCGATGTTGCGCGGCAGTCCCAGCCGCACCGGCAGATGGAATATCTCTTCGCCCAGCTCGACCATGCCCTGCATGGCCGCACTGCCGCCGGTGATGACGATGCCGGACGACAGCAGGTCCTCGAAGCCGCTGCGACGGATCTCCGTCTGCACCAGCGAGTACAACTCTTCGACGCGCGGCTCGATCACTTCTGCCAGCGTCTGGCGCGACAACATGCGCGCGCTGCGCTCGCCTACGCCCGGCACTTCGATCGGTGCATCGTTCGCCAACTGGCGCAAGGCGCAGCCGTACTTGATCTTGATGTCTTCCGCATCCTTGGTCGGCGTACGCAAGGCCATCGCGATGTCATTGGTGATCTGATCTCCCGCGATGGGGATCACCGCGGTGTGACGGATCGCGCCGCCGGTGAAGATCGCCACGTCGGTGGTGCCGCCGCCGATGTCCACCAGACACACGCCCAGTTCGCGTTCGTCGTCTGCCAGCACGGCTTTGCTCGACGCCAGCGGCTGCAGGATCATGTCTTCCACTTCCAGTCCGCAGCGGTGGATGCACTTGAGGATGTTCTGCACGGCCGACACCGCGCCGGTCACGATATGGATCTCCACCTCCAGCCGCAGGCCGCTCATGCCCATCGGCTTCTTGATGCCGCCCTGCCCGTCGATGCTGAACTCCTGCTCCAGGATATGCAGGATCTGCTGGTCGCCCGGCAAACTGATCGAGCTGGCGGTCTCGATAGCGCGCACCACATCGGTATGCGCCACTTCCTTGTCCTTGATCTTGATCATGCCGTGCGCGTTCGAACTGCGGATATGGCCACCCGCGATGCCGGTATAGACCTGCTTGATCTTGCAGTCGGCCATCAGTTCGGCTTCCTGCAATGCCTGCTGGATCGCACCCACGGTGGCGTCGATGTTCACCACCATGCCTTTTTTCATGCCTGATGATTGATGCATGCCAGCGCCGATCACCTCCAGCGTACCTTCCGCCGTCACCTCGGCCACGATGCACGCGATCTTCGACGTACCGATATCCAGACCCACGACCAGATTCTTGCTCTCTTTGCTCATCACCTTCTCCTGACTACCCTTATGCCGCACCCTGCGGCTGCTGCACAGCAAACCCGTTGCGATAGCGCAGATCCACGCGTCGTGCGTTCGGCATCCGCACCGCCACGCTGTATGGATACACTTTCACGAAACGCGCCAACCGTTCGCGCATCGCCTCGCGTCCCAATGCGAGCTCCATGCCATCGTCCAGCTTGACCTGCCAGGTCATGCGCGGCGACAGATCCAGTTGCGCGATATGTTTTTGCATGGGCTGCAACTCCTGCTCCAGTTCGCCATACATGCGCGCCACCACCAATGAGTTCTCCTGCTCGCCCGAGAACTCCGGCAGCGTTTCGTCGCTTTGCGCCTCGAACAACTCGCCATAGGTATTCACCAGCGCAGTCTTGTTCCAGCGTGCCAGCGCGACGTGCTCCTCTATCTGCACCTCCAGCTGCCAGAGAAACTTGCGTCGCACACTCACAGATCGCACCCAGGGCAGTTGCTGGAATGCAGCGCGCGTCTCGGCCAGGTCGACAGTGAAGAAATTGCCGCGCACCTGATCGCGCACCACTTCTTCCAGTTGGGCGACATCCACTCTTTGCGGTGTCGTCGCCAGCGCCACCGCCTGCAAGGAGAACGCGGGCAACTGCGCGACATAACGCACCATGCCGTAGATCATCAGCAATACGCTGAAGCCGAACAGCACATTGGCGATACCGCGGAGCAGATGAGCGTTATCCCACATGCGCGCCCTCCAATATCTGCAGCACCAGCTGATCAAAATCGATGCCCGCCTGGCGTGCCGCCATCGGCACCAGGCTGTGATCGGTCATGCCGGGTGCGGTATTCGCTTCCAGCAGATACATCTTGCCGTCCTCGCCGCGCAGGAAGTCGATGCGCCCCCAGCCCTGTCCGCCGATCAACTGGAATCCCAGTTGCGCCATATGCTGCATCTCGGCTTCCTGTTCCGCCGGCAAACCGCACGGGCACAGGTAACGCGTGTCGTCGCGCAGATATTTCGCTTCGTAATCGTAGAACTCGTTCGCCGGTTCGATCTTGATCGCCGGCAATGCCTTGCCGTTCAGGATCGCCACCGTGTACTCGCCGCCGCTCATAAAAGTCTCGGCGATCACCACCTTGTCGTGTTTGGCCGCTTCCGCATACGCGGCAGGCAGGTCTTCCACTTTCTTGACCTTGATCACGCCGACGCTGGAGCCTTCGCTGGCAGGCTTCATGAACAAGGGCAAATCGAGATGCTCGGCCACAGCGTCCCAGTCTGTCGGCGCAGTCAGTGCTTCGTATTCCGGGATGGGCAGACCTGCCGCCTGCCAGATCAGCTTGGTGCGCCACTTATCCATACCGACGGCCGAAGCCATCACACCACTGCCGGTGTAAGGGATGCCCATCAGTTCCAGCGCGCCCTGCACCGTACCGTCCTCGCCATAGCGACCGTGCAGCATCATGAACACGCGATCGAACTTCCCGGTCTTCAACTCCGTCAATTCACGCTCGGCCGGATCGAAGGCATGCGCATCCACGCCGCTGCGCTGCAAGGCAGCCAGCACTGCCGCCCCGCTCTTCAGCGACACCTCGCGCTCTGCCGAACGACCGCCGAACAACACCGCCACTTTTCCGAAGTTATTCACTTAACTTTATCTCCAACGATCTTCACTTCCGGATGCAGGTTGATGCCCGTCTGCTTCTGCACCGTTGCCTGCACTTCAACTATCAGTTCTTCAATGTCCGCGGCGGTCGCACCGCCGGCGTTCACGATGAAGTTCGCATGTTTCTCCGACACCTGCGCGCCGCCGATGCGCTTGCCTTTCAGTCCGCAACCTTCGATCAATTTCGCGGCATGGCTCCCGGTCGGATTGCGGAACACGGAACCCGCATTCGGCATCTGCAAGGGCTGACTGGCGCTGCGCTTTTCCATCAGCGCTTTGATCTCAAGCTTCGCAGCCTCGACATCGCCCTGTGGCAATCGCAACCAGGCACCCACAAAGAACTCATCGCTATGCTGCTTCAGCACGACATTGCGATAGCCGATGTCGTACTCCTGAGGCGTGCGCTCCAGCAACTCGCCGTTGCGTGTCAGCACCTGCACACGCTGCACCAAACTCCATGTCTCGCCGCCATAGCAACCGGCATTCATGGCCAACATGCCGCCCAGCGTGCCGGGGATGCCGACGAAGAATTCCGCACCACACAAGTTGTTGCCCGCTGCGAAACGAGCCAGCTTCGCACCTGGCACACCGGCTTGTGCGTAGATCAATCCGTTTTCCATGCGCAGTTCGGTCAGCGCCCCCACCATCAGCAACACCGTGCCGCGAAATCCGCCGTCGCGTACCAGCAGGTTGCTGCCCAGCCCCACTGCCAGCAGCGGCTCGTCCGCCGGGGTCTGCCGCAAGAACGCTTGCAGGTCCGCCAGATCGGCCGGCTGGTAGACACGCTGCGCAACACCGCCCGCACGCCAGCTCACGTGGCGTGACATCGGTTCGTCATGGAGCATTTCTCCACGCAGAACTTCCGTATTGAATTGTGTCGCTTCGTTCATATTCATCTGCCGGACAACTTCACCACCTGGTTTGGCACTCCGCCGATGGAACCCGCGCCCATGTTCAGCACCACATCACCGTCCTGCGCCATCTGCATGATGGTTTGCGGCATGTCGGCGATGCTCTCCACGAACACCGCGTTGGTCTGCCCCGACACGCGCAAGGCATGCATCAATGCGCGCCCGTCCGCCGCCACGATGGGCGCTTCGCCTGCCGCGTAGATGTCCGCCAGCACCAGCGCATCCACGCCGGACAGCACTTTCACGAAATCCTCGAACAGGTCGCGCGTGCGCGTGTAACGGTGTGGCTGGAACGACAGCAGCAGGCGTTTGCCCGGGAACGCACCGCGCACAGCGGCGATGGTCGCCTTCATCTCTACCGGGTGATGACCGTAATCGTCGATCAGCGTGAACGAACCGCCGGACGGCAACACCACATCGCCGTAGCGCTGCATGCGTCGCCCCACACCCTGGAACTCGGCCAGCGCATCGGCGATGGCCTGCGGTGCGACACCGACTTCCAGACCGATGGCGATCGCGGCCAAGGCATTTAACACGTTGTGCTCGCCCGCCAGATTGAGCCTGATATCAAGATCAAGCGGCTTGCCGTCAAACATACACTTCTCGTCATGGCGGCACTGCGCGGTGAAGTGCATCTGCCCGCCTTCGTGGCGCACATTCACGGCACGGATCTGCGCTTCTTCGCTCATGCCGTATGTCGTCACCGGCTTGCTAATGCGCGGCAGGATCTCGCGCACGTTCGGATCGTCCACGCACAACATGGCACGGCCGTAGAACGGCAGCCGCTCGATGAAATCGATGAAGGCCTGCTTCAGTTTGTTGAAGTCGTGGCCGTACGTCTCCATGTGGTCGGCGTCGATGTTGGTGACTGCCGCGATGATCGGTGTGAGATGCAGGAAGGAAGCATCCGACTCGTCCGCTTCGGCCACGATGTATTCGCCGGTGCCGAGGCGCGCATTCGCACCGCTGCTGTTCAGTCGCCCACCGATAACAAAGGTCGGATCGAAACCGCCCTTGGCCAGCACGCTGGTCACCAGCGAAGTGGTCGTAGTCTTGCCGTGTGTGCCGGCGATGGCGATGCCCTGACGCAAGCGCATCAGTTCGGCCAGCATCACCGCGCGCGGCACCACAGGTATCTGCTGCTCGCGTGCGGCGACCACTTCCGGGTTGTCCGCCTTCACCGCAGTCGAAGTCACCACCGCATCTGCATCGCGCAGGTTCTTCGCATCATGGCCCTGGGTGATATCCGCCCCCAGATCACGCAAGCGCATGATCACGGTGCTGTCCGCGATATCGGAACCGCTCACCTTGAAGCCCAGGTTGAGCATCACCTCGGCGATACCGTTCATGCCGGAGCCGCCGATGCCTACGAAGTGGATGTTTTTGACTTTATGTTTCATATCTCTTATCCCGCCAAGGCAACGCAAACTTGCGCTACGTGTTGTGTCGCATCCGGCTTGGCCAGACTGCGTGCCGCCTGCGCCATCGCCAGCAGTTTTTCGCGATCCAAATCGCGCAACAGCTGTGCCAGTTTTTCCGCGCCCAGTTCTTTCTGCGGCAGCAGCATGGCCGCGCCGTGCTCGCTCAGGAAGCGCGCGTTATGCATCTGGTGATCGTCCACCGCATACGGGAACGGCACCAGCACGCTGGCCACGCCCGCCGCTGCCAGTTCGGCTACCGTCAGCGCACCCGCACGACAGATCACCACATCGGCTTGCGCATACTGTTGCGCCATGTCGTCCAGGAAGGCACGCACGTGCACCTCCGACACGTTACTGGCGCAGCCAGCCGTTTGCGGGAGGAGGTGCGATGCGGCCACTCCCGCACCCATCGGCTCCGCCGCACCGTGTCGTGGCCGCACCTGCACGCCGGCTTGCGCATACAGCTGCTGTACGGCTTCGAAATGCTTCTTGCCGGTCTGGTGGATCACATTCGGACGCGCCGTTGCATCCAGCATCGCCAGCGCCTTGGGCAGCGCTTCGTTCAATGCCTGCGCGCCCAGACTGCCGCCCC
>JAQUAD010000106.1 GCA_028687425.1 Sideroxydans sp.
TCAGTATTTATAATCTTTCCATCCACACCTTTACTATTTATATATTCTATAAACATTTCTAATGTTATATATCCATTTTCTTTGTCGCACTCTTCAATCAAGGATCCAATCACCTTTTTACTGGCAGAAGATTCAAGTAAAAACACTTCTGTATTATTTGTGTATGTATCGATTTCCTTTAGCATATAAAATGTCATTTTTAATCACTCCATCTATTCTATACTATCAATATACAACTTTTAGTATATAAAACTTTCGATACTCTTTATAACTCTTTTAAAATTTTTCAAATGACATTAATCTTTTCTCAACCCATTAATGAATTCTTCCACCATTTTATATGCAATACTGTCTTCATATTGAATGGGTGGATGTTTCATGAGTTATTCTATATTATGTCATTTTATTCTTTCTTTAAACTTTTTTTCTTTTTTCAATGCAATGCTCTTTCCATTCGATAATCTTACAATTGAATAAATGTAAAATCTTTTATGTATAACGTCATAAATGATGTGATCTATAAGGTATATTCCTTTGTCAACTTTAAGGAAATTTAACACCATTGTTTTTATCTTTCTTTTTATCATTTTCTTATTAATCAAATAAGCTTCCTTGTTTTCCAGACATCTGTAGAGAATATGTAGTAAAAAGTTCTCTAAGCATACTATCAGTATAATGACCGTCTTTTATCCTATTCCATTTATCTTTAGTTCTTATATATCCTGGAAAATATTGACATATATCAAATCTGTCAACAAAACGAGTTCTGCTTCCAGCTGCAATCCCAACCGTTTCAAAAATTCCTATATATGCACCATATTGCTTTGAATTTGCAGTGTAATCAACTTTCATATCTAATATTTTATTTATTCCTTCTAAATTTGTCACAGCAATCAATACATCACCATAAAGACGTTTCCTATTATCAACCTTATTACTTCTTAAATATGTACGACAGTCAGTAATTTCACTCTTATCGCTTTCATCAAATTCTTTTATAAATCTATCAATTTCTTCTTGTGTAAACTTATATCCACTCAGAACGTTATTCATTATAGTGATTTTGTTTCTGTTTAAAATTCTTTCATCATCATTATATTCTATGTTACAGGTGTTCGATAACTTTCTTATAAATTTTAAATCCTCATAACATAGCTCTTTTATTAATCCATCATATCTAACTGTTAATACTTTAAGTTTATCTTCTTTTACATATTTAGTAAACCAATCTAAGTTCATACTTACATTTTTAGCATATTCATTTAAGTATCTGTAATATTCAGAATCAAAAAAGAACCAACATCTTCCATAATTTTCTATATTGTCTTCTAATTGCCTTCTTATACAATCTTCAAATTCTGCATGACTCAGTATTTTTCCCTTTACCATCTGTGCACTTTGAATTTCAACAGGCAACTCTTCTTTCAGAACCACTAAATCAATCTTGTTAAATTCACGAAGAATTAAACTACCCGGAAATTTTGCTTTTAGATGTTTTATTATGTAAGGTCTCACTATTTTAGCATGTTTCCATATAGTACATCCGTTTATATTTACTATTCCATCGTCCTTGTTTTTTATCATTTGTTACATCCCTTCAATTAAAATTCAAATATCTATCCTTCACGTATATACTTTAAATCAATAATAAACTTAGAAAGACACGAATCTCATAGATTTCAAATCTCTCATAATTTCAAATCTCTTCGTTTTTCGTATAATTCTATTTATTTGAAGCAGTATATTATGAAGTCTCCATACGACTTTATAACCATTGATATCCCAGTGCATAAGACCTATAGAATCATCACGATTTTTATCTTTATAATATTCAATACCTTGAATCAATGAACTAGAGCAGTTACCGATTCCAACAATTGCTATTTTAATTTTTTCTTTCATAACTTAAACCTGTGATTTTACAAATGTCTATCTATCCTTTACAAACCAACTATCTGCACCAAAGGAACCAAATCCATAAGATTGATAATGCCAATATCCATTACAGATTCTACAATGATTCTCTTCAATACTACTATCCATACAATCAAAATGCTCCTTTATTATATAACCACTAAAGTCATGATCTTTTATTTCAACTTTAAAACATTTTCTACAAATAACTTTATTACAAACACTTTCTTCTCCAACAATCTCATACAACACAAAATCATGAGTATGAAACAAGTCTTTAATCTTTTTAATTATTTTCATATTAATTATTCCTATATATATAAATTAGAATTCGAATAAACTTGCTTGATGACAAGTCCTTTCATAATTTGTAATTGCTACCTCTCTTATTTCATTTCTACCTTTCCCATCTGAATTAATCATTCTTCTTACACTAATAATGTTAACATTAAAATCCCCATATAAATCCAGAATGAAATCGCAGTAGCTGTTACTTAACATACATAAGCACCCTCTTTTATTCAATTCTTTGAATAACATTGACAATCTTAACTGATCATCCGCAGTAAATCCAACATCTGTATAATCAGTAAAGCTAGAAGTAGAGGATATTTTATAATATGGCGGATCAAAGTAAATAAAATCACCACTTTCTGCAACATCTCTAACTGCTTCATAAGAAGCTATCGAAAGATTAGCTCCGTATAATAAAGCACTTGCATCTTTTATGACATTCTCATCATAGATCGATGGATTTTTGTAGTTTCCGAATGGTGAATTGTTTCTTCCTTTTGAATTAACTCGATATAATCCATTGAAACAAGTTTTATTTAAATATATAAATCTTGCAGCAATCTCTACTTTTGACATTAATGTAAAGTTAATGTCAATATCTCGAACTCTGTAATAGTAGTCCTCAGAAGAATTTGCCTTATGAACTTTCAATTGTTCAATTAAGGATTTTGGATCTTTCTGTATAACTTCATAACAAATGACAAGTTCACGATTTCTATCAGATAAATAAATCTCTTTTGGATTGTAGCTTCGCTTTATAAAGAAAAACACTGAACCTCCTCCAATGAACGGTTCTATATATCTATCTACCTTCTGTGGAAATAGTCCAAGTGAGTCATACTGAGCTAACAGAGAAGATTTACCACCTACCCATTTAATGAAAGTTGGAACGTCGTATCTGGACATAATCATGTGTCCTATTAGAATTCGAATATTGATTTTTGTTTTTCATCTAACTTGCTCAATAAAAGTTCTTCCTTGACCCCTAATAGTCCAAGTACTCTCATTGCTGGAGGAATTAGTTGGTGCATAAGATAAAAGTTCTTATCTATTTTAAGTTTATCCAAATTTTTCATAACATATTCGACTTCTTCAGCCCTTTCTGATACAAGTTTTTTTCCATTGTCCAGTATCACATATTGGATTCTGTC